>DAOTVZ010000288.1:0-82937 GCA_034436045.1 Ktedonobacteraceae bacterium | reverse complement strand
AGCATGGTGATGTCCACGTGGGCATTGACAGCCGCCTCAAACAGCAAAAAAGGATTCCAGGCAAAGGCCAGCGTGGCTCGTATGCGCTGCTGTTGCGAGCTAGCACTATACGGTGTCGTTCTCTGCATGTAGCCGCTTATCGACCAGATCAACTGAACCGAGCCGAGATGCATTGCCAGCGAGAACAGGCGCAGCATCAGTACCATAGAGGCCACGTGGGTAAAACCCATGTGCAGTGTTATTTCCAGTAAGATGCCGCAGAGCCAGACCCAGACGGGGCCATAGATGGAAGGCTGATGCACCCAGTACAGATATGGGTAGATTACGTCGTGTGGAATAGCAGTGGGCGGCAGTACTAGAGGATTAAAATGATAAACAAACAACATGCGAGCATAGGCGATATATGAGAAAATGTCCTGCGAAGTGACGACCGGGATCAGTATATAGAGCAGGCCGAGCAGTAGAGTTGAAAGGATGATGCCACGTTGCGACAAATAGCGTGGCAGATAGCGTACAGCCAGCAGGTAGCCTGTAAATAAGAAGCAGAAGCCAGGCAACAGCAGGCTCGTCTCCAGCCAGGGAATTGTCATCGATGAAGGTCGCACACGATGCACACCGGGTAACACAGAGAGGGTAGGCAAGCCTGGAAACAGCAGATGAGCAGGCAACAACAGCCAGTTACGCCAGGGCACCGTTAACAGGGCATTATAGAACCAGAGATCGCGTAGGGGTAGCACAGCGTCCAGGTAGAAGAGCGCGCTTCCCGACAGCAGCAGGCATAAAAAGAGTAAGAGATAGCCTGAGCGGTAATTTGGCTTAGCAGTAAGTTGAACAGCATTGAGGTGGGGCAGTGTTTGTGTATCCATTAGTGTCTAATCTTTTCTAATCTCTGCAATAAAGTTGTTCATATCAGCTTTCATATTTTAAAAAGCCCTATAATAAAATGCAACTATTATACCTATTTAGGGTAACGCAAAAATTCACAGCAAACAAGCAGAAGCTTACTCCGCCGCCGGGTATCCCTCACAGGTACCCTGCGGCACGTGATTTCTTGGAAAAATCTGGAAGCCCTCTTGAGAGTTCCTTGAGATTTCTCAGTTACAATACATGTATCAGATGAGAAATAGATGAGAAATGCAATAAAGCACCCGATTTTGTGGGAGAAATAGCGAACTATGGATACGAATGTTTATGATGAACCAACTTTGCCCTGGCCAGGCGACCAGTCTTCGTCAGGGCAGCAGCAGCAGCCCGCAGTTCAGTCTACCGTGCCGCTACCAGCAGTGAGTGGGCAGAGCGCAACGTCTGCTAACGCGCCTGCTCCGACCACACCACCCAAAAAACCGCTTTCGCGCCGCAAACTTCTGGGTGCAGTCGCGCTTGGCGCGGGTGCGGCAGCTGTTGGCGGCGTTGGTCTGGCCGAAGCATGGCAGCACGGGCTATTCACTACGATTACGCATGGCCCTATTGCCAGCAATATGCAGATCGGGCATCTCTTGCGTAAGGCAGGCTTCGGTGCTTCAGCGCAGGATATGGCGCTCTATCAGAGTCTCGGCTTTGAGGGGGCGGTCAATCGCCTACTTAACTACCAGCAGGTGAATGATGATGAGACGGAGAACCGCCTGAGCGCGCTCAATTTGCAATTAAGCGGTCGCGGCCCCGCTATTGCCGATATTCAGCGCTGGTGGCTCCTGCGCATGGCCTGGACGCAACGTCCTTTGCTGGAAAAAATGACCCTCTTCTGGCATGGCGTGCTGACCAGCAGCTTCACCAAAGCGGGCGGCATCTATGCTGCCGAGCGCATGCTGAACCAGAACCAGTTTTTACGTGCACACGCCTTCGACACCTTTGATAACATTCTACTCGGCATCACCGCCGACCCGGCTATGCTCTTCTATCTGGACTTGACCAAAAGCCATAAAAACGCTCCCAATGAGAACTACGCGCGCGAACTCATGGAACTCTTCACGGTAGGCGTCGCTAACTATACGCAGCAAGATGTCTTCGGGGCCGCTGCTGCTCTCACCGGATGGCACATTACTGGCCCCACCACCTCGCGCTACTTCCCCAGAGATCACAACGATCTGGTGAAAAACTTTATGGGGCAGCGCGGCAACTTTGACTACAAAGATATTATTCGCATCCTCACCAATCATCCAGCCGCACCCTGGTTCATCACACGCAAACTCTTTACCTTCTTTGTCTATGAGAATCCCAGCAATGATGATCTCAGCCCGCTGGTGGATGTCTACGTCAAAAGCGGTCACAACATGGGTGACGTTATGCGCGCGCTGCTCCTCTCACCGCAATTCTCATCTGCTAAAGCCTATCGCAGTCGGCTCAAATCTCCTGTAGAGTTCGTCGTGGGGGCCTATCGCGCCCTCAATATCCAGGGCAACGGACAGGGCCTGCCTGCCATGACCACTGTGCTGGGGCAGCAGGTCTTCAATCCACCCAATGTCGCCGGTTGGCCCGGCGATAAGGTCAGCGCCTACTGGCTCAATAGCGGCACCTGGATGAACCGCCTGAACTATATCGATCTGCTGCTTGTCAATCGCAACCAGAAAGCTGGCGTTCAGCCGCCAGATTTTCAAGCCATCGTTGATGCCAACAAGATCGCTTCACCTGAGCAGTTTGTAGACTACTATGCCTCATTCTTGCTCGACGGCAATATCACCACGCAGACCCGCGACCAGCTTGTGAGCTATTTTACCAGCAATAGCAGTGGTCGCCCGTATCCGACCATCACGCTGACGAACGGCAAGAGCTATCCGCTCAGCAATGTACGCGGCACCCTCTACCTGATGATGGGCGCGCCTGAATATCAATTGAATTAGTCGAT
The DNA here is from genome assembly GCA_034436045.1 of Ktedonobacteraceae bacterium. Lineage (GTDB taxonomy): Bacteria > Chloroflexota > Ktedonobacteria > Ktedonobacterales > Ktedonobacteraceae > H111-94. The sequence continues at coordinate 80,095 of DAOTVZ010000288.1, read as the reverse complement.
AGACAGAACATAAAGGAGACTATCCATGAAGTTGACGCGAAGGGCCATGATTAAAGATGGCCTGCTGGTCGTCTCAGCCGGTATGGTCATGCCCGCCATTTTCAGTCGCGGCATCGCCTCAGCCCACACGCTGGCGCTGCAAGGCTCGACTATCGCGCAGAGTGCCACCGATCATACCTTGATTATCGTGCAGATGGCTGGTGGCAACGACGGTTTGAATACCGTTGTCCCCTACACTGACTCTACCTATAAGAAGCTGCGTCCGACGCTGGCGATTCCAGAGACGCAGGTCCTGCCGCTCGAATCGGGCCTCGGCCTGCATCCCAATCTGGCTCCGCTTAAGCAGTTGTGGGACGCGGGCCATCTAGCCATCGTTGAAGGCGTCGGCTACCCTAATCCAAGCCTCTCGCATTTCCAGGCCATGGACATCTGGCAGACCCTCGACTTGAGCGGCAACGGCACCACAGGCTGGTTGAGCAAGCTCGTTGCTGGCATGGTCGATCAGGATGGTCATCCCTTCCAGGTCATGGACATTGGCACACAGACGGCGCAGGCCCTCTCATCAATCAGCAAACCTGTGCCAACCATCGCCAATGTGCAAAGCTATCGCGTTTATCCCGATCCACTGGATAAAGATGATGGCAATGCCCGCATGCGCGCGCTGTTCAACCTGTATCACGGCTATCCCAGTACTGCCCCCTACGCCGCGCTATTGGAGACGACGGCCCTCAATGCCCAGGATGGCTCAAACCGTCTGCACCAGGCTGTTGCACAGTATCATTCGACCGTGCAGTATCCCACCGATTCCTTTTCCGCCGGTCTCAAAATTCTGGCCCAGGCCATTATTGAGGGACTCGGCTTACGTATCGGCTACGTGACGCTCGGTGGTTTCGATACGCACGCTAACGAGAAAACTACTCACGATACGCTGATGAAGACCCTGGCCGATGGTCTCTATGCCTTCTATACCGATCTCGCACAGCACAACAAAGCCGATAATGTCGTCGTCATGACCTGGTCGGAGTTCGGACGCCGCGTAGAGGAGAACGGTAGCCAGGGCACCGATCACGGCACCGCCGCTCCCATGTTCATCCTGGGCAATCCAGTTAATCGCGGCATCTACGGTGAGCCATCCAGCCTGACCAACCTGGATAGCTATGGCAATCTGAAATACACCACCGACTTCCGCTCGGTCTATGCCACTGTACTGGATCGCTGGCTCGGTGCTTCCTCTCAGGACGTACTCGGCGGCAACTTCGGCGACCAGAACTTCTTACCCAAACCGTGATGCTCAATAATTCCATAACCGATTAAGCCCTTGACAACCCATCGCATACTCGCTAGACTACAGTTAATCACAACTCACGTACATGTGACGGTGAGCAGGAGGAGTACGCGCGTCCTACTGACAGAGAGGGTCGGCCATCGGCTGTAAGCCGACTCAGGATGCGACACGCGGAAGGTCGCCTGCGAGTCTGAAAAGGAACCGTGTCGGCATCGGCGCGGCAATTTTCACGGGTGGCCCGTTAGCGCCAGGAATGAGAATCAACGCCGTTGTGTTTTTGTATGATGAGCAGGATAAACGGGATAATGATAGGGCGTTGATTGAAACAAGGTGGTACCACGAGTCCCTTTCTCGTCCTTGACGGGAAGGGCTTTTTTTATGCATAGGAGTACGCAATGATAGAACAACAAAAGAACAGCGAAAACATTGCCGCCTCGTTACCCAAAGCCTATGTGCCACAGGCGGTTGAGGGCAAGTGGTATCGCTTTTGGGAGGAGAACGGCTACTTCAAGCCCAACCCCAAAGCGCACACCGGCAAAACTTTTGTGATTAGCATGCCGCCGCCCAACGTGACGGGCGCGCTGCACCTGGGCCACGCCATTACGGCCACCATCGAAGATATCTTGATTCGCTATCATCGCATGATCGGCGATGACACGCTATGGGTGCCCGGCGAGGATCACGCTGGCATCGCCACGCAAACGGTGGTGGAGCGCTTGCTTGCCAAAGAGGGCACCGACCGCCACCAGTTGGGCCGCGAGAAGTTTTTGGAGCGCGTCTGGCAATGGGTCGATCAGTACAAGAGCCGCATTCAGGATCAGCACCGCCGCCTGGGCGCATCTTGCGATTGGTCGCGTGAACGCTTCACGCTGGATGAAGGTCTCTCGAAAGCCGTGCGCGAGGTCTTTGTGCGTCTGTACGAGGAGGGCCTGATCTATCGCGGCGAACGCATCATCAACTGGTGCCCGCGTTGCATGAGCGCGCTTTCTGACCTTGAGGTGAACCATGTCGATACGCAGGGTACCCTGACCTATGTGCGCTATCCCCTCGTGCCGCTCCCCGATCAGGAGAACGCGCCCACCGAGTATATCAGTGTGGCAACTACGCGCCCGGAGACGATCCTGGGTGATACCGCCGTAGCCGTCAATCCCAAAGACCCGCGCTACAAAAAGCTCGTGGGCCGCAAGGCGCTGTTGCCCATCATGAACCGCGAGATACCGATCATCGCCGATGACGTGGTGGAGTCCTCGTTTGGCACCGGAGCGGTCAAGGTCACGCCCGCTCATGATCCGACCGACTTTGAGGTCGGCAATCGCCACAATCTGCCGCGCGTCCAGGTCATTGGCTTCGATGGCAAGATGACGGCTGAGGCCGGTCACTACGCCGGACTCGACCGCTACGAGGCGCGTAAGAAGATCGTGGAGGAGTTGCAGCAGCTTGGGCTGGTGGTCAAGATTGAGGATTACATGGTGCCGCTCGGTCGCTGTCAGCGTTGCGATACGGTCGTTGAGCCGTTGATCTCCAAACAGTGGTTTGTGAAGATGACGCCCCTGGCGACACCGGCCATTGGCGCAGTCAAATATGGCCTGCTCAAGATTGTGCCGGAGCGTTTCAACAAAACCTACATGGACTGGCTGGAGAATATTCATGACTGGTGTATCTCACGTCAACTCTGGTGGGGTCATCGCATCCCCGTCTGGTACTGCGACGACTGCGGCGAGATGATCGTCAGCCGCGAGGACGTGACGGTCTGCCCCAGGTGTGAGGGAAGCAATCTGCACCAGGACGAGGACGTGCTGGATACCTGGTTTAGCTCATGGCTCTGGCCTTTCAGCACGCTCGGCTGGCCCAACGACACGCCCGATCTGCGGCGCTACTACCCGACCTCGGTGATGGAGACGGGCTACGACATCATCTTCTTCTGGGTGGCGCGTATGGTGATGTCCGGTATCCACTTTCTGGGCACTATTCCGTTCCATACCATCTACCTACATGGTCTGGTGCGCGACGCAAAGGGCGAGAAGATGAGCAAATCCAAGAACAACGTCATCGATCCCATCGAGGTCATGGACGAGTTCGGCACCGACGCGCTGCGCTTCACGCTGGCAACCAGTAGCACACCCGGCAACGACATGAAGCTGGTGCCGGAACGCATCATCGGTAATCGCAATTTCGCCAATAAGATATGGAACGCTTCGCGCTTCGTGATGATGACTACCGCTGACGTCACTGGCGGCGTGCCGGAGATTAGCGCCGTCTATCCACGCACACTAGCCGACCGTTGGATACTCAGCAGACTGGCACGTTTGACGCAGAACGTGACGCGCCTGATCGAAGATTTCCAGCTTGGCGAAGCCGGTCGCCAGATCAACGAGTTCTTCTGGTCAGACTATTGCGACTGGTACGTGGAGATCGCTAAGGTGCAGATGCAAGGCGACGAGGAGCTACGCCACAGCACTACCGCTATTCTGCGCGCCGTGCTGGATCAAAGTCTGCGCCTGCTGCATCCCTACATGCCCTTCGTTACCGAAGAGGTGTGGCAACACCTGTACAGTATCAGTGTGCCGGACAAAGCGCAGTGGCCCGCGCCCGCCCTCATCGTGGCAGACTGGCCCACTGCCAATACCGAGGCGCTGGACGACGACGCAGAACGGCGCTTTGGCCTGCTGCAAGAGGTCATCACGCGCATCCGCGACGCACGCAACCAGATGAATGTCGATCCCGCCCGCCGTATCCCGGTAATAATGACCGTCGGCGACGACCTGAGCATGTTCGAGGCCCAGGCCCCCCTGATCGAGTTCCTGGCGCGCACCGAGAAGCCGCAGTTCTATGTCGAGCTTGAGCGTAAGCCGGAACAGGCCATGAGCCTGCTGGCGGGGAGTATTGAAATCTACCTGCCCCTGGCCGGTATGCTCGACATCGCCAAAGAGCTTGAGCGCATGGACAAAGAGATCGCTCAGGCCCGTCAAGAGATGGCCCGCCTGCAAAGCAAGCTTGCCAACGAAAACTTCGTGACCAAAGCCAAACCCGAAGTCGTCGAGAAGGAGCGCGAAAAGTTGGCCGCGCAAGAGGAGCGCGTCAATAAGCTGCTGGCAAGGAAAGCGGAACTGGTGGGGTAATGAGCTTAATGCCGTGTGCCTGATACCCCTTATGCGTATCAGACACACGGATCCCACGCATCCCGCATCAGGCCAAAAACGGAAAGCATCGTCAAGTAAAGCACTATGTTTTTAAAACCACTTTTCTCTCATTAGCCATGATCTCCTGCCGCAAACGGTGGATGCGCTGGCGGTAGGCGTCTTCGGGCTGGCGATAGCCCAGTTTGGGCTTGTCGCCCATGCTGACGTGCCACTTGCGAAAGGCCAGGCCGATCTCGGTCTGGTACAGTTCTTTGACAAGCCGCCACTGTTTGAAGCCGTATTGCCGTAAGATGTGCCGTTCCTGGCGTGTGCGTTGAAACGAGTTTTGTAGCAGAGCATATTCGTTGACGCGCACAATGCCGCGACTCACCTCGTCGGCCAGAAATTCGCGGATCACGGCGGCCTCGTGTGCAAGCGCCTTAATAAGAATGTAGAGAATGACGATCTGTGCGATAAAGGGTGGAATGTAGTCGCCGATGATGGCCAGCAAGGCAATATTGGTGTTATTGGGTGAGGCCAGGGCAATCGCGGCGGCGTAGAAATCGACGGCATCGAAGACCGTGTGCAGGCTGACGGAGGCGAAATAGCCGAGTAAAGGAATGACGATCTGTCGCCAGCGTATGCGGGTGTGGCGCACATAGCCCAGCGCCGCGCCGAAGCAGATGGTAAAGGTGGAGTGCGAGAGCCAGCCCAGGATGACGCGGCCTACGATGAGCAGAACGAGCGAATTTTTGCCGTACTGCGCGAAATAGGTGAAGTTCTCGACCATTGCGAAGCCTGCGCCGATCAGTGCGCCATAGACAATGCCGTCGGTCACGTTATCGAACTGGTCGCGCAAGACGATAAAGAGCAGCAGGAGGCCCAGCCCTTTGATGGTTTCTTCGGTCACACCCGCGTTTAAGCCGTGCATAAATGAACTGAGGACGATACCGGCACCTGGCCCTAACGCGCGCTGAATCGCGGCATCGATATAGCTCTCGATAAAAGCGGCGGGCGGAATGGCGATGACTGCGCCCCACAGAAAAGCGGCGAGACGGAGAAACCAGGGTTCGCGTTCGTAGCGATCAATGAAGTTAACCAGTAGACTGATACCCAGCGCAGGAATGAGGGGGATAATGAGCGCTTCTAGCAGGCTGGTGGGGCCGCTCTGTGTGAAGGCTGAGATACCCACCAGGCTGTTGAGAACGATGGTGATGATGGCGCTAATGAGCAAGATGGTTAGTCCTGCGCCGGCGATGAGCCAGCGGGTGCGTGTACCCATCTGCTGAGGGAGCGCGAACTGCATGGTGATACCTGCGCCCAGCATATTCTCTTCCTCATCTCGCCAGGAATAGGCCCGCAATTCGGGATCAGGTTGTACCGGTAAGGGCGTGAGATAGCGTGCCTGGTGCCCGTTGTGGGCTATGGGCGGTGCCTGCTGTGAGTCAGTCGGCATGATCCCCTGGGCCTGGACGGAAGGGTAGGGCCTGGAGGGGCGTTGGCCCCATTCTGCAGGAGGGAGCGCGGAGCCAGCCGTATCATGAGCATTGGGTACCGCTGAGTCGGTAGGGGGCGTATGGCCATTGCTAGTGCCGTTATCGCTGGTATACACTGTATTGCTCTGCTGGGGCGCGATCAGTTGCAGCATGGTACTTCCCAGCACGAGGATGTCTTGTGGGTGCATAGACATACTGCTACCGCCAGGAACAGAGCGACCGTTGACGCGCACGATGTTTTGGGCTGTCAGGTTGATGATGTGCCAACCCTGCTCATCAAAAACCAGGCGCGCATGCTCACGTGAAACCGTTGGATCCATCAGGATAATATCGTTGTTTAAGGCGCGCCCGATAGTGGTTTCGCGGCGTACCAGCAGATGCACAAGACGTTCTTCCGGTAGCCAGCCTGTAGGATAGCGATGTTGCAGTTCCGCTTTCGCATTAGCGGGTGGGCGTACACGAACGACGCGCAAGGCTCCGTAGTTCTGATTCATGCTCTGCTTCCCAGCATACAAGCGTACAATCCAGGGCAGCCAGGTGAAAATAGAGAGTGCTCATATTCTGCCCTGCCCGTACACTATAGCAGCTTTACCCCGTAAAAGCTAGTTTTTATGCCGCAATTTGTCAGCAATTCCTACTCCATATATCTTCGACAAGGAGCAGGGGGTGATCGCTACAGGTAGTGATGCCCCTGGTGGATATCAGGTCTACTACCATTATTATTCATCTTGCAGAGACAATCAAGAGGACTGGACGGCTGTGATAGAATCAGGAAAAGCGATAGGTGAGATCGCACAAGCGGCAGGTCATGTAAAAAATTATGAATGATGGTACAGCGATAATAGATGCTAGAACAAGAGATGTGCTGGAACAGGCGGCCCACTACTTTGCTGAGCAGCAACGAGCAGCATGGTTGGTAGGTGGGGCGGTGCGCAATCTTCTCCTGGGCGAGACTGAAACTGATTGGGATATTGTGACGACAGGCAATGCCGCCTCTCTGGCACGTCGCCTGGCAGACCGCCTGGGCGGTTATTACGCCTACTTGCATGAGAAGGCCAGTCGCGTGGTACTCAAACAGGCAACGGGAGAACTGATACTCGACATTGCGCCGTTGCAGGGCGAGACAATTGAGGCTGATCTGCGCCTGCGCGATTTCACCATCAATGCTGTCGCGTTACCGCTTGAGCGACTGGTAGAGGCGCTGAAATCATTTACCGTGCCGGACATGAGTGCATATATCGATCCTCTGCGCGGACGAGCCGATGCGCAGGCGCGACTGCTACGTGCCGTCGATAGTGCCATCTTCAGGCATGATCCTTTGCGTTTGTTGCGTGCCATCCGCTTCAAGATGCGTTATCAGCTTACCATCGAGCCGAAGACGGAGATGTGGATGCGGCGCGATGCGGCTCTTTTGCTGGATGCCGGCCCTGAGCGCATTCACGACGAGTTGTATGCCATTCTCGCTCCGGCAGGCGCGACCGAGAGATTGCGCTATCTCGATACGCTCGGTCTCTTTACTACGCTGATGCCGGAGTTTATGGAGGCGCGCGGCATGCCCCAACCGACTTTACACTATTGGGATGTCTTTGATCATTCGATTGAGACGGTAGCCGCTCTGGAGCAGTTGGCCGCAACGCTGCGGCGTTCACCGGAAGAACTACATCGGTCGCCGCTGGAGACGCCGGAGGGCGATCTTGCCGCGCTACAGAAGCTGCTGCTGGATTCTGAGCAGCAAGGCTTTTTTTCGCGCCGCATGCTCAGTGCGCCTGTGATGAAACTGGCGGCGCTCTTGCACGACATCGGCAAACCGCCAACCTACGCCGTTGATGGCGATGGCATCCACTTCTATGGGCATCCGCAGGCGGGCGTGCCATTGGCGTTGCAGGTAATGCAGCGTATTCATGCCAGCACACAGGATAAGCGGCTTGTTCAGCAAGTAGTAGCGAATCACATGCGTCCTGGCCAGTTAAGCCACACTACGGTAACGCCGCGCGCTGTCCGGCGCTACTTCCTCGATCTTGGTCCAACCGGTATTGCCGTTGCGCTGGTTTCGCTGGCCGATCATATCGCTATGCGTGGTCCCTTACCGTTATTGTCCGTCTGGGAGCGGCACCTTGCCACTGTGCGGCTATTGCTGTCGCGCTATATCCACGAGCGGGAAAGTATCATGCCGCCGCGCCTGTTACAACCGGACGAATTGATGCATCGTTTCAACCTGCAACCCGGCCCTTTGATCGGTCGGCTGCTGGAACTGATCGCCGAAGCACAGACCGATGGCACCATTCATTCGCGCACCGAGGCTCTCTGGCTGGTAGAGGAATATCTGAAGCACGACAAAAGCTAACGGAACGGGGCCATATGATATACTTCTCATAGAAAAGAACCATTGCCTCTTATTTTTTGCTTGGAAGAGGAGCTATCGTATGCCTGTTTCTACGACCGGTTCCAGGGCTGTGTATGAGGCGCTGAAAGCCTGTGGGGTCACGCTGGTGCCGACGGTGCCGGAGACGTGGCTGGTGCAGGTGGTGCGTCTGATCGAAGAAGACCCGACGATGACGATGGTACACCTGGCTAAAGAGGAGGAGGGCGTCGGCATCGCGGCGGGAGCGTACCTCTCCGGTGTCAACGCCGCTTTGATTATGCAGAATCACGGCCTGCTGGCCTGCATTAATCCCATCGTCTCCCTGATTTTCCTCTACAAGATTCCCCTGCTGATGCTGATTAGCTATCGTGGCGATTTTGGCGAGCGCGACCCCTGGCAGACGCAGGGTGGGCTGATGACCGAGCCGGTGCTGCGCGCCTTGAATATCCCCTATCGCTATCTCTCGCGCGCCGCCGACGCGCAGCGCGTCGTGAGCGAGGCGCGGGCACTGGCGAACGCGGCCTTGCATCCCGTCGCGGTGCTGTTATCGCGTGAATTGTTGTGGGAGGATTAAGCAATGTTGCGTTCCGAGGCCCTGGCGGCCATTTATCCACAGTTAGAACCACATATCGTCGTGACGATCATGGGTGCGGTCGCTGCCGAACTCTACGCGCTTGGTCATCGTCCTCATTTCTTCTATATGGAGCATTCAATGGGGCTGGCCTCGTCAATGGGACTGGGTATCGCGCTCTCGCTACCGGAGGAGAAGGTAATCGTGCTAGACGGCGACGGCTCACTGCTAATGAACCTGGGTACACTGACGACGATGGCACAGCACAGCCCGCGCAACCTGCTGCACGTCGTCTTTGATAACGCCAGCTTCCTCTCAGTAGGTGGTTATCCTACGGCGACGGCGGGCCACACCGATCTGGCCGGCATTGCGCGCGCGTCTGGCATTCCCTGCGTCATGGAAGCCAGCACCATTGATGAGTTCAAGTCGGCCTTCACGCAGGCCCTCGCTGGCGAGGCACTGACGACACTGGTCGCGCGTGTTGAGCCGGTTGGGCCGACCTCATTCCACATGGACCTGGCGCTGCTGGAAAACCGTTTCCAGTTCAAACGCGCCCTGGAGGCCCGCCGCCGTTCATGAACTTTAACAACCGAAAATCGTGTGATGGGTGCAGGCCGATTGTGCGTTCGTGTCAGGACATCTGGTTTTATTTTGTAAAAGGAGTATTTTATGAGCATTGGGGCTACATTGTTGACACAGGTGTTACAGGCGCTGGACAGTGGTGAATTGCGCGTGGTTGATCTGACCACGCCGCTGGGGCCGGACACGCCGGTAATTGATCTGCCACCGATCTTCGCGCCATCGCCGGGGCTGACGTTGACGGAGATTTCGCGCTACGACGAGCGTGGTCCGGCCTGGTACTGGAATATCATGCATCTGGGTGAGCATACCGGCACACATTTCGATGCGCCGGTACACTGGATTACCGGCAAAGACCTGCCCAACAATACCACCGATACCATTCCGCCGCGCAAGTTTATCGGCCCGGCCTGCGTCATTGACGTGACGGCTGAGGTGCAGCAGTCGGAGGATTTCTTGCTGACGGTCGAGCGCGTGAGGGCCTGGGAGGCTACTTATGGTCGCATCCCGGCGGGTGCGTGGGTGCTGTTGCGCACCGGCTGGAGCAAGCGCACGAGCAAAGAATCGTTTTTAAATGCCAGAGAGGACGGTGCGCACAGTCCGGGCTTCTACAAGACCTGCTCCGAGTTTCTGGCGAAGGAGCGCGATGTGCTGGGTGTAGGCGTCGAAACAGTGGGCACCGACGCCGGACAGGCGGGAAGCTTCGATCCACCGTTTCCCAATCACAGCATCATGCACGGCAACGGCAAGTTTGGCATTACCAGCCTGATTAACCTTGAATTGCTGCCGCCAACGGGCGCACTGGTGATTGCCGCACCGCTCAAGATTGTCGGTGGCTCCGGTAGCCCCCTGCGCGTGATTGCTATTACGCCTGCCTCATAACAACGGACAACGAAAATGGTGCCTATTGCGCACGATAGGCACCATTTTCGTTGTCCGTTGAGCTTTAGCCGAGTGCCTCGCGTCCGACTTCTTTTGGCTCGACGAGGGGAGCCTCGTAGTCGGAGGCGGAGGTTTCGTCTGTGCCCCGCTTCGCGCCGATGGCCTCGAAGATGGGGGTCAGGACGATGCACAGAATGATGTTAAGCAACACCGACCAGACGGCGGCATACATCAGGATGCCACCGAGAGCGTAGACGCTGGAAAGTACTTTCGCCGTGCCGCTAATGATGCCCGCGAAAGCCATCAGCGTGCCGACGATCATGCCAGCAGCCCACCCAATCAGCAAGGCCCAGCGATTGAACCAGTTGGTGAACAGGCCAATGAAGACCGGTGGCAAGGTCTGAATGATCCACACGCCGCCCAGTAGCTGGAACTGAATGATCTGGGCAGTGGGGACGAAGAGAATGAAGAGCAGTGCGCCGAGTTTAACGACTAGCGAGACAAGCTTGGCGACCTGTGCCTCTTCCTGCGTGGTGGCATTAGGACGGAAGTACTCCTTATAGATGTTGCGCGTGAAGAGGTTGGCGGCGGCAATCGACATCACGGCTGCCGGAACCAGCGCGCCAATGGAGATGGCGGCCAGGGCGAAGCCTGCGAACCAGGTGGGGAAGAGCGAGGAGATCAAGGTCACGACCGCACCGTTGCCGGTGGCAGGTGGCTTGGGCAGGGCCAGCGCCATGTAGCCGAGGAGGGCCAGCAAGCCCAGCATCAGTGAGTAGATGGGCAGCAGGGCCGTGTTGCGTTTGACGACCTCGCGGCTGTTGCTACTTAGCACACTGGTTAGCGCATGTGGATAGAGGAAGAGAGCGAAGGCTGAGCCGAGGGCCAGCGTTGAGTAGGCCAGAAAGAACTTGGGTGTCAGGGTGATGCCAACGAAAGATGGGAATGCAGCCTTATTGGCTTTGACATAGGCCCCTGCGGCGGCAAAGATGTGCGCGAAACCACCGAGTCGGATGGGAATATAGATGATAGCGACAAAGACAACGATCAGCACCATGATGTCTTTAACCATCGCAATCATCGCGGGGGCGCGCAGGCCGCTGGTGTAGGTGTAAGCGGCCAGAATCAGGAAGGCCACGATCAGCGAAATCTCGACCGGGAAACCGAGGACCTGGATGGCGACCTCAATGCCGAAAAGCTGGAGCGCGATATAGGGCAGGGTAGCCAGAATGCCGGTGAAGGCCACGGCCAGGCCAAGTCCTTTGCTGCCGAAACGGCCTCGCACGAAATCGGCGGCAGTGACATAACCATGCTCTTTACAGACCGACCAGAATTTGGGCATCAGGATGAAGATGATGGGGTAGACGAGGACAGTATAAGGAACGGCGAAGAAACCGAGCGCGCCCTGCGCGAAGACGGCACCGGGGACAGCGACGAACGTGTAGGCGGTGTAGAGGTCGCCGCCCAGCAGGAACCAGGTGACAACAGTGCCGAAGCGACGACCGGCCAGACCCCACTCGGCCAGCTCATTCAGGTTGCCGCGCCGCCAGCGGGCCGCGACGAAACCAAGCACCGTGATGAGCAGGAAAAAGAAGATAAAGACACTCAACGCAACCGGGTTAAGTTTCATTGCAGACTTCTCCCTTTCCGGTAGATACTTTGTGTACAACTCCGTACAAGCCTACTACTGCTCAGGCAGTGTCGGCGAGCATCAAGCCCCCAGCAAATAGATCGCTGCCGTCAAGATGGCGGTAATGATGATCCACAGTAACTGGTACCAGTAGAAAAACGGGATGCCGATAAACGTGGGCGTGCTGTAGTTGTAGAACTGGGGGATGAGGAGCGCAATGAATGGGATGATCAGTAACCACAGAAGCCAGGAACGACCCTTCCGTGAACGTGAAACCATAAAAAACTCCTTTTGTTATGAATGGACGCGCCGAAGCGGTCACTTACGAACAGAATAGTGTTTTCTCTGGGGAAGAGAAGCACACTATTGGTTCTTCTTAGCACGACGAACGGTGTCGTTAGCAAAAGGATGCTCAACGTTATAACAATCCTACGGTATTTTTAAGAATTTGTCAACAGAAAAGCCGAGCTTAGCTCCTATTACCTGTAGAATAAAAACCTCTTCACCGTCAGTAGCGGCTATCTGTATAATAGAGAATTAGGAGATATAATCTTACTGCCTTGTGAGGGAGCATGTGGATGAGGAGTGATAAGAGCAATGAAGGTAATGAGCGGGCGCAGACACAGCCATACTTTCGGGCAGGGGCGCTCATTCTGGGTGGGCGCTATCGCATCATACGCCTGCTCTACCAGCGACCACGACTCAATCTTTATCTGGGACGGCGCGTGGTGACGCAGAGCCTGGACGAGGCGATAGGGCCACTGGTGGCGATTCGTGAGTTATTATGTAACGAGTTATCCCCCCTTATGCGTACTCAGATTGAGACGGCGATTAATGAAGAGTTTATGACACCGGTTGTATCGGGATCATCACATATACCCGCCGCTGGTGATCGCTGGTATAGCGAGGGGGGGCGCTACTATTACTGTATGCAGTTACAGCCACAAAGCAAGAACAAAAACGGCGACGATTGGGTGCGACCGGTCGTTCTGGAAACACTCTTACAAGAGCAGGAGAACTGGCCGCTATGGTTAGATAGCGTGACCGCGCTGCAATGGGGGACGCAATTATGCCGCATGGTTGCGCGTCTGCATCGCCTGGGCGTGGTGCTGGGTGATCTCTCCCCGCGTACCATTCTGGTCGATGCTAACCCTATTGACCATACAGTCCCCTGGCTACCTCTCTTGCTGCCTTCCTGGCCACCCGCGCCCTGCTTCTGGCAACCCTCTGCCAGTGGGCTGACGCCGCGTTATCTGCATCAGCAGGTTTTTCCCCCCGCCAGCGTGGATAAAGACAATCCTTTCGTGGCTCCAGAGGTTGCGCAGGGCATCGTTGATGAGCGTTCCGATGTCTACTCTCTTGCAGCCATCCTGTATTTATTGCTGACACACTATGCCCCTGTTTCGGCGGCCCGGCGTCTTGCTGAAGGGCAAAAGTCATCCTCTTCTTTGCCCACGAGCCGCCCGGCCCAGCTTTTCTCTTTCGTCGGCTCATTGGCGGGCGCAGATGGCAAGAGAGTCGCAGGCGGCTCAGAGGATGTATCAGGGTTGGACGCGGGTCTGGAACTCATTCCCCCGCAGCTACTCTCGCCCACACTCTCACCGAAGCTTGGGCGGGTTATCTTGCGCGCACTGGCGTTGAGTCCGGCATCACGCTTTCCTTCCGTTTTTGCAATGGTAGAGGTATTAGAATCAATTGAGCAGAATATTGGGAATGGTAGGAAGAAATAATTTCTTTTGCTTTGCGATAGAACTGATGAATGTGCTATAGTATAGCTATGAACATGGTATATAGTTTATAAGAGATGTGTATCGCTGGATTGGAAGTGGGCGCATGACCGGGCTTTTTTCTTTCTACCCGGAACATTTGTTCCCTGTTGATGTGGCGCATATGAGATTTTTTGCCGATGCCATGCCGCTGAAAGTGTGGATTGCAGATGGCAAGGGGCAGCTTATCTATCTGAATGAACGCTATAGAGAGTATACCGGTGTACCGCAGCAGGAAGTTGTTGCCAATATACGTAATATCCTTCATCCTGATGATTTAGATGTATATACCCAGATATGGCGTCGTGCAGCGGAGAGTGGTGAGGATATCCGTCTGACACATCGCTTACGGCGTGCTGATGGTATCTATCGCTGGCATCTGAGCGAGGGGAGAGCGCAGAGGAATGCTGAGAGCGCGATTGTGCTATGGCTGGGTACCTGTACCGATATAGATGAGCAGAAGCGCAACGAGGAAGCTTTGCAGGAGAGCGAAGCCCAGTTTCGTATGTTGTCTGAAGCATTGCCACATATGGTCTGGGTCACACTGGCCGATGGCAAGAACGTCTACTTCAACCAGCGCTGGTATGACTATACCCACACGACCTTTGAAGAGTCGTGTGACGGTGGTTGGACTCGTTTTGTGCATCCCGACGATCTCCAGCACGCGCTTGAGGTATGGCAACATTCGTTGCGCACCGGAGAGCCTTACCAGATCGAGTATCGTTTATTCAACTCGTCTACCGGCGCGTATCGCTGGTTTCTGGGGCGTGCTATGCCTATGTATGATAGCAAGGGGATGGTTGTGCGCTGGTTTGGCACCTGTACCGATATCGATGATCACAAGCGCATGGAGCAGGCGCTACGCCAGAGTCAATTGCGCGCACAAAAATTGATGGATGCCAATATCATCGGCATTATGGTCAGCAACCAGAGCCATATACTGGAGGCCAACGATGCTCTATTAGAGATGATGGGCTATACGCGCGAAGACCTGCAACAAGGACGCATGAACTGGCAAGCCATGACACCGCCTGAATACCGTCACCTGGATGAGCTGGCTATGCAGGAACTGGCTTTGCATGGGCGATGTCGGCCCTATGAGAAGGAATTCATACGGAAAGACGGGGGCCGTGTGCCGACCTTGATTGGCATTGTGGAACTGCAAAAAGACCCGGCACAATATATCAGTTTTACGCTCGATATATCTGAACAAAAAAAGCTTGAGCGGCGTAAGGATGATTTTATTGGGATGGCCAGTCATGAACTCAAAACTCCCCTGACCACGCTCAAGGTGCAGGAACAGTTGCTGCGCAAACGCTTTGAGAAACAGGATGCGCATGATGCTATCCAGATGTTGGGCAAGATGGAGACGCAGCTCAATCGACTCACCGGCTTGATTAATGACCTGCTTGATATCTCAAAGATGCAGTCCGGCAAACTGGTCTATAAGCAGGAAACCTTTGATATTGATACCCTGATTGCTGAGGCTGCAGAGACGATTCAACAGAATAATCCCCACTGTAAGATTGTGCTGCACGGGCAAGCCCACCACGAATTGCAAGGCGACAGAGAGCGTCTGCATCAGGTGCTGACGAATTTACTGGTGAATGCCATCAAATATTCACCTGCCGCCGCCCGTGTCGATGTCTTCGTGAAGCCCGGCGCAGATGCGGTCACGATCAGCGTGCGTGATTATGGCATCGGTATTCCGCGCAACCAGCTTCACAAAATTTTTGACCGCTTTTACCGTGTCGAGGACTCCACACACAAAGGTTTCCCCGGCCTGGGCATGGGCCTGTATATTTGCTCTGAGATCGTGCGTCATCATGGCGGACAGATTACTGTGGACAGCGAGGAAGGTCACGGCTCAACATTTCATGTAACGTTGCCATTCCACACGTGAACGAGCAGGCAGGACGAAGGAGAGCTGTGGCCCTGGGATAATGGAGGAGGCCAGGGCGAAGCCTTGCCCTGCTTCTGTCTCTTCACCCTTGACAGTGTGCTTGCTTGTTGAGTATACTTATAGCATGCAAGCGAGCATACAAGCATGCCACTGTGGCGCTTGCGCGAACCCTCTCAATGGCCCCCATATTATTGCCCCATGATTGCAGAAGTGGAGTTTCTCCGTATGCGTCCCTCTTTTCTTCGCTGGTTGAGTACATTCGCCTCAGCGTCCGCTACCTCTTCCGCTGTTTCACCAACATCCGCCGCCGATGCAGCGCGGCATGTGCAGGAACAGCTTGACCCTACGGTTATGTCCTCGCGTCCGAGCGAGGAGGACTGGTACTGGGGGCGCTTCGTCACCGGTACTGAGGAAGATTTCTATTGGCGTCGTTTATCCGACAACTGGTTCCAGAAAGATGTTATACCTTCAACGTATCTGGAGTTGCATAATGCATGCTATGAGGCATATAACGCCAATCCACTGGCCTTTGCTATCATCGAAACCACGACCAGCTTTGTGTTGGGCAAGGGCGTTACTGTGGCGGCGCGTGACCCTGCCGTGCAGCAGGTCTTGATGGCCTTCTGGCATGACGTGGATAATCATATGGATACCCGCATCTATGCCCTCTGCACCGAACTGGCCCTCTATGGTGAGCAGTTCATTCGCTTCTATGTCAATAAACACGATGGCAGTGTCAAGATTCGCCAGATTGATCCATCGTTGATCGACGAGATCGAAACCGATCCTGACGACATCGAGACGCCGCTGCGCTTCCATCGCCGTCCCATCGGGCCAAGCGCCACGCTCCCCGGCAACCTGGCGACAATCCAGCCGCCGACGCGCCAGAGTATGGAGGGTGAGTGGTTCAAGGCGGGTAGCGAAGTTGTACAGTTCTGCATCAATAAAGTCTCCAACGCCAAGCGCGGCAAGAGCGATCTGGCGACCCTGCTGCCCTGGCTGCGCCGCTATAAAGACTGGCTAACGGATCGCGTGAGGCTCAACAAATATAAGGCGGCCTTCCTTTGGGATGTACGCCTGCAAGGGGCCGATAAAAAGGCCATTGACCGTAAGAAGATGGAGTATGCCTATCCGCCGGAACCTGGCAGCGTCATCATTCATAACGAGGCCGAAACCTGGTCGGCGGTAAAACCGGAGATCAACGCCAATGATGCCTCTGAGGATGGTAGAGCCATTAAGCTCATGATAGCCATAGGCGCGCAATTGCCTGAACACTACCTGGCTGATGGCAGTAATGGCAATCGAGCAACCGCCGCTGAGATGGGCCTGCCTACCCTGCTCAAATTTCAAAGACGGCAGCTTGTCATGCGCTCATTGCTGCGCGTCATTCTCGACCGCGTGCTATTGGAAGCGCGCAAGGCACGGCGTCTGCCGCCGCAATGCGACCTGCACTATGACGTGATCTTCCCGCAGATCGATGTGGCCGACCATCAGATGCTGGCCAGTGCGACCCAGGCGCTCGTCTCGGCCCTCACGGTCGCCAAACAGCAGGGCTGGGTTAGCGACGAAACCGCGATGCGCCTCTTCTTCCAGTTTGCCAACGAAGAGGTTGATATTCACGAAGAACAGCAGCGTATTCGTGCAGAGGAGATGCCGCATGCCTCTTAATGCGCTAAAAGTGCAGCACATCTTGCAGGTCATCAGTCAGACTTTCGCCCAGCGCCAGCGCTCGCTGGTAGTGGTGTATCTGGCTGGCGGCAGCTATAGCTATAGTATCATTCAGGCTATCATGCGCCCTGAGATGGCCCCTGACCCGACCATCTACGATGTCAGCCCGCTCTCCGCGCCGCGTGGCGTGGATACGCTGCTGATTGCCCCGCTCGGCACCAACTTCACCGGCGCAGTCTATATCGCCGATACCACGACAGCCAGTGCCAGCGCAGTCGCCGCTGCACCTAAATATGAAATCGTCGAAGTCTTACCCGCCGGTATCGTCCCCGGTGGAACTCACCTGCGTGTCTCGCTACGCCGCCTGCGCTAACAATAGCGAACATAATCCCATAGGGACGCGGTAAACAGGGTCCCTACAATAAAAGGAGAACAACATGTCAGAAATGCATATAACCTCTACCAACCATCTCACGGCCCAGGAGAGCCAGCAAGATATTGTCCAGCGTAGCCAGAAATGGTTGAACGTGCTAGAAGAGCGCATCATCCTGCTGCTGCATGCCCATGAGCCACAGGCGCTCAAACCGGGCGAATGTGAGCAGGCCATCAGCCGCTACCTCGTGCTGCTCATTCGCCTGCTCCAACTGCGCCAGCAGCACGCGGAGACGGCACATCCTATCGGCGAGCAAGCGCTGCTCGATGCGCTGCTGCGCGGCATCGATGAATAAAGGTTTCTGGGTTGATAGCGGTGGGTGGGGAACAACAAGCATCCGCCCGTCCTTCTCTATCCACCGCCATCAACCCGAAAAACAGAGCTTTCTTTACAAAATCTTCATGATTTTTCACTGCCGTAGAGGTATACTGGACGGCAGAGGAGTTATTGGCCAGGGCCATGCTCATCACCTGGGGGATTGGCATAAAGCCGGTCGCTTGGTACTTATAGCATACTGCTATTTCCAAATGGCTGACTTTGTGTTATGTTAGAGTCGGGATATATGGAAACATTGTTTTTCCGTCTTTAAAAATTGTTATGGCTGTTCTAACTATCTGTATCGTTAAGTAGGGGCCTATCTTAATATATTTGTATCTCTGTGTTTTATGACTACTAATATATGTTCGTCTCCCTGCTTGACGTACAGTGGAAAAAGGAGAAGCATGTTGTATGTCACAACAAATGCCAGGTCCTACTCCACCATTATTATCTATTGGGACGAATGATGATGCCGATCTCGATGCCGTGCTGCAACCGCGTCCCTGGTGGCGGCGGCGCGGCCCCATTATAGGTATCGCCGTTCTTTTACTCATCATATTGCTTGGAGGCATTGTTTTTGCGCTGTTACGTCGGCCGCGTGCAGTGACATATCAATTTAGCCAGGTAACGCAGGGGAATTTAGCACTGACGATTAGCGCCACTGGCCCTCTTCAAAGTGGTGTCTATGATGTCAACTTTACTGGGTCGGGGAAAATTCAATCCATTGACGTGTCCGTGGGCCAGACGGTCAAGAAGGGTCAGGTGCTGGCTCAGTTAGACCCGACCTCGCTGCAAGATGCCGTCAATCAGGCCCAGGCAGCGGTGCAGTCTGCCGAAACTAGCTTGCAGAACTCGCAAAATTCGTTCTCGGCTACGCAGAATGAGACGCAGGCCAGCGTAGCAGTAGCGCAGGCAACGCTGGCAAACGATCAGACGGCACTGGCAAATACACTGAAGCAATCGCAGGCCAGCATAGCGGCGGCGCAGACGACGCTCAATAATGACCAGACGGCGCTGGCAAACACGCAGACACAGGAACAGGCTGCTATCAGTGCCGCACAGACGACGCTCAGTAACGATCAAACGGCACTTACCAATACCCAGCAGCAGCAGCAAGCGGCTATTAATGCTGCACAGACGACGCTCAATAATGACCAGACCGCCTTGAATAATACGCTTGCTCTGTCAAATGCACAGTTGCAGTCGGCGGCTAATTCATATGAACAGGCTTGTGGAACTCTTGCCACCACACCGCCATCGCAGCCGCCATCGACGGCACCCGCAGCCTGCCAATCGGCGTGGTATTCGTATCAGCAGACGGTGGCTAGCACCAACGCCGCCAACGCTCAGGCCCAGGCAAAGGTGAATGCGGATCAGCAGGCGCTCGCTCAAGCGCAGGCTAACGCCAATGCTGCTATCTCGGCGGCGCAGGCGAAGGTCACGGCAGATCAGAAGGCGCTTCAGCAGACACAGGCCACCGCTAATGCGACCATTGCGCAGGCGCAGGCGAAGGTGACGGCGGATCAGCAGGCGCTTAACCAGGCGCAGGTCACGGCGAATGCCAATAATGCGGCGGCACAGGCCAGGGTCACGGCAGATCAGAAGGCGCTGGCGCAGGCAGAGGCGAATGCGAATGGTACGAATACGACCTCGCAAGGAACGGTTTCAAGTCAGCAAGCCGCTTTGCAGACCGCACTGGTGCAGTTGCAGACGGCAGAGGACAATCTGAAACAGGCGACGCTCACGGCCCCCCATGATGGGGTAGTCACGGTGATTAACGGTACTGTAGGGGGGACGCCTGGCGTCTCTACCGGTAGCAGCAGCACCACCGCGAGTGGTGGAACCTTCATTCAGATCGTCGATACCTCTTCGTTGCAGGTGGTGGCCGATGTGAACGAGGCCGACATGGCTAACCTCAAAATTGGTGATCCGGCGACCTTCACCGTCAATGCCTATGGCAGTCAGGTGTTCAGCGGCACGGTTAGCTCGATCTCGCCCAATGGCCAGACCGTCTCCAATGTCGTGACCTATCCCGTCTATATTGATATTAATATGACCAACCTGCAAGGCGCGAAGCTGCTGCCCGGCATGACGGCGAATACGACGATCACGGTGGTGAGCCTGAGCAATGTGTTGCTCTTGCCGGTCAACGCCATTAATTTCGCGCGTCTGGCCGCTACTGCTTCGACCGCAACCGGCGGGCGGCAATTGATCAGCGCGCAGCAGGCGTTTCAAGCGACGGCGGCGGCGCGGCAGATGCTTATCCAGCTTGAGGAGCAGAATCCGCAGATCGCCCTGGAGAGTCCGACGCCCGCCTATGTGCTGGAGCAGTCGGGGAAGCAGCTTGTGGTGAAGCCGGTGGTGTTGGGCTATACCGATGGCACCGTCTACCAGGTTCTGAGTGGCCTCTCAAACGGCGAAACGGTCATCGTCGGCAGCGCTACCAGCAGCAGAAGCGGTCTCTTCGGCTAAGCGAGATGGAGATTCGTAGGGACGGGATGATGATCTTTTCCAATCAACACGAGGAGGGGCATGCTTCATCGCGCCCTGCTTGCCCATCGATGCATTTCCAGGGGGTGATGAAGCACGCCTCTACGGGGTCATCCATTGCCGATGTCAGATGTGAAAATTCATCATCTCGTGGTGGGCGTGATACAGTATGTCCCTACGGGATTTTGCAACCTGAGAAGCATGCTGACTGTATAATACAGAGAGAGATGCTTCAAACGTCGTGAAGAAGGTTGCAATAGTACGTGCGGTTCTTGAAATCGAGAGAGCAGGAACATGGCAACAGAGGATGCAAAGACACCACAGCGCGGGCCATCGCCGATGAGTCCTGGCATACCGCCTACCATTGATGAGCAGCCAACGCAGCCTGAATGGGCAGTTGGTCAAAAGCCTGTGCCGACGGACATCACGAAACAGGCCACCGTGCCGCATGCGACCAATACGGTCGCGTCTCAGGCCGATGAGACCATCACGATCACGAGTGGGCAGCAAGGCAAACCGGTCATTGACGTGCGGCACCTGGCCAAGACCTATGTGTTGGGCAAGACGCTGGTACCCGCGTTGCGCGATGTCACCCTGAAAGTCTATCCCGGCGAGTTTGTCGTCGTGTTAGGCCCATCGGGGTCTGGCAAATCCACCTTTATGAACTTAATTGGCTGTCTGGATCGTCCGACCAGCGGTGAATACTGGCTGATGGGTCGCCTCGTCAGTAAGATGAGCAGCGACGAGCTGGCGAACATTCGCAACCGCTTGATCGGCTTCGTCTTCCAGGGCTTTAATCTGTTAAGTCGCGCCTCTGCCTTAAAGAATGTTGAATTACCGATGATCTATGCCGGAGTGCCCGCGCGCGAGCGCGAGATACGGGCGCGTAAGGCTCTGAGCCTGGTGGGCCTGGGGAATCGCCTGCACCATAAGCCGTCGGAACTCTCCGGCGGTCAGCAGCAGCGTGTGGCAATTGCGCGTGCGCTGGTGAATGGCCCGGCGGTTCTGCTGGCCGACGAGCCGACCGGCAACCTGGATAGTCGTACCAGCGTCGAGATCATGGCGGTGCTGCAAGAGTTGAACGAGCAGGGCCTGACAATTGTACTGGTGACGCACGACCTCAATGTAGCGGCTTACGGTAAACGCCAGGTTTCCTTCTTTGATGGACGCCTGGTGCGCGATGAGGTGGTGACAAACAGACGCATTGCGCTTGACGAATGGAACAAACTGCATGCGCAGGCCGAGGCTCAACCGGCGCAGATTGGGGGCCAGCAACCGTGAGTCGTTCAACTCAGCCGCCTGTGCGCCGCGTCAATCTGCAAGGCACACCCAGGCAAGGCCCGCCCGCGACCGTTCAACAGGCGAATGGTGCGGCCAGGATACAGTCATCAACCGCGACACTCACCTCGCCGCCACAGCCGTCCCCGCTGGAGAGCCTGCTGCAAGAGATGCGTCAGCATACCTGGCAGCGCGGCCCGCTTTCCATGCTGGGGGCGAATTTCGGTAGTGCGGTCGAGGCGCTGATCGCCAATTCCATGCGTTCTTTGCTTACCGCGCTAGGTATCTTTATCGGCGTAGCGGCAGTTATCGCAGCCTTGACGCTGACGCAGGGCACGAGTGCGTATGTCAGCCAGCAGGTAGCCAGCCTGGGCGACTCGGTGATAGTTGGCCCCGGCACGGCGCAGAGCAATGGCGTCTCGCAAGGTAGCGGGACACTCAGCACGTTGACCTTGCAGGATGCTGAAGCGATAGGTCAGCTTCCGCATGTTAAGGCCGAAAGCCCTTTCATTGATACCAGCGCGCAGGTGGTTTACGGTAGTCAGAACTGGAATACGACCATTGAGGGCGTCAATACCCAGGTGCAGAGTATGCAGAACTGGACAGTTGCACAGGGAAGCTGGTTTAGCGCGAACGATGCGCAGTTCGGCACACCGGTCGCCGTGCTGGGCGCTACAGTCTATCATAGTCTCTTCGATGCCTCTGGCGCGAATCCTATTGGGAAGCAGATTCTCATCGGGAGCGAGACATTTCGTGTTGTTGGTGTGCTGGCCCCCCAGGGCGGCGGTTTCACACAGGACAACGTGATCTTCGTGCCGATCAGAGCGGCGCAGATTCGCCTGAACAACACCAACTATGTTGACCAGATTCAGGTGCAGGTGGATGATCCGGCTAATGTTAATCAGGTGGCGCAAGAGATCACCGTCCTGCTGCAACAACGCCATCATATCGCCAGTGGCGCGACCAACGACTTCCAGGTGACGACCTTTACCTTCATCTTGCAGCGTATCGGGCAGACGACGGCGATACTCACCTATCTGCTGGTCGGTATTGCCGCCATCTCACTGACGGTCGGCGGCATCGGCATCATGAATATCATGCTGGTCTCCGTGACCGAGCGCACCTGGGAGATTGGCATTCGCATGGCCATTGGGGCCACACGCGGCGACATCCGCAATCAGTTTTTGATCGAGGCGCTGGTACTCTGTCTGGTCGGTGGCGTGATTGGCCTGGGGCTGGGCCTGCTGGTCGGCATGATCGTGACGCATCTAGCAAATTTGCCGTTTGTCGTCACCGCCACATCGGTGGCCTTGCCGTTTGTCGTTTCGGCCAGTATCGCGGTGATCTTTGGCCTCTATCCCGCGATTCGCGCTTCTCGGTTGGACCCGATTGAAGCGATTCGCACTGAAGAGTAAAGGAAGGTAAGTGCATGAGCAGTTCACTACAGCCGCAGACGAGTCGCGTGCATGCAGGGACGGCGACGCAGACTACCACCTCTCCGCCGATATCCGGCCAGAATGGTGCGATAGCGGGCGAGGCACCGGTTCAGAATCTGCTCAGGGAGTTGCGTGGCAAACGCTATCAACGTGGCAGTTCGCTCGGTACAAGCATGGGCAGCGCGCTGACCGCCATCTGGGCCAATCGCACGCGCTCCTTCCTGACGATGCTGGGCATTGTGGTAGGTGTAGCCGCCGTCATCGGCTCGCTCACGCTAACATCGGGCGTGGCGGCTTTTATTACGAACATTATTGCCAGCCAGGGCGTGAATACGATTTTTGTCGCCCCCGGTTCGTCGCAGAACACCCGTGGTGTCACGGAACAGAACACGCAGACGCTGACGCTCAACGATCTGCGTCTGTTGAGCCAGTTGCCGCATGTTTCGGCAATCAGCCCGATAGTTTCTGCCGGTAATATGCAGGTTGTTTTTGAGAGCCAGAACTGGCATACGCGCGTGCAGGGGGTCAGTACAGACTTGCAAACCATCCAGGGTTGGCAGATGCTCGATGGCCTCTGGTTTACTACGCAGCAGCAGGCGGGCGCGGAGCCGGTGGCCGTGCTGGGCGATACGGTGGCACAAAACCTGTTTGGCAATAGCAATGTAAATCCGGTGGGTCAACAGATACGGATTGGCAATCAGCTTTTCCGTGTGGTAGGTGTGCTGGCCCCTAAAGGCGGTTTTGGGCAGGATGACGTGATTTTCATTCCCTATCAAACGGCAATGATCCGACTGGCGAATACCAATTATCTGAGCGAGATTGTGATTGATGTGGACGACCAGAATAACATCAATCTGGTGGTGCAGGAAATCACAACCACGCTGGAGTCAAGCCATCATATTCCCAAAGGCACTCCCGACGACTTCCAGACCATTACATCCGCGCAGCTTTTGCAGCAATCGCAGCAAGTGACGCAGGCTATTGCGCTCCTATTGAGCAGCATTGCCGCCATCTCGCTGACGGTCGGCGGCATCGGTATCATGAACATCATGCTGGTCTCCGTGACTGAGCGCACGCGCGAGATCGGCATTCGCCTGGCTATTGGTGCGCGCCGCGCCGATATTCGCACCCAGTTTTTGATTGAGGCGCTGGTCTTATCGCTCTTAGGCGGTATCCTGGGTATGCTGCTCGGCATCTTTGTCGGCTGGCTAACCATTAACCTGATTATAGCGGCGCTGGCGCGCAACGGCGGTGGCACAGTGCCGCTGGTCATTACACCAACGACGCTCATGCTACCCTTTGCCGTCTCCGCTTTCATCGGCATCGTCTTCGGCCTCTATCCCGCCGTGCGCGCCTCGCGCCTCGACCCGATAGTAGCCTTGCGCCGCGCGCGCTAACACACAATCTCTACAGGATTATCCTATCCATCTCCCCCTTCGCATGGAAGGGGAGATGGATGGGCCTAGCGGAGCGCGTTGCTCATAACAAACATGAGATTGGCGGGACGCTCAGCCATGCGCCGCATGAGGTAGGGATACCACTGCGTACCGTAGGGCACATAGACACGCATATTATAGCCTTGCCGCACCAGTTCTTCCTGCAAGTCGCGCCGGATGCCGTAAAGCATTTGAAACTCGAAGGCCGACTTGCTGATGCCGTGATCGCGCACAAATCTGCGTGCGGCCTCGATGATCGCTTCGTCATGGCTGGCGATGGCGGGGAAATTGCCGCGCGCCAGCAGCATGTGCATCAATTCTACATAGTTCTGGTCTACCTGCTTCTTCTCCTGGTAGGCCAGCGAGGCCGGTTCTCTATACGCGCCTTTTACCAGACGCACACGCACGCTCTCCTCGATCAGACGCTCAATATCCTTTTTGCTGCGGTAGAGGTATGCCTGGATGACGGTGCCAACGAGCGGAAAATCGCGGTGCAGGCGTAGGGTCAACTCAACTGTGCGCTCCGTATAATCCGACCCCTCCATGTCGATGCAGACGAAGATGTTCTGCTCGCGTGCATGTTCCAATATCATGCGTATGTTCTGCTCACACAACTCTGACGCGATATCCAGGCCAAGCGCGGTCAGTTTGACAGAAATATTGGCATCAAGGTTGTTCTCGTGAATACAGTCGAGCGCGGCGATGTAATTGCGGGCCGCCTGCCGGGCCTCCGTTGCGTCCGTAACGTTCTCGCCGAGCAGGTCCAGCGCCACCTGAATATGGCGCTGATTGAGCGTGCGTGTGACTAGCAGCGCTTCATCCAGGTGTTCGCCCGCCACAAAGCGCCGCGAGACGCTTCTGGTGGCTTTATTATGAATAACAAAATCGCGTATCTGTTCGTTTTGAGCAAGATACAACAGCGTATCTTTGAGCATCGGCGCTCACCTCCTGAATAAAGTATGTGTCCTGCATAAACATCATACAAGAAACTAGCTCCAAAATAGGATGCTCCCTACCTAATCATAGATTACAGATGTGTGTGAACGCAAGGCAGGGCGATGCCTTGTCTACCATCCAAAGGATGTTCCATAATCTCATCAATAATGCGGTTTGTATCTCATATATGCCCTTTTGCGTTCT
This sequence comes from Ktedonobacteraceae bacterium, assembly GCA_034436045.1. Taxonomy (GTDB): domain Bacteria; phylum Chloroflexota; class Ktedonobacteria; order Ktedonobacterales; family Ktedonobacteraceae; genus H111-94. The sequence continues at coordinate 54,303 of DAOTVZ010000288.1, read as the reverse complement.
ATATGTTGCACAGCAAAAGCAGGAGTGCTACGATGATCTTATGTGCTAAAGGTTTTTGAGGATAACACAAGAGAAGGGTCTGTATTATGGATGTAAAAAGAGGCGTCTATCGGCTTGCTCTATTGTTTCTGGCTTGCTTCACGGCCTTGAGCGTGGGTCTTGTCTACTGGCAGGTGGTGGTAGCGCAGCAAGTCGTGAATAATCCCCATAATGGGCGGAAATGCCTGCTGGATAACGCACCGGTGCGGGGAAGAATTTTTGATCGCAATGGTGTCTTGCTGGCCTACTCCACGCCTTCTGCGACGGGTTGTGGCTATGTGCGCCATTATACCGACCCCTCGCTGGCAGGCTTGATCGGCTACTATGCTGGCCCGAACTATCAGGCGACCGGCATTGAAGCTGCCTATAATAGCTATCTGGATGGTCAGGTCGGGATGACAGCATTGAAAAATGTGATCAATCAGACACTACATCGGCCGCCGGTGGGCGATGATATCTATTTGACGATAGACGAACGCATTCAGCGCATCGTCAATCAGGATTTTGATACCCCGGCCCTCATTGATAATGTGAATGCCTTCCCATCGAATCGGGGCGCGGTGATCGTTACCGACCCGCATACCGGTGAGATTCTTGCCATGCTCAGTCGGCCCAGTTTTGATCCGAATGAACTGGTACAGCAGCTTGCCACCGGCAATCTCTCCTATTACAACCAGTTGGTACAGAATAAGGACCAGCCGCTGCTGGAGCGGCCCATTCAGGGCAGCTATGTACCCGGCTCAACGTTTAAGACAATGACGCTGGCGGCGGCCCTTGATTCGGGACATACCACGCTCAATCAGGAGTTTAGTCAGCAGCAGGCGCTAGGGCCGGTTTACTTTGATGGGCAGGCGTTTGGGCCTGTCGGCAATAACATCCAGGGCTATACCATTCATTTTCCCGTGACAACGGCATATGGCTTTGCCCATTCGGATAACATCATCTACGCGCAAATTGGTGTTGAGACCGGCGAGCAGACCTGGCTGAACTATGCCCATAGCTTCTATGTCGGGAAGCAGATTCCCTTCGACAATTTGCCTGTTGTGGTCAGCCATGTGCGGAAGAATGGTCAGCCACTGGCAACCAACCAGCTTGCCGCCGACTCGTTTGGGCAGGGTTTCGATACCATGACTCCGCTTCAGATGTCGCTTATTGACGATGCGGTGGCGAACGGTGGGCAAATGATGCAACCGCAATTAATTGAGAAGATCGTTGATCCCAATCATAATGTGCTGGTGCAGATGTCGCCGCAGCCGTTGGGGAGCCAGCAGATTTCGGCGCAGACGGCGATGGATGTGCGGCAAGCCATGTATGGTGTAGTGCGCTGCGGTTCCGGCTCGCTGACGCCGGTCAAGCTCTATACCTCGCCCTGGTCGATTATCGCCAAGACCGGAACGGGGCAGGTGAGTGATACGGGGACACCTGCGCAGGCATGGTTAATTACGCAGGCCCCCTACTATGCCACGAATCCCGCTCAACTTCCGTCACTGACCATCGTGGCGATGCGTGAGAATGGCGGCGATGGTGGCCAGGATGTCGGCCCAATGGTGACAGCCATGTATAACGACATCTTCTCGCAAGTCATCCATGTCCCGCAGCCAGCCGCACCCGACCCGAACTATTGTTGCAAGACCGGCCTGCTACAAATCGGGTGCGCATAAAATATATGCAGGAACTCGATCAATCGAGTTCCTGCGGTCAACCATACTTATTCTTCCTGGGCCTCTATAACGACCAGCATCGCTCCCTGTTCAACGGCCTGGCCTTTGCGGGCATGCACCTCTTTGACTGTGCCGGAGATGGGGGCGGTGAGATCGTTTTCCATCTTCATGGCTTCGAGGATCAGCACGGGCTGGCCCGCGTTGACGTTCTGGCCGATCTCAACCGGCACGCCCACTACCAGCCCTGGCATGGGTGCGTAGACGCTGGCCGTGCCACCGGTGCCGCTACCTTTGATTAGACCGGCCAGCAGCCTGGCGCGTTCGTCTTCGACCTTGACCTCGAAGCGGTGACCGGCGATCTGTACCTCGTAGGTCTGGCTATCCTGCTCGTCTGGCTTAATGATGCGACGTGCGAAAATATCAAATGAGGCACCATTGATGAGCAGACTATAGTGACCGCCGACGCCGACATTGCCCTTCGCATCCGCCGCCAGGGGGGCCAGTTGCCGCCAGTCGAGCGCGTGTACCACGCCGTCCAGCGTGACGCTCTGCTGCTCCTCATGGGTTTCAATACGGTAGTGATGTTTATTGACTGTTGCAAGATAAGGCATACTTCTGAAAACTCCCTCTGGCATCCTCGCGGGTGAGTCTGGTGCCGACGAAAATATCTCTCTCATATTCTAGCATATGCAGGCGATTGGTTTACCTATGCTGATTCTAACAAACTTCTAACATATCTCCTACGTGTCTCTAACAGTAGCTGTGGCATACTAGTGGTCGGAGACTGAGAGGTATGAAGCAGGTCAACAAGGCAAAGAGAATATGTACGCAGAGGATCGTTGGTCACAATCATATCCATCTGGATTGCACAGCACCCCGACCGGTATGAAGGATGGAACTGCATCCCGGCGGCAGGTGCCGTTGCGCTGTGCAAACTGCGATATCGATATTCTCTGGCCACCTGTCGTAGTGCAGGGCAAGACCTATTGCTGCACGGGCTGTGCGGCTGGCGGTCCCTGCAACTGCGATTACTCCGAGTATAGCTCGGTCAGCATCTCAGGCGTCATTTACTACGGCACCGACGTTGCACAGGAAGGGTCGCAGCAGAATGGCGCGGCTGATCGTGGCAACGATTGCGTGTAAAACACATACATCTCTACAGGTAAGAAGGAGTGTTTAGCCGTGACAAAGATTCGTCCTGTTGGCGACCGTGTGGTCGTGAAACCTGCCCCAAGAGAAGAAGTGACGAAGAGCGGTATCGTCATCCCGGATACTGCCAAAGAGAAGCCCCAGGAGGGCACCGTCATTGCCGTTGGCAGTGGGCGCTTGCTCGATAATGGCGAGCGTGTACCACTCGACCTGCGCGAAGGTGATCGCGTCTTGTTCGCCAAGTATGGCGGCACGGAGTTCAAGCTGGATGGCGAAGAGTACCTGGTTCTCAAAGAGAACGATGTTCTCGCTGTGATTGGCTAGTGATCGGCTCGTAGAGATAGATCGTGTAAGGAGAAGGAAAAGCAATGGCAAAGCAGCTTGTATTTGATGAAGAGGCCCGTCGCTCCCTGAAAAAGGGTATTGATATTCTTGCTACCGCCGTCAAGACGACACTTGGCCCGAAGGGCCGCAACGTTGCCCTGGACAAGAAGTTCGGCGCTCCCTCTGTAACGCATGATGGCGTCACCGTCGCCAAAGAGATTCAGTTGGAGGACCCGTTTGAGAACATGGGTGCGCAGTTGCTCAAAGAGGCTGCCACCAAGACCAATGATGTGGCCGGTGATGGCACAACCACCGCAACTGTGCTGGCCCAGGCCATCGTCAATGAGGGTCTGAAGAACCTGGCGGCAGGTGCGAACCCCATGCAGTTGAAGTATGGTATCGACCGCGCTACCGAGGCCGTCGTGGAGTACATCCGCTCCGAGGCTGTGCCGGTTGACACCAAGAAAGACATCGCACAAATCGCTTCCATCTCTGCCGCCGACGAGACTATCGGTAATCTGATTGCCGATGTCATGGAGCGCGTTGGAAAAGATGGTGTCATCACGGTTGAGGAGTCACGCGGCATCAACTTCGAGACCGAGTACGTCGAAGGTATGCAGATCGATAAGGGCTACATCTCGCCGTACTTCGTCACCAACACGGAGAAGATGGAGGCCACGCTCGAAAATCCTTATATCCTCATCACGGACAAGAAGATCAGTGCCGTGCAGGATATTCTGCCGGTAATTGAGAAGATGGTGCAGCAAGGCAAGCGCGACATCCTGATTATCGCGGAGGATGTCGATGGCGAGGCGCTGGCGACCCTGGTCGTTAACAAGTTGCGCGGTATCCTCAATGTGATAGCCGTCAAAGCTCCTGGTTTTGGTGATCGCCGCAAGGAGATGTTGCGCGACATCGCTATTCTGACCGGTGGCCAGGTCATCAGCGAGGAGATGGGCCGCCGCCTGGATAGCGCGACCCTGGCAGACCTCGGCTCCGCTCGCTCGGTCATTTCGCATAAGGAAGATACCACCATTGTCGAGGGCCGTGGTGATCCCGCCGACATTCAGGCACGTATCCGTCAGATTAAGGCTCAGATTGAAGAAACCACCAGCGACTATGACCGCGAGAAGCTGCAAGAGCGTCTGGCGAAACTGGCCGGTGGCGTAGCGCTGATCAAGGTCGGTGCTGGTACCGAAGTTGAGTTGAAGTATCGCAAGACCCGCGTTGAGGATGCGCTCTCCGCGACCCGCGCCGGTGTTGAAGAGGGTATGGTGCCCGGTGGTGGTGTGGCCCTGCTGAACGCGACCGAGGCCCTGGATAATCTGCATCTGACCGGTGATGCCGCGACCGGTGTAGCGATTCTGCGCCGCGCTCTGGAGGAGCCGCTGCGCCAGTTGGCCGCCAACGGCGGTAAGGATGGCTCGGTGGTGGTCGATGGCGTGCGCCGCGCGCAGAAGGAGAAGAATAATAAGCATATCGGCTACAATGTCCTCACCGACAGCTATGAGGATATGTTCGAGGCCGGTATCGCCGACCCGGCGAAGGTGACGCGCTCCGCCTTGCAGAACGCCGCCAGCATCGCTGCGATGATCCTGACGACCGAGGCGCTTATCACCGACATTCCAGAGAAAGAGAAACCCGCCGCTCCGGCCATGCCTGAGTACTAAACGTGACATCCACAAGGGGTATCACTACACTTCTCGCTCTCTAAATACTGCACACGGAGGCATCCCTACCTATCAGGGATGCCTCTCTGCTTTGCTTGAAAAATAGCCACCAGGATGCAATTTAGCAAAATAATGATGGCCTCACCTGCGTGTGTCTGTTGCTCACATATGCACCAGTACGATGCCGAGGAAAATGAAGATAATGCCGCACCACTGGTTCCAGCTCAGGCGGTCGTGCAGGAATATCCAGGCCAGTAGCACGGTTACGGCGCTGAAGAAGGAGGCGAAGACGCTGACGATGGCTACCTGACCCGTCGCCAGCCCCAGCGTATTGGCGACGTAGCCCAGCGTGTCAAAGGTACCTGCACCAAGCAACAGCAGCCAGGCGCGTCCTCGTGGCAGATTGAGACGCTGCCCTAACGGGCGCGCCAACCAGGGCAATATCACAATGGCGCTCAGGCGGATGAGCCAGACGGGCGCGATGCCGCCGAGAAAGGGCGTGACATGGAAGCCGAGCAGCCAGAAAAGAACGCCATAACCGATAGAGGCGATGATCGCCAGCAGGACGCCCGGCGAGAAACGCCGCTCCAGGTGCAGCCAGAGATTGTAGGGGGTAACTGGAAGTTGATCCGTCCGGGTCGGTTGCTGCTTCAACTTCATCAATAGGTCCAGCGGTGTCGCTGTTAGTACAATGCCGATCATGGCAGCGGTGATGCCCAGCGTATGCAACGGACTCAATGTTTCCCCGCTCAACACGGAGAGGATGACGGTGACAACGGCGTAACTGGAAACAATGGGCGAGATAATCGCCAGTGTGCCCACCTGGAACGCGCGGTAGAACAGGAATGCGCAACCGATATTGAGCAATGCCGCCACCAGCGTCCATAGCCAGGGTACGAGATACACCGGTTGCCACAGATACAGTAGTTGCCCCGTCATGAGCAGGTAGATGCTCAGACCTACCACGCCAACGATTTGCGAGAAGAAAATAGTGCGATAGACGCCGACGCGCCGTGTGGAGTAACCGGCAAAAAAATCTCCAATACCCCAACCTAGCGCAGAGGCAAGGCCGAAAAAGATACCCATAGAAGCTCCTGTGCAATAAGACACCGACTTCTATCGTATCACAAAAAGCGGTCTGTCTGCCGACGCGCCATTGGGGGAAGCCATCATCGTTTGTAGCCAGCAACCCAGGGCAGGCGGGAGGCTATACGACGATAGCGGCTAACCCTACAAAAAAAGTCCTGCTGTCCCTGCAAAAAATGGTCATATTCCTACGATGTGTCCGTCCTGGATGCTGAGGACGCGGTCGGCCATCTCGACGATGGTGGGATCGTGGGTGGCGATCAGCATGCCAACTTGCATGTTGTGGCACAGGTCGCGTAGCAGTTTAGTGATCTCGCGCCCGGTCAGCGAGTCCAGGTTGCCCGTCGGCTCGTCGGCTACGATGAAGCGAGGTTGATGCACCAGCGCTCGTGCTAAGGCTACCCGCTGTTGCTCTCCGCCGGAGAGTTCCAGGCCGCGATGATGGGCGCGCTTGCCCAACCCCACCTGTTCCAGCGCCTGTATGGAGAGGCGCGTGCGCTCTGCCGGGTCTACCCGTGCCAGGCGCAGTGGGACTTCCACGTTCTCCTGTGCGGTGAGCGAGGGGAAGAGGTGTGCGTTTTGGAACATCATGCCGATGCTCTCGCGGCGCAGGCGGGCACGCTCAGACTCACTCATCTTTGCCAGGTCATGCCCCAGAATAAAGACCTGCCCCTGCGTGGGATCATCCAGGCCGATCAGAATGTTGAGCAGGGTGGTTTTGCCGGAGCCGGAGCGCCCACGCAAGGCCACAAACTCGCCCGGCAGAATTTTCAGGTCGATGCCGCGCAATGCATGCACCACTCCTCCGCCGGTGCGATAGTCGCGCGTCACCCCTCGCGCCTCCGCGATGGTAGTCACTGCTGCTTGCGTCGTCATGATGCTGCTCCCTTCCCGTTGCCGTTTGTCAGTACTCCGATGGGCCAGATTTCGACGTGATCATCCAGAATACGCACCTCGGCACGTCCGTTGAAAGGCAGCTTCTCAATGGCCTCCTTGGGCAATTGCAGGCGTCCGGCGCGGTCGATCAGAATGGACTCGCGGTGCGTCTCGGTGGGTAGACCAATGATAGCGCTACCGGCGAGCATATGCGCCTCCACGCTCTCCAGCACGGTTTCTCGGCGTACCGTCTCGGTGCTGGTGCGTCCGTCGCGGATGGCAATGGTGCGATCTACCTCGGCGGCGATGGTAGGGTCATGCGTAACCGTGATGATGGTGAGTCCTAATTGCTGATTAAGCGTGCGCATCAGGTGCAGGATTTCGCCCGCCGTTACCGAGTCCAGTTCGCCGGTCGGCTCGTCGGCCAGCAGTAATTTGGGGTTGTTCGCCAGCGCGACGGCGATGGCGTTGCGCTGTTGTTCGCCGCCGGACAGTTCCGTTGGGCGTTTCTTCTCCATGCCCTTGAGGCCGACCAGTTCTAGTAGTGCGTGAGCGCGGCGCGTGCGTTCGGCGGCGCTGACTCCGCAGAGCATCTGTGGCAACTCAACATTGGCCTCTGCGCTCAGTTCGGGCAGCAGGTTGCGCCCGCTCTGTTGCCAGACCTGACCGACGATGTGGCGGCGATAATGAATACGCTGGGCGCTGCTCAGGCGCGTAAGGTCATAGCCATCGACGATGCAGCGACCGGCGCTGGGAATATCCAGGCCACTCAAAATATTCATCAGCGTACTTTTGCCAGAGCCGGAGGCACCCACAATGGCGATCATCTCGCCAGGGGGCACCTCCAGGTCTAATCCTTGCAAAGCCACCACTTCCAGGTCCGCGACTTTGTAAATTTTGACCAGATTATCACATATAACGAGTGGTTCCGGCATACATGCTCCATCCTAATTTTGATGTATTGTCAACAATTGTAACACATCGATTAGTCTTCACTATGATACTTAAGCACCTGACTATAATTGGTAAAAATCACCATCTTGATAATTTTTTTTACCAGAGAGCTTGCATTTTTCAAATTGGTATGCTATTATTACCATGTGATTGATGAAATTTAGCAAATATATAGAAAATTTTAAAGAGATGAACAAAAAAGGACATGCTGTTCGCACGAGAAAGGAGATTACGATGGGACCACATCTCTTCTTACGGGAAGAGGTATTGAAGCAACGACAGCAGGCGTTGTTGGCCGAGCGGGAGCAGCAGCGACTGGCACGGCTGGCCGCTGCCGATGCAGATCGCCTGGATGGTGATGTGCGCCATGTCATTGCGTTGCTGGGTTTCGTTCTGGTCGCGTTAGGTACGCGCCTGCAACAGGTTGAGCCTGTTCTCTCTGACGAACAAGTGATGCGTAGGGCAACGGTACCCTTGAAATGAAGGAAGGTGCTATGAAGGAGAAAGGTATGTATCCATTGATTACACGAGATCCGGTCAGCGGCGAGGAACTGATTGTAACGCGGCTGGAATGCCCGGCGAGCGGGGTTGTGATAGAGGGCCGCTTTAGCCTGGGCTGGATTGGCCGCCTGAGCCGTGAGCAGCTTGACTTTGTGGAGCTGATGGTCAAGTATCGCGGCAACATTCAGAAGCTGGCGGCTGAACTGGACATCGCCTATAACACTGCGCGTAGCCGTCTGGACGAGATTGTCACGGCGCTGGGGGGAACGCCGGAGAATGATGGGCGCGTTGACCGGCGCGCTGTGCTGGATCGGCTGGCTGCGAAGGAGATCACGGTGGAAGAGGCGATGAAGATGCTAAAGGGGTCTTAGACCATGAGCGAGGAAAAGGATGAGCGCGACCGCATTCTGCGTCTGATCGAGCGTGGGCAAATCACGGCGGAGCAGGCGGCTCAGTTGTTGGATGCTCTGAGTGAACTGGATACAGCCGCACGGATGGGCGGGCGCAGACGCGACCCTGTGATACTTGTGCGTGCTACCAGCCTCAATGAGCGCAGACATCCCCTGGTGTTGCATGCCCGTTTGCCACTACAACTGCTGCGTGTCAGCACGCGCCTGGGCCTGCGCCTCATCCCCAACGTAGACGAAGATGCGCTGGATGAACTATTAGGGGCAATTGAGCAGGGGGCGGGTGGGCGCATGCTGGACCTGCAAGACCTGGAGCGCGGCGAGCGCGTTGAAATCTTTGTTGAACGGTAAAGCGGTTCTGAGTTCTTGAGTCTCACAGAGAGCATAGTATCCACAAAGGGCTACATACTACTGACGAAAAAAGGAGAGAGGCATGTTTCAACAACAACTTCCTGCCGGTGATATTCAGCATGTTGTGCTGACGCAGCTTGACGATGATCTGGTTGTGCGTGGCTGGAGTGAGCAAACGATCAGGGTAGAGTCAGAAAATACCCCGGCTATTTTTCAGCACGAGGGAGATACACTCCATATCGCGCAGTGCGATGAGGCGCTCTTGCTGCATGTGCCTTTTGAGATGATGGTGAGCATCCGCGAAGCTGGCGGCGATGTCAGGGTTGATGGGGTGCGTCAACTGGAACTGAGCGATATTGGGGGTGATGTACATATTGAAAGGATCAATGGTGACGTGCTGGGAGGCGAATTGGCAGGAGATGTCGCTCTGAGTGATATTCGGGCAGGTGTGCATATCGAGCATATCGCTGGAAGCGCCGTTTGTAACACTATCGCTGGCAGTGTAGAACTGCGCGAGGTAGAGGGTGATCTGGCAATTCACGATGCGGGTCAGGCTACGCTCGGTCACATCGGTGGTGATTGCGAACTGCGCCTCAGCGACAATGGTGCGGCAACCATCGAGAATGTTGGCGGCGATTTCGTGGCGAGCGGCCTGGCCAGTCTGGAAGTGCATAACGTTGGTGGCGATACGGTCATACGTGAGAGCGCGAACGCTGTGCTTGCAGTGGGCAATATTGGCGGTGATCTGCAAATCATTGGAGCGCAGGTGGTGCGCGTCGGCAATAGCGGCGGCGATTGCGATATTCGTGATGTACGCGGTGATGCGATGCTCGGCCACATAGGTGGCGATGTTAATATCAACGGCATTGGTGGCATGCTCCATCTCGGCAATATTGGCGGTGATGCGAGCCTGCGCGGCGTGCAAGGCAGCATCGAGGCCGGTAATATTGGTGGTGATCTCACACTCCAGGCCGATTTTCCGGCTGGCAGCGTAACACGCCTAAATGTTGGCGGAGATGCGGTTGTGATGCTGCCGGAAGCGGCTAATCTCGCGGTGCGCGCCCAGGTTGGTGGCAGTATCAAAGGACGCTCGCTCTCCTCGGCGGCGCGTGGCAATTCGGTCGCGCTGGTGTATGGCGAGGGGGCTGCGACGCTCGAACTCATGGTTGGTGGTGATCTGGTTGTTAAGGGCAATGCAGAGCCACGCAGCAGTAGCAGCAGCAGTGCGTGGAGCGACTTCGCCGCCGGTTTCGCCGGGATGGGCCGCGATTTTGAACGCATGGGCCGTGAGTTTGAGCGCGAATTTGGGCGTATGGGCCGCCAGTTCGAGCGCGAATTTGGGCATAGTAGGATGAAGAGCAAGATGAAAGAGAAGGGTAAGGGGCCACACGCTCAGGTGCGCGTGCGCATCAACGACCGTGAGTGGCGCTTTGACCAGGAGCGCCTGAGCCGCATCATCGAGCAGGCTCAGCGCGCCGCCGCTGAGGGTGTGCAGGGGGCCATGGAGGCGGTCGAGCAGGCGTTGAGCAATCTTAAAATGTCGGTGCCGCCCACACCCCCACCGCCCTTTACGCCAGACGCGAATGCTGCTTCGGCCCAGGCGCAGCAGGAGCGCAAGGCCCCGGAAGTGCCGGTTGCGCCGGATGATGCGCCGAAGGCTCAGCGTATGCCCACGACAGAGCAGGAACGCGAAGCCATTTTGCGCATGATCGCCGAGGGACGCATCAGCCCCGAAGAAGGCGACATGCTACTTGAGGCGCTGGAATAGCTCCCCTCGTTCCGTAGGGGCGTGATTCATCACGCCCCACCCGTGAATCGTGTTGTGTGTGTGAAAAAGCACGCTGGCGGGTCAGCATGGTCTGGTCAATTGATATGAATAATAAGCAAAAGATGTAAGATGTGAATCACGCTTCATCACGCCCCACCCGTGAATCGTGTTGTGTGCGTAAAGAGCACGCTGGCCGGTCGGCATGATTCGGTCGGTTGGTATAACCCACAGGTACAGGATGTGTCACGGTCGGGGCGTGATGAATCACGGTCGGGGCGTGATTCATCACGCCCCTACGGTGTTGAAAGGGAGGTGTAAAAGTCGCGGGGCCTGTTCGTGCTATGGAGGTGAATGCTTATGTGAAACAAATCTGATTTATCCAATCCCTGGATGGTGGAGGTTCTGGCTACTATGTTCTATTCTGTTGTCATTCCTGGTATACTACAGGCGCAAGGACAGAAGAGGTATCGTGTGGAGGAGACGTTATCACCGGCCTCGCTTTTGCAGGTGGGAGATACGGAAGGCGTCTTGCAGGCGGGAATGGGCCAACGAAGAGAGGATAGATTGGCTAGCATGACAGGGGATAAATCTGGAAAGTCTTCTCGTGCAGATCGCATGAGGTTCACGGCGCAATCCGGCGCGGCAACAACGGGCAATGATGTCGCGCTGACGCTGACCGCGCTCTACGAGCAGTTCCGGCGTCCCATCCACTCCTATATTTATCGCTTGCTTGGCAATCAAGAAGATGCTGATGATGTGACTCAGGAGGTGTTTGTACGCGCCTGCCTGTCCTGGGATGGCTTGCACGAGCGCGAGCATCTCTCCCCCTGGCTCTATCGGATTGCGACGAATCTGTGTGTTGATATTTTGCGTCGTCGCAAACGCATCTCCTGGTGGCCCCTGACTGTGCGCAATCGCCAGGAGGAACAGGGCGACGCGATGTTAAATGACGACATGTCCGCGCTGCTGGCTAACAGCGGCGGTATTCCAGAGATTGCCGAACGCGAACATATCCGGCACACACTCCAGGCTCTTCCGACAGAGTACGCAGTTGCACTGGTACTGCACGCGGCACAGGGCCTTCCCTATCAAGAGGTGGCCACTATCCTCGGCATCTCACCTAACGCTGCCGCGACCCGCATCTCGCGCGCTAAGAAGATGTTTGCGGAGCAGTACCGGCGTATCAGTCAGGATAGTACTGGCAAGAAGGAGAACGTCCGATGAACGAGACCCATCTTCCACCACTACTTGTTCCTGAAGTAATCGGTCGTGAAACCTGTTATATTGCCCGTCTGTACCTGGGTGTCTGGGCCGATCTGAATGAGACGCAACGGGCACAGGTCTGGCGACATTTGCGTGTCTGCGCTGCTTGCAGGGCGGAAGCCTCTCTGTACGAGAACGTGAACCGTGCCATGAGCAGTTTGCCGATCTCCACACCCTCTGCGCGCGTGGATCAGGCCGTGATGGCGGCAATTGCGGCGCGTAGTCAGGGCAAGGGGGCATCGCTACAACCAGCACATGCAGCATCGCGTGTGCTACAGGCATCGCCGGTACCATCTATCAGAGCTAGAGCTTCCAGGCCACGTGGCCTTGTGCGCACCGGTGGCTTAATCGCGGCAGTGGCAATCATTGCCGCCGTACTCTTTGCCACGCTCTACTTCACGCGGCAAGCTTCTCCATCCCAGCGAACCTTGCTGCTTCCGGCCAGCCTGACCTGGACCAGTTACGTGCTATACGAAGTGCAGAATAACGTGGATAAGCGGGGGCAGAAGTATCGTACCATCACCTATTATAATATGAGCAATCACGATATGAACGTTGAGACGGTGATGGACAACTCGCTGGATGTAGTGATGATTAGCGATACGCATGATGCGCTTGGCCTGGATATGATGCACCATATCGCGCAGTGGGATGCCAGCAACTGGGCCGTTGACGAATCGATCTTTGATCTGAATAGCCTGAAGCGTGAATTGCGCGCCAACCCGTCGGCCTACCAGGGCACAATGACGTTTGATGGGCAGCAGGTCTATCGCATCCTCTGTTCCAACAACCTAACCATGCTGCTGGACAAGGATTACATGCCCGTCAATGTGCTGAATGTCGGTGGTGCACCGGTCTATCAAACCCTCAAGATGCTTCACCCTTCGCAGGTACCCGATTCCATGTGGGACATGAGTATCCCCCCCGGCTTCCAGATGGGTACCTTGCCCGCCAAACCATAAGGACGGAGATGATAAATTTTCCCCGTAGGGGCGTGATTCATCACGCCCTGAGAGCGGCTCGGTGGATAAACAGGGGGTGATGAATCACGCCCTGAGAGCGGCTTGGCGGATAAACAGGGGGTGATGAATCACGCCCTGAGAGCGGCTTGGCGGATAAACAGGGGGCGATGAATCACGCCCTGAGAGCGGCTTGGCGGATAAACAGGGGGTGATGAATCACGCCCCTACGAGATCGCTGATTGTGGGTGAAAAAATTATTATCTCCTTTTGCCTGTTGATCGTGTTGAGCGCGTGGATGGATATGATCCCGGACCAGATTGCCCCGTCTTTGACACGATCAACAGGCAGAACCAGATATATCTCCAACCCGGCGAGATTCCGGCTTTCTTTTGTTACAGTCCGTCGCCTGCCCCTATGGATATATCCGGCAATGTTTGACCCGATCCATGTGCAACGGATACAATACGGAGAGAAGGTTCTTGTACGTGAAATATGTTTCACGATGGCGTGACAACACGGAGGGAACAGTAAATGACAGAACATATTCCCGTGATTGTGGGGGCGGCGCGTCTCCCGACCGGTAAATTTTTGGGTGGTTTGTCCAGCTTTAGCGCCCCAGAACTGGGTGCAATAGCTATTCGTGAAGCGGTACACCGCGCGGGGATCGCGCCGGAGGCGATAGATGAAGTGATTATGGGCAATGTCGTCTCGGCAGGTGTAGGGCAGGCACCGGCGCGTCAGGCGGCCATCAAGGCCGGTTTGCCCGACGATCTGCCCGCCTTTACGGTTAATAAGGTCTGCGGCTCCGGCCTGAAAGCCATTATGCTGGCGGCGCAGGCCATTCGCGCGGGCGATGCGCAGGCATTTGTGGCCGGGGGCATGGAGAGCATGAGCAACGCACCCTACCTGCTAGCGCAGGCGCGTACCGGCTATCGTATGGGCAACGGGGAACTGATCGATGCCGTCGTGCATGACGGTCTCTGGTGCGCCTTTGAGCATATCCACATGGGCAACGAAGCCGAGATCATTGCCGAGAAATTCGGTATTACGCGCGAGGAGCAGGATCGCTTCGCCTTACGCAGCCATCAACGTGCGGCTGAGGCTACCGCTTCCGGGCGTTTTAAGGAAGAGATTGTACCGGTTGAGGTTCGGCAGAAGAAGGGCACACTGCTAATTGAGGCCGATGAACCTATCCGTACTGATACCTCGTTAGAGGCGCTGGCGAAACTGAAGCCCGCTTTTCAGGAGGGTGGCACGGTCACAGCGGGCAACGCGCCCGGCTTGAGCGATGGTGCCTCGGCGACGGTTGTGGTTGAGCAGGACTTCGCGCGTGCGCATGGTATGCCCATTCTGGCGCGCATCACCGGCTATGCCTCTGCCGCCATCACACCGCGCTATGTCTTTGCGGCACCAACCCGCGCTGTGCGTCGTCTGCTGGAACGCACCGGCATGAAACTGAGCGATTTTGACCTGATTGAAGTCAATGAAGCTTTTGCTGCACAGACGCTGGCAAATGGAAAAGAACTGGATTGGGACTGGTCGCGTGTCAATGTCAACGGTGGCGCGATAGCCCTGGGTCATCCCATCGGTTCCAGTGGTGCGCGTGTGCTAACCACGCTGCTCTACGAATTGCGTCGGCGCGGAGGTGGGCGTGGTCTGGCGACGCTCTGCCTGGGCGGTGGCGGCGCGGTTGCGATGGCGATTGAAGTATAAAAGGCATGAGAATCACAAGGGGTATCACTACCTGTTGGCGTGGTATCTCTCGTGGGTGCTATGTGTGGGTATCATGCTGTGAGTTTTGGCCTCTGCAATACGTATCATTTTTGGCGATAAGGGGCGTGAGTACTCACGCCCTGTATTCCCCATGAACCCCTTCGATGGTTCAGTAAAGGAACACATCCCTGGCTTGCTAAGCATAAAAACAGGCATGGTTACAGGGTGCCCGGAAGGAGCAGCATTGTGCTAGGACGAGCAGAATGGCTCAAAGAGAAACGCCGCATGATAGAGATACGCTATGATACGATGTATGCCTACAATTATGATGACCATTGGGGCCACATCAATCCCTCACATCGTACCTTCCTGCTAGATTTTCTGGCTTATTTACCCGGCGGAGCTTCCTTGCTTGATGCTGCCTGTGGCACCGGCAAATACTGGCCTTTCATCCTGGGGAGCAAGAATGATCAAACGCATACCCAGGAGCATTATACATTGCTTGGCATCGACCAATCGCGCCAGATGCTTCGGCAGGCGCAGACTAAATTTCCCGGCGTGCCAACCGAGAAGCTTGGTTTGCAAGAGATGAGCTACCATGAAGCCTTTGACGGTATTCTCTGCGTGGATGCGATGGAGATGATCTTTCCAGAGGATTGGCCGCTCGTACTGCATAATTTCCATCGTGCCCTGCGTAACGGCGGCTACTGCTATTTTACCGTCGAGATCATCGACCCTGGCGAACTCATCGAGTCACAGGCCGAGGCCAGACGCCAGGGTTTGCCCATCGTTGAAGGGGAATATGCCCATAGTGGGGGCTATCACTACTATCCCCGTCTTGAGCAGGTGCGCGCCTGGTTGCAGGCGGCCCGGTTCACCGTCATCGAAGAGGGCGAAGGTGACGGCTATCACCACTTTATTGTACAAAAAGCCTGAGTTCTTGCCACAGCCTGGCACCCGCAGCCTGGCTGTGGGTGTTTATTGTGACGAAACGGCACGCCACCATAACCCAAATAGGCCAGTTTGTTAATCTCGCTATTCCTCATCCGTAAAAACAAGCAGTGAAGCACAATGGAGCGTGGGGAGTTATTGTCTATCGTGTCTGATGTCGTGGATGGAAGGGGATATCTTGATGGAAATGATGTGTATGCTGGAAAGAAGTGAGCAATGGCGTTCTTTAGTTACAGATGTGTGGTAAATCACGCTTTGCTCGCCGTGAGGAGGTTCCCAGCGTCGCTACCGATAGAGTATTCAGCATGTGATGTGTGTACTTACTCTAATTTTAAAGAGGAAAAGTGCTTATGAGTAATACGTGGAATCAACAGCCACCTCAACAACCTGATCCAAATCAACCTGTATATATAAATGCGCCCTCTCGCAATGGCAGTCTTCTCCGTGAATATCGCCAGCAGCAACCGGATAGTGTTCAGCAACCATTTTCGCCGCCTCAGCAGCAATCTCCGATGACCTCACAGCCGTCGCAATATTCAGCGGGGTCTCCAACGCAGGCTGGCACGGGCCAGAGCTATAATCCTTATTCCCCTCTGCCGCCGGGGCCATCCATGCCACCAGGGCCGCAACCGGGGCAACACCCTTCTATGCCGCTAGGGCCACAGCCACAACCGGGGCAACACCCTTCTATGCCGCTAGGGCCACAGCCACAACCGGGACAACATCCATCGATGCCGCTGGGACCGCAAGCTCCACGCCAGTGGCCCCAGAGCTTTCAACCGTTTGCCCAACCGTTGGCTAATTCGTGGCAAATGGTCAAGCAATGGTCGGGCAAGATGATGGCCGCGCATCGGGCCGGCTACGAGGCACCGTTGCCACCGATGCAGGCATATCGCCCGCAAGTAAACAATTCGCAGCAACTTGCCCAGGCCCCATCACCCACTGCACCCGGACAAGGAGGGCCGCCCGCGCGGAGTTCGCGTCCCTTGCGCCTCATCCAGCGCCGCCAGCGCCGTCAGAATCCCAGGCGCAAGCGCATTATTATTGGCGTGCTGGTTGGTATCCTCTGCCTGCTCATCATTCTGCTCTCTTCAGGTGCGGCCTATGCGTATAACTACTATCAGAGCCAGTTGCCGACTTTGCAAAAGCTGGCCAATCAGCAGATTCCGCAGACCTCGCGTATTTATGACCGTAATGGTACTCTGCTGTATAATGCCTATAGCGATGGTGGCCGCCGAACCTATGTGAGTTATCAGTACATCCCTCAGGTGATGGACTATGCCATGACCTCGGCGGAAGACCCAACTTTCTGGACCAACGACGGTATAGACTTCAACGGCATCACACGCGCCGCATTCCAGTATGCTACCACGCATCATATTCAGAGCGGCGGTAGCACTATCACACAGCAACTCATCAAAAACTTGCGCAATGATGCTCAAGATACCCTGCAACGCAAAATCTCTGAGGCGACGCTGGCAATTGGGCTGACGCAGCAGTACCCCAAGTGGAAGATATTGGAGATGTACCTGAATGTCTCGCCCTTTGGTTCGCAAGACCTGGGCGTGGAAGCTGCGGTTGAGGAGTACTTCAAACTTCAGCCCGTCTGTAATACCGATTTCAATAAGGGCGTGTTTAGCTGCGTGCCGGGCATTGCTCTGTTGGATTGCCCGCAGATTGCAAGCTGCAATAATCCCTCGCAGGTCTATCTGGACAAAAACGGCAATGTCGTCAAGAAATACAAGCCTGACCCGATGATGGCGCTGGCGCGCGCCTCGCTGCTGGCCGGTCTGCCGCAAAGCCCCGTCTCCTATGATCCCACGCTCGGTAAATATAACCGCAGCCTGGCTTTAAGCCGACAGGACTATGTCCTTCACCAGATGATGAAATATGGTCAGCCAGTACAGGGGATCGGCAAACTCACTCCAGCCATTATCGCGCAGGCCGAGGCGCTGACGGCCAAAATGACCTTCACGCCCTTTACGCAGAAGATTATCGCCCCAGGTTTCGTCAATTGGGTCATCCCACAGATCGAGGATGCGCTGGGCAATGGCGATGAGACGGTAGGTACAGAGCGCTTTATCACCGGCGGCTTCAATATTCGCACTACTGTCGATGCCAAGATCGAGCAGTACGTTGAGGCGGCGGTAACTCGCCATTTGACTCAGCCTGAGTATCAGTATTTTACGGGCCAGGATGGGCCTCTCAATACTGAGAATAATGTCAATGACGCTGCTGTCGTCGTGATGGATGCCAAGACAGGTGAAATTATCGCAATGGACGGTAGCTCAAACTACTACTCGACCGATCCCAGAATAGAAGGACAATACAATGTAGCGACCGATGGCCTGGGCCGCCAGCCCGGTTCGACCTTCAAAATTTTCGACTATGTGACGGCCTTCGAGATGGGTTGGTACCCAGGTATCATTCTGACCGACGCGAAGACCTACTTCCCTAATGGCGGCGGCAGTGACATCGCCAATGCCTACACGCCATCTGACTATAGTCAATATGGTGTTGCCGGTACCAATGTCTCTATCCGCACTGCGACAGCAGACTCGCTCAATGTGCCGGCGATCAAAGCGGTCGAATTCGCTGGCGTCAATAACGTGATCAACACGGCGCGTCGCTTCGGGGTGACAGCCATCGACGCTGACCTGGCGGCAGCTAATCGGCAGCGCGCGGCCCAAAAGTTGCCGCCGGAGACGATGGATCAGTTCATCGGTCCCGCCCTGGCGCTGGGGTCAACCGATATACCGCTGATTCAAATGGTCGGAGCCTACCAGGTGCTGGCCAATCAGGGGGTGCGCATTCCACCACACAGCGTACTGGACATCTGGGATAACTACGGTCATCACCTCTATCACTATGACCCGACCCATCCCAATGGCACGCAGGTCGTCAGCCCACAGATTGCCTACCTGATGACGAACGTGCTGGCGGACGAAAATGCGCGTGCTGTTGAATTCTGGCCTGACCATGTCCTCTCGTTCTGGGATATGGACCCGACGCATACCACCTGGCAGGTCGCGGCCAAAACCGGTACCACCAGCGATGCTACCAATACAAATATTCTGGATAACGTGACCCTCGGCTACACGCCGGATGTGGTTGTGGGTGTCTGGGTGGGCAATGCTAATAATGAGCCGATGACAAACCACACCATCGGTATTACGGGTGCTGCGCCGATCTGGCATAGCGTCATCGAGAATCTGGTAGGTCAGTGCAACTATGACTATACCACCAGTACGGCCCCTGATGGTATTCCCTGCACCGATATGCAGGATGTGCAGGCGCTGCACTATACAGATAAACAGTTTCCCGTTCCGCCAGGCGTGGGCCAGTATCCGACGAACACCTACAATGGTCTGATGGGTAGCGGCAATGTTGATTGGATGCTGGATAACGAGCAGCCACAACAGAGCGGTGTCGCACCCGTCACCACGACCTGCACGAACAATCAGGGCAATAACAACAATAATGGGGGGCAGAGCTGCACGCCAACTAACAATGGTGGGGGCAACGGGAACGGCGGAGGTAATGGCAACGGCGGAGGCAATCCACCCACCGGAGGGCCGCCACAGACGCCGGGCGGAGGCAATGGGAAGGGTAATGGTGGAGGGCACCAGGGTGGATGAATAATAATCGTCTATAAATGACAGAAACGCCGCAGAGGATCGGATTATATTACTTTTGATCTTCTACGGCGTTTTTGTATATACTCAAGAAATATGCTTGGTAATGCGCTTCCATACGTGTGCCTCAGAGCCTCAATATAGATAACCGCCTCTTCTACTTCCGGGGGAAACTCTTCCAGGTAAGGTAGCACGTTTTATAAACAATCTATTATATTTGTACCTCGCTGTTTTTTACGTGAATAGCTGCGTGGCTGATCAAAGTGTAGCAGAAATGTGAGGGCTGTCAAAACGCTTCTTGCTCCAATTGTTCTGGGTATCCGTCAATGTTTTGCAGGGCAGGGTTTTGCTACGAAAAAGCTGACTTTATCGGTATACATCCTTCCGGTTATCCACCGTTAGCAGCGTAATTGTTTGAGCGTGGTCATCAATCGTGTAGATGATCCGGTAGTTGCCCACACGCACGCGATAGATATCAGCGTAACCGCGCAATTTCTTGACGCCAAAGGGCCGCGATCTTCGCGCAGAGCCTCAATATGCTGATCAACACGATTGACTATCTGCTGCGGCAGCGCGTTGAGTTGCTTTTCCACTTGTTTCGTGATCAGAATGCGGTAAGGCACGCATGCTACTCGCGTTGTTGGCGTTCCCGTCGGAAGTCTTCGTGGTCTCGCACCTTGCCAGCAGCGATCTCTGCCCGCGCCGTCTCCAGTTCGGCAGCCAGTTCGCGGGTAACCTCGATTTCTTCATTGCTCAGTACCTGGGTCACGAGTTCCGCGATATAGCGTTGCATCTCTTCGGGTTGCTGCTGTGCCAGCTCAAAAGCATGGCGCAGTTCCTCTATCATCGCTTGACCTCCTCCAAAGTTTGCTTCGTTCTCCCCCATAGTATATTACAGCTACAACAGCTTGCCCAATCGGTTTGAGCCAGCAGGGCGAGCGCAACGGTATGATACTCGCCCCAATTTTCCCACGCTCTTGACAATCCCCCTCGCTGAGTGCTATTCTGTATTTGCACTCTCATGGTGAGAGTGCTAGCAATCAAACTTGACAAACGTTGTATCATGCTAGCGTAGCGACTAACCTGTGTCGTCACAGGGCTGACGCTGCGTCGGGGACGAGGGACGGCAAGGAGATGATACCACTCAGTCAGCGCAAGCAACAGATTCTACGCGCCCTGGTGGAAGAATACGTCCACACCGCAATGCCTGTGGCGTCGGAGACTCTCGTGCGCAAGTATGGGTTAAACTACAGCTCGGCGACGGTGCGCAATGAACTCGCCGGGTTGGAAGAGATCAACCTGATCTATCAGCCGCATACCTCTGCTGGACGTGTGCCTACGGACCTCGGCTATCGCTATTTTGTCGAGCATCTCATGCAAGAGTCCGCTCTTTCGCTCGACGAGCAGCGTTTGATTCGGCACCAGTTTTACCAGGTGCAGGATCAATTAGACCAGTGGGTACGTCTGACCGCGTCGGTGATGGCGCGTTTGCTGCATAGCGCCGCTGTAATGACGCCGCCGCGCGCCGCTGAGGGACGATTAAAGCACTTTGAAGTGTTATCTATATCGGACTTCTCGGCGTACCTGGTGATGGTGCTGGAAGATGGCACCGTCAAACAGCAGCGCTTACTCTTAGAAGACCCGGTACAGCAGGAGGAATTGAGCGAGATCACGACGCGCCTGAACCGCATCTTTGAGGGCCAGAACGCGCCAGCGATCCAGAAACTGCTCGTCGAGCGCGATTTTGCGCCCTTAGAGCGTCTGATTGCGACCTCGATTGTGCATATTCTGGAGCAGCACGGTGATCTGTTGGGCGACATCTTCTATCGTGAGGGTGTGCTGAATATTCTGGAGCAGCCGGAATATAGCCGCATGGGGTCGGAGGAGGAGCGCAACGAGCGGGTGCGCAAGGTGCTGGAAGTGCTGGAGCAGAACCGCTTCCTGCCCGCACTGGCCTCGCAATTGCGTGCCTCTGATGGCGTGCAGGTCATCATCGGGGGCGAAAACCAGTGGGATGAGATGAAGGATGTGAGCCTTGTGATGGCGCGCTATGGGCGCGAGGGGAAGGTGGGTGGTCTGCTGGGCGTGATCGGCCCGACACGCATGCAATATGGGCGTGCGATTGCGGTCGTGCGTTATATGGCGCAGGTAATGAATGAGCTATTAGCAGATGTTTATGGTTATGAATAAGGTAGGGTGTGATGAATCACGCCCTGCTTGCCCGCCGCTCTGCTCTCAGAGCATGATGGGTGCAGGGCGTGATAAATGCCGGGAATAATGGATGCAGGGCGTGATGGATGCAGGCAGGGCGTGATGAATCACGCCCCTACGGAAAACATAGATTCTTGTGTAGGAGGCAACCGTGGCAAAAGTTATTGGTATTGATCTAGGCACCACAAACTCGTGTGTTGCAGTGATGGAAGGCGGCGAGCCTGTCGTTATCCCCAATGCGGAGGGTTCGCGCACAACTCCTTCTGTGGTGGCTATCACGAAAACTGGTGAGCGTCTGGTTGGTGAGGTGGCCAAGCGTCAGGCTATCACCAATCCTGAAAATACCATTTATTCGATTAAGCGTTTTATGGGTCGCAAATACGATGATCCTGAAGTAGATCGTGACCGTCGGCTCGTGCCATACAAAGTGGTGCGCGCCAGCAATGGCGATGCCTGGGTGGAAGTACAGGGCAAGGCGTACAGCCCGCCGGAGATTTCGGCTATGATTCTGCAAAAGTTGAAGACCGACGCGGAAGCGTATCTGGGTGAGCGCGTCACGCAGGCCGTGATTACTGTTCCGGCGTACTTTAACGACGCTCAGCGTCAGGCGACGAAGGATGCCGGTAAGATCGCCGGTCTGGATGTATTGCGAATCATCAACGAGCCGACTGCCGCTTCGCTGGCCTATGGTCTGGACAAGAAGAAAGACGAGCGTATCGCCGTTTACGACCTCGGCGGAGGCACGTTTGATATCTCCATCCTGGAACTGGGCGATGGTGTCTTCGAGGTCAAGAGTACCAATGGCGACACACACCTGGGTGGCGACGACTTCGATCTGCGTATTATCACCTGGATGGCTGACGAGTTCAAGAAGGAGCAGGGGATTGACCTGCGCCAGGATCGCATGGCACTCCAGCGCCTGAAGGAAGCTGCTGAGAAGGCCAAGAAAGAGCTATCCAGCGCGATGCAGACGGAGATCAACCTGCCGTTCATTACCGCCGATGCCAGCGGCCCCAAGCACCTGAATATGACGTTGACGCGCTCGAAGCTAGAGCAGTTGGTAGAAGATTTGATCGAGAAGACGCGCGGCCCCGTCATGAAGGCTCTTGCCGATGCCGGTATACGCCCAGGAGACATTAACGAGATTGTGCTGGTTGGTGGTCAGACTCGTATGCCAGCGGTGCAGGCGATGGTCAAACGCATCTTTGACCGCGAGCCGAATCGTGGTGTGAACCCTGATGAGGTGGTCGCTGTCGGTGCGGCCATTCAGGCTGGTGTCTTGACGGGTGATGTCAAGGATGTGCTGCTGCTCGATGTGACGCCGCTCTCGCTGGGTATCGAGACGCTGGGTGGTGTCTTCACCAAGCTGATTGAGCGCAATACCACCATCCCGACGCAGAAGAGCCAGATCTTCTCGACCGCCAGCGACAATCAGTCCAGCGTCGAGATCAACGTCTTACAAGGTGAGCGCGAATTTGCGAAGGACAACCGCTCGCTGGGTACCTTCATCCTGGACGGCATCCCACCCGCTCCACGCGGCGTGCCACAGATTGAAGTGACCTTTGACATTGACGCCAATGGTATCCTGAATGTATCAGCCCGCGACCGGGGCACGGGTAAGCAGCAGAAGATTACGATTGTTGCTTCCAGTGGCCTGTCGAAAGAGCAGATCGACCGTATGGTGCGCGATGCCGAGGCGCATGCTGCCGAGGACAAGCGTCGCAAGGAAGAGGTCGAGGAGCGCAACCTGGCCGATAGTGCGGCCTACCGTGCTGAGAAGAGCATCAGCGAACTGGGCGACAAGCTGACCAGCGAGCAGAAGAGCGAGTTGGAGTCTAAGATTGCCGACGTGCGTGCGGCCCTCTCGACCGATGATATATCGCGCATCAAGGCGGCCCGCGAGGCTCTGGAGCAGAGCTTCTACAAGGTCAGCGAGTCCATCTATCGCGGGGCTGGCGCTGGCGCAACTGCCGGTGCAGACTATAGTGGTGGCTCGTCGTCACCCAACGATGACACCATCGAGGGTGAGTACAAAGAGATGTAACCCATACGGTAGGGGCGTGATAGTCACGCCCCTGTCCGTCATCTGTAAACCCGTAGGGGCGTAATTCATCACGCCCATGAACGGAGGAGTGCCTGTGAACGGATCGAGGGGCACGAAGGGTGTGATAACGCATATCCCTACGGCGAGAGGAAATGAAAGTCTAGTAGCGCGGATCACAACGCGCCCTGTTTCTGAACGTAAAGGACCGGTCGATGGCCACGAGCAAGCGAGATTATTATGAGGTGCTGGGGGTAACGCGCACGGCAAGCGACGATGAGATCAAGAAGGCATTTCGTCGGCTTGCCAAGCAATATCACCCGGATGCGAACAAAGAGCAGGGAGCGGA
Source organism: Ktedonobacteraceae bacterium (assembly GCA_034436045.1). Classification (GTDB taxonomy): domain Bacteria; phylum Chloroflexota; class Ktedonobacteria; order Ktedonobacterales; family Ktedonobacteraceae; genus H111-94. Next base: position 30,392 of record DAOTVZ010000288.1, on the reverse strand, counting down.
GGCCCGCTTTATCGAGATCAACGAAGCTTACGAGGTGTTGAGCGACCCCCAGAAGCGTGCCGCCTATGATCGTTATGGGCATGCTGGTTTGGGGAGCGCTGCCGGGGCGGGTTTCAGCGACTTTTCGACGTTCAGCAGTATCAACGATCTCTTCGAGACATTTTTCGCCAGCGCCGCCGGAGCGCAACGCCGCACGGGGACGCCGCGTGGGCAGGATATTCGCTACGAACTGACGATTACCTTCGAGGAGGCCGTTTTTGGCTGTCAGAAAGAGATCGAACTGCCGCGTTGGGAGACCTGCACGCATTGTCGTGGCACCGGCGCGCAGCCGGGTACCTCGACCTCGCGCTGTCCGGCCTGCCAGGGCAGCGGCGAGATTCGCCGGGTGCAGCAGTCCATCTTTGGCCAGTTTGTCAATGTGACGATCTGCGAACGCTGTCGTGGCGAGGGACGTGTCATCACGACTCCTTGCGAGAAGTGTCGCGGTCAAGGCCGTGTGCGCAATAATCGGCGCGTGGTGGTCAATATTCCCGCCGGTGTCGATGATGGTATCAATGTGCGCGTCACGGGCGAAGGTGAGGTCAGCGCGCGTGGTGGCACACCGGGCAACTTGTATGTTATTCTCACGGTCAAGCCCCACCCCTTCTTCAAGCGGCAAGGCAACGACATCATCTATGAGATGCCAATCCGCTTCACACAGGCGGCCCTGGGCGATGAGGTTGAGGTGCCAACGGTGGATGGCAAGACGACCATGCTCAAGATACCGCCCGGCACGCAAAGTGGGCGCTCGTTCCGCTTGAAAGGTCTGGGTGTGCCGGTAGTGCATAGCAGCGCGCGCGGTGACGAGCATGTCATTGTGAAAGTCGTGACACCCACCAGCCTCACGGCGAAGCAGAAGGAACTGCTCGAAGAGTTCGACCGCCTTGAGCGCGAGCAAAGCGAGCAAAACGATAAAAATATCCTGCGCAACCTGTTTGAGAAGACAAAAGACGTATTCCAGTAACCCCTATTCACCGTATGGTTTTGTACGATGCCGATGCGTATTGATAGGCGCATCGGCATTTTTTTAAAGAGTTTGATAGTCTGTGTATGGTATAATGAGAGCCGGACACCATCATCAGGCGAGCTTGGCTGTGCCTGTAGAGAAGTTCTTCGCATAAGGAATATGTTAAAGGGGGTGACATCCCTTATGGGTGTCATGCCCACTAACCTCAATTACCGATGTAGTTCAGCCTCTGCCAGTAGTTTCTTCCCCGGAATCGCTTGTAATGGCGTGCTAACCGGCGTATATTCTGCCGCGACGGCCAGATGGTCGCTGGCATCTTTGCCGGGCAGGCCGTTACCTTCGTTAATGACGTAGCAGTTGTGCAGACGCTGCGCCATCAGAGGGTCGGCGAAGATGTAGTCAATGCGACCGGCGGGATTGGCGGCGGGACAGGTGAAGCCGTTGGCCTGCGAATGCAACTTACGATAGCAGTCTACGTAGCCGCTTTTGCGCAGCAGCCGAATTGTATCGCGTGCGTCATAGCAGGAAGCAAGTGCGTTAAAGCCTGCACGTAACAGAGGGTGACGTGGAATGCTGCGTAACAGGGGATTCAGGAAGTGCAGGTGTGATGGTACAAGGAAATCGAGGTGTGGGTTGCCATCGCCCCGGTGTTCAGCGCGACGCCGCTCATCGAGTCTTGTGACGTAGCTCAGTAAGTTGCTGGCGATGAAGGCATCGCCGGGGGCCAGCGAGTTGAAATCGCCCATCAACAAATGTGGCTGCTGCTGTTCCCGCAGAGGAGCCATAATGCGCAAAATCTCCTGTATCTCGCGGCGGCGAATATAATCTCCGGTGCGAAAACGACTGAAAGCCGCCGTTAGATGCGTGACGAAGACGGTCAACGGCTGACCCGGAGCTTCTGCAAGACAGACCTCTAATAGTGGATGATTGAGTAAGCCGGGGCGGGGATGAACACGGTGAGAGAGAACGGGCAGGCGCGTCATAAGCGCGAGTTGAAAATCTGTATCGTTACGCGCATCGGCCCCTATCACGAGTTGCATATCAAGCTGCTGTGCGATCTCTTCAATTACCAGAGGATGTTGTCTAATACGAGGATGGGTGGCCTCGACGACACCTATAATGTCTGGTTCGGCTGAGCGCATAATCTGCACTAGTTGCTGAGTGCGGCGCGCATTGTTTCGCCGAAGGTCATAGCCTCCGGCAAGAATATTATAGGAAAGTACACGAGTCATTCTTTATTTTATCCTTTTGATGATCTCTGTTGATCTCTGTTAGATGCCTCTTTCTATACACTATACCAGACGACTACAAAAACGTTAGGCAAAATGGGTAGAAGAATTTATGCGGAGAGTGGCAGCGTGCGACGGGCATCATGTCCATCGCACGCTGCCACTCTCCGCATAAATTCTTATGGAAGCTGCGCAGGTGGGCTTTTGAGCAGAGCGTCCATCGTAGAACTCTTGATCCTATATGCCTGACGTTTTCCCCGATGAGGCAAAGTGATGGCTTCTAACGCGCCGCTTTTGATCCAGCGGCGCACCGTAGTGTCATCAACGCGCAAACGACGGGCCACCTCTCGCACCGTCAGCAGTTCCTCATTTCTCTCTTCCGCCATTGTTATTCCTCCTGTCTGGTTATCATACAGTTGCTCATCAGCAGAAAGTGTGCTGCTCCTACGAGCCATAAATCCTCCTTTTTGTCGGTAACAGATATGTTACACCCCTATACACTTATTTGCGATGCCATTTGTGTACTATTTCGCGTGTCTTCTTTCGGCTAGCTACTATGTGTCATACCGGCATTGACTATCCTTCGATTCTCCCTCACGTTCGTGGTGTCTCCACAGGAGTGCAAGAACATTCTCTGTCGGCAAGGCACTGTACTATACATATCGGCTCCAACACAGTAAAATACAGAAGAAAGCGTCAGGGACACAACGAGTTCGGAAAGGTACGCTACAGCGGCAACATTACCGGCTTTTAGCCTGAGCGCGAGAATAGTTATAGACACCATCACACATGTGTAGCTCATATATCCAGTGGAAAGATAGCAGGCACGCGATGAAACGTAAAAAATTTGTAGTGTTCGATGGCAATGCTCTGATCCATCGCGCCTTTCACGCCGTACCGGAAGACCTTTCGACCAGCGCGGGCGAGCCGGTGAACGCGACCTTCGGCTTCACTTCTATGCTGATGAAAGCGCTGTTGGAGGAAAAGCCCGATTATGTTGCCATGACCTTTGATCGACCCACGCCGACCTTCCGCCATGAGCAATATGTCTCCTATAAAGCTCATCGGCCTCCCCTGCCCGACATGATGCGCCCGCAATTTGCGCGCATCCGCGAGGTTGTGAGAGCGTTCGGTATGACGATCTTCGAGCAGGACGGCTACGAGGCCGATGATATTATTGGCACGCTTTCAGTGCAGGCCAGGGAACAGGGCGTGGATACCATCATCTACACTGGAGATATGGACACCCTGCAACTGGTCAACGAGCATGTCATCGTCAAGGTGGCGAAAAAAGGCATCTCGGAAGTGACCGAATACGATGTTGACGCGGTGCTGGCCCGCTACGGATTGCCCCCGGCCAAATTGCCCGACTACAAGGGCCTGGTTGGCGATAAATCGGATAATATTCCAGGTGTGCCGGGCATTGGTGACAAGACAGCCGTGCGTTTGATCAACGAATATGGCAGCATCGAGGGTATTCTGGCTCATATCAACGAGCTAAAACCGAAAGAGCAGAAATTGCTTGCCGATATGGCGGAGCAGGCGTTGCTGAGCAAGCGGCTGGCAACTATCATCTTAACCGTGCCGATCCAACTCAACCTGGAGGACTGCCGCCTGACGCACGTAGAACGTGAGAAGGTGCTGGCACTCTTCCGCGAACTAGAATTTCGCACGCTGGTCGAGAAGGTGCTGGCGCTTTTTAAACAGCTTGGCATCGAAAATGCTGTGGATACCACTAATGCTGGCCCGTTCCTTGCTGCACGGAATGAGGAATCGGGCGAGCAAAGTGAGCCGGGTGGCGTTGAAGATAAAGCGCCGGAAGATTTGTTGCTGACTGCGCCCGTAGGTATGGTGCCCATTTTGCAGCCCCCACCCCCCCCTGCTTCCGGCCTGACGATTCCGCTTGAGGACGTATCTCCGCCGGTTGCTGTGTCAACAGCGGTTGGAGGAGGGGAGCGCGAGCTTAGGAACAATGAAGAGCGACCTCTGCAACTACATCTGTTCGAGGCGGAGGAACCCAGGGCCGCTACCGTACATAAGCTGCGTCTACCCGCACCCGCGCGTGATGCACAGGCTACTCTTTTCGAGATGCCAGCCGCGTCCGCGTCCCCCGTTCCTGCTGCCACTTCTGCATTGTTGATGCAAGACGCGCAAACTAACACCATGATTATTGATAGCGTGGAGGCATTGCGCGTGCTGGCGCAGAGTATGCGCAGCGCCGGGGCCTTCGCCCTCGACACGGAGACGACTTCGGAGGACCCGCGTCGCGCTCAACTGGTCGGCCTCTCGCTCTCGATGGCACCAGGCGAAGCCTACTATATCCCGGTCGGACACGTGCAAACGCTAGAGGGGCAGGAACCCGGAACCCAGTTGCCGCTGAGTGTGGTATGGGAATATCTGCGCCCTCTGCTGGAGGATGAGCGACTCAAAAAGTACATGCATAATGCCAAGTTTGACATGATGCTGCTGGCGCGGGCCGGGGTGACGTTGCGTGGTCTGGCCTTCGATACCATGGTGGGGGCCTACCTGGCCGAACCCGGACGGCGTGGCCTGGGCCTTAAAGACCAGGTTTTTCAGCGCCTGGGGCTGGTCATGACGCCGATTAGTGACCTGATCGGCAAAGGCGGCAAGATGATTAGCATGGCGCAGGTACCTGTGCGCGCCGTAGCAAACTATGCGGGTGCCGATGCCGATATGACGCTACGCCTGGTTGAACCCATTATGGCCGACCTGCGCCGCCATAGTTTGCTTGATCTCTACAATCGCGTCGAATTGCCGCTCATTCCGGTACTGATGCAGATGGAGATGTACGGTGTCGCGCTCGATGCTCCTTTCTTGCGCGAGTTCGGTATGCGCCTGGCCGAGCAACTCGCAGCGCTGGAACGAGCCATCTACGACTCCGTTGGGCACGAGTTTAACATCAACTCCACCCGCCAGCTTGGCGAGGTGCTGTTTGGCGAATTGAAGCTGCCCTTCGGTAAGAAAAATAAAACCGGCTACTCGGTCAGCGCGGACGTGATTGAGAGCTTGCGAGGACAGCACCCTATCATCGACTACCTGCTGGAGTATCGCCAGCTTAGCAAGCTCAAGTCAACCTATATCGATGGTTTGCTCGAATTGATCGACCCGGTGACGGGCCGCGTCTATACCTCGTTCAATCAGACGATTGCCTCTAGCGGGCGGCTCTCGTCTAGCAATCCCAACTTGCAGAACATTCCGGTGCGTACCGAGCTTGGGCGTCAGATACGGCGTGCCTTCATCGCCGACCCCAGTTATGTGTTGCTGACTGCCGATTACTCGCAGTTTGAGTTGCGCATCCTCGCCAGCATCACGCACGAGCCGCGTTTAGTCGAGGCGTTTAACCGTGACGAGGATATTCATACCATCACAGCAGCTTCGCTTTTCAATGTGCCGGTGGGACAGGTGACGAAAGATCAGCGCAGACTTGCCAAAACCGTCGTCTATGCGGTACTGTACGGGCAGTCGGCCTTTGGTCTTTCGCAGGTGACAGGGATGACGAACCGTGAGGCGGCTGACTTTATCGCGCGTTATCACGAGACGTTTCCCAACATCAAGGGCTATGTCGAGCGCACGCTGGAGCAGGCGCATAAGCAGGGCTATGTCAATACGCTCTTTGGGCGCAAACGTTTCTTCCCGGACATGCGTGCCCTCTCACATAGCGAACGGCAGGCGCTTGAGCGTGAGGCCATCAACATGCCTATTCAAGGCAGCAATGCCGATCTGATCAAAATGGCGATGATCCAGCTTGCCCAACTCTTCCGCGAGCGGCGTATGAAGACGCGCATGATCTTGCAGGTGCATGATGAACTGGTCTTCGAGGTGCCAGTGGAGGAGCTTGAGCGCGCGCGCCGCGTCATCAAGCATACGATGGAAAATGTCTATCCGCTCGCTGTGCCGATCAAGGTCGAGATGAAAGTGGGCAAAAACTGGTACGAAGCTGAAACGATGGAATAAAAATATAGTAGGGGTGTGCTTCATCATGCCTCTGAGAGCGGATCAACAAGCAAACAGGGCGTGGTGAATCACGCCCTACGAGGAGTGTTATAGTGCAACTATCGAATCTTATCAAGAGCTTACCGCCCTATCACTTCGCGGATGCTAAGCGGAAGATTGCAGAGCGCAAGGCGGCAGGGGTCGATGTTATTAATCTCTCGATGGGCGACCCCGATCTGCCTGCGCCGCAGCCGGTGGTCGAACGGCTGTGCCATGAGATGCAGAATGCGGAGAATCATCGCTATCCAGAGTATCGCGGCATGTACGCTTTGCACGAGGCCATCGCGGATTGGTTTGAGCAGCGTTTTCAGGTGCGTCTGGAGCCGGAACGCGATATTCTGCCCCTGCTCGGCTCGAAAGAGGGTATTGCCTATGCCGGTTCAGTGGTGCTGAATGCCGGGGACATCGCACTGACCCCCGATCCCTACTATTCAGTCTATCTCACCGCCGCAACGACGGTGGGTGCGCGACCCTATCTGTTGCCGCTATTGGAACAGAACAACTACCTGCCTGATCTGGAGAGCATTCCCGCCGATGTGCTGGCGAAGGCGCGTCTGCTCTGGCTTAACTACCCCAATAATCCTACCACTGGCTGCGCCGACCGCGCCTTTTTCGAGCGCGTAGTGGCTTTCGCGCAACGCCATAACCTGGCGATAGTGCATGATATGGCCTATGCCGAGGTCTATTTCGATGATTTCCGGCCCATGAGCATTTTGCAGATTCCGGGGGCCAGCGAGGTCGCAGTCGAGTTGCATTCGCTCAGTAAGACATATAATATGGCAGGGTTCCGTGTAGGCATGCTGGTGGGCAATCCCGTCCTGGTGGACGCGGTGGGGCGTTTGAAGAGCAATATCGATAGCGGCATCTTCCGTCCTATCCAGTACGCGGCTATCGAGGCGCTGCACCTGCCGGTGACATGGATACAGCAGCGCAACGCCATCTACCAGCGTCGCCGCGACCTGCTGGTGGCGGGCTGCAATGCCATCGGCATGCAGGCACAGACCCCCAAAGCCGGTCTGTATGTCTGGGCGCATGTGCCGCGAGGTTTTAGCGCGCGAGACTTTGCCAACTGGCTCTTTGATCAAACCGGCGTGTTCTTAACACCCGGCACGAATTTTGGCCCTTCAGGCGAGGGCTATGTGCGCATTTCGATGACTGCCCCCGATGAGCGCATTGAGGCCGCACTGGCACGTATGAAGGAGACGATTGGAGCAGCGAAACCGGTACAATTATAGTCATTAAATCTATAAAATGTGAGATGGTGGGGAGGGGGCGTGATCCCTCACGCCCTCGTCGAAGATCGCATAGAAACCAGAAAGGGATGCCACGATGCTTCTGGAACAGAATCAGAACCAGGACCCTTCACAGCACCAACCGGTGAATGCCTGGCACCTAAAGGTCGTGGGCACGCAGGGAGGCGCACTCGATCTCGCCACCAGTCTTGACCGCGAATGGTTGGTCACGAATGGCCTGGGTGGCTATGCCTCAGCTTCGCTTGCTGGCGCAACGACGCGCTCATATCACGGTTTGCTGGTTGCCGCCCTTCGTCCACCCGTCGAGCGTACTGTGATGGTGACGAAGATCGACGAAGAGGTAGCGCTCCCCGACGGACAACTCTGCAAGCTCGGTACCAATGAGTATCAAGGTGGCGTATTTGATCCGCAGGGCTACACCCGCTTGCTGAGTGTCGCGCTGGAAGGCGATATCCCCTGTTTCACCTACCGTTTAAGCGACACGTTGCTGCTGGAAAAACATATTTGGATGCAGTACGGTCAGAATACCACGTATGTACAATATCGCCTCAGAGGAACGTTGGACGATGAAGCGGAGAGGACGGAGGCCAGTGTCACTCTGGCGCTCTACCTCTTCTGTCTTACACGTGATTATCACCAGGTAACGAAGGGTGCTGCCGATTGGCATTTTCTGGTTGACTTGCAGGGCAATCGTTGCCGTATTCGGGCCTTTGAAGACGCGCCCTCTATTTACTGCATCGGGCCGCCGACCGCAACCTTTAGTGCGACCGGCAACTGGTACTGGAATGTGTTGCATCGTCGTGACAGTGAGCGTGGCTTACCCGCCCTGGAGGATGTTTACCAGCCCGGCGTTTTTCGTCTCGCTCTGAGGCCGGGGCAGCGTGCCACGCTGGTGTTGAGTGTAGAGAGCGAACTGCCACCGGAACTGGGTGGGCCGCAGCACGAAGCGGTGGTGGCGCAGGCGCTTGCCCATCATCAGCGCCGCATCCGCCAGTTGCTGGCTATTGCCGACCGTTCGGTTGAAGAGTTGCAGGTACAGGCCCCACTCTTTGCGCGCCTGGTTGTGGCCGCCGATCAGTTTATTGTGGCGCGTCCGAGTGAACGTAAGGCATCATCGGGGAAGCTGCGGCTCGCACCTGACCATAAAACGATTATCGCGGGATATCCCTGGTTTACCGACTGGGGGCGCGATACCATGATTTCGTTGCCCGGCCTGCTTCTCTGCACCGGACGTTACAGCGAAGCGCGAGGCTTGCTTAAAGCCTTTGCTTCCTTCACCCGTCATGGCCTCATTCCCAATCGTTTCCCCGATCAGGGCGAGACGCCGGAGTATAATACCGTTGATGCCACGCTCTGGATGTTTCATGCGCTGGAGCGCTATCTGGAGACGACAGGCGACTGGTCGCTTTTAAAAGATCTCTTTCCCACGCTGGAGCAGATCATCGACTGGCATGTGCGTGGTACCGACTACGGTATTGGCGTAGACCCGACCGATGGGTTGCTGCGTGCCGGTGTACCGGGCATTCAGCTTACTTGGATGGATGCGAAGGTGGATGATTGGGTGGTCACGCCGCGCCATGGCAAGCCGGTAGAGGTCAACGCGCTCTGGTATCGTGCCCTGTCACTAATGGAGTCGTGGGCGGTGCATCTCTCGACTGATGCTTCGTCCTATAGCCAGTTGCGCACACAGGTGTTGCGTCACTTTGCCGAGCGTTTCTGGTATGCGGAGGGTGGCTATCTGTATGATGTGGTAGATGTCGATGGAGTGGCCGGGAAGGTGGATGCTTCACTGCGTCCCAACCAGCTTTTTGCTGCCTCGCTCACGCATGAATTGTTGAACGATGCGCAGGTAGCCAGCATGCTGCAACAAGTGACGGAGCAGCTTTTAACGCCGCTGGGGTTGCGTTCGCTCAGTCCCAAAGACCCGGCCTACCACGCGCGTTTTAATGGCGACCGCAAGCAGCGCGATAGCGCATATCACCAGGGAACGGTCTGGCTCTGGCTGATCGGCCCCTATATCGATGTACGTTTGCGTATGCATGCTGACCGGGCGGTGTTACGCTCGCTCTTAGAGCCGCTGGTGCAGCAATTGTGGGAGGGATGCCTGGGTTCCTTGAGCGAAGTGGCCGAGCCGGAGCCGCCGTTTACACCTGCCGGTTGTTTCGCACAGGCCTGGAGTGTGGCCGAGTTTCTACGTTGCTGGCTTTCATTAAAAGAATGAGAGACTGTTTTCATCTTTCTCTCACATTTCTCTATTATGATGGGTTACGCCATATTGGTTGCTGGAAGCCATAGGAGTCATGGTGATTCGGCAATCAATGTGGATGTGCTTTATGAGGCTTTCAAGAGGGTTGCTCTATGCGTATTCTGATTGTAGAAGATGACCCGCGCCTGGGGGCGAGTCTAAAAAAAGGTCTGGAAGCCAGCCACTATGCCGTTGATCTGGCGCTGGATGGTGAAGATGGATTACTCATGGCGTTGGCGACACCCTATGATATGGTCATTTTAGATATCTTATTGCCCGGCCTCAACGGCTTTGAAATCTGCCGTCAGTTGCGTGAGCGCGAGCGCACCATGCCAATCCTCATGCTCACGGCCCTCGACGAGGTGAATGATCGTGTGAAGGGCCTGGACATGGGTGCGGATGACTATCTGGTCAAGCCTTTCGCGCTCAGTGAGTTGGAGGCGCGCGTGCGGGCCTTGTTGCGGCGCGGCAGCCCGGTGAAGGTGCCACGACTGCAATTTATGGATATAACACTGGATACGACGACTCACGAGGTACGGCGCGGTGAGCGCGTCTTGAATCTCTGTAACAAAGAGTACGCCTTGCTGGAGTTTTTCATGCGTCATCCTCACCAGGTATTGAGCCGCGCAATGATTGCGGAACATGTGTGGGACGGCGATACCAGCCACCTTTCAAATGTCATTGATGTCTATATTCGCTACTTGCGTCGTAAGCTGTGTGATCAGAATGAGCCGGATGTCATCCATACCGTTCGCGGCTCAGGCTATCAACTCAGGGAACCGGCATAATGCTTCCGAAGTTCTTGCGTATTCCACCCGGCATTCGCACGCAACTGGCGCTCTGGTATACCAGCGTTTCGGCGCTACTGCTGCTGCTCTTTGGGATTACGTTCTACTGGGCGCTTCAGGCCTCGCTGGCCTCTAGCCTGGATATGACGTTGCAAATGCGCAGTCAGCAGATCGCTGAAGGGGTGGATGAGCGTCAGGGCAAGTTGACTGTAGGTGATATTGTAGACGAATTGCCAGAGTTGGATGCCACGGCGGCCCTGATCGACTCTTCCGATGATACAAATATGTCGATAACCCCCACTGCTACAACGACCGACACCGATGGCGATAACGATGAGCCGATCAATACACGCAACGTCCAGAGCAGTTTGTATATTCGTGTTCTGGATGCGAAAGGGCAAGTGGTGTATACGACCACTAGCTTTAACACACTTCAACTTCCCAGGAGCAGCGTTCTAGACCCCCTGAAAGGCCATCCCTGGCGTGGAACAGTGAAGGATGTGCATGGAGAGGAAATACGGGTCTATAGCACGATGCTGCTGGATCAATCGCATATCGATGGGGTGGTGCAGGTCGGTCAATCGTTAGAAGTACTCAACGGGCGTCTGAGTGATATCGTGTGGGGGTTGATCCTGATCACACCGATAGTGCTCTTGTTCAGCGCGGCAGTCTGCTACTGGCTGGCCGGACGCGCCTTTCGACCTATTCAGCGTCTGGCTCATACGGCGCGCGAGATCGAGGCTTCCGACCTGCATCGACGGGTGCCGGTGCCCAGGCCACATGACGAGGTGCGCGATCTCGCGCTCATCTTTAATCAGATGGTGGAGCGCCTGGAGCATGCCTTTGTGCAACAACGCCGTTTTGTGGCCGATGCCTCGCATGAACTGCGCACCCCGGTAGCGGTTATTCGTAACATGACTGAAGTGGCTCTCTCGCATCCTGCCGAGAGCGAAGACTACGTGGCCGTTTTGCGTGAAATCAATGTGGAGACGGAACGCCTGGGCCTGCTCATTAGCGACCTGCTCACGCTGGCGCGGGCCGACGAGGGGCAGGTGCTGTTCGATCATGATGCGGTACGCCTCGACTTGCTGGTGACTGATGTGATCGAGAGCATGGAGCCACTGGCATTGGAGCGTCATATTGACTTAAGCGCGGGCGAACTACAGCCAGCTACCGTGCTTGGCGACGCGGCTCGCCTGATTCAAGTCATCATGAGTCTGGTCGATAACGCTATTACCTATACCAATCCGGGCGGCAAAGTTACCCTCTCCGTCGTCATAGACGACGATATGGCCTTGCTCTCTGTGCGTGATACCGGCATCGGCATTGCGCCGGAAGACCAGAAGCATATCTTCGAGCGTTTCTATCGCGCCGACCCAGCGCGTTCGCGGGCCGCTGGCGGCAGTGGCCTGGGCCTGTCCATTGTGGACTGGATCGTGAAGGCTCACAATGGCTCGGTGCGGGTCGAGAGCCAGGTAGGACGTGGCTCAACGTTCATTGTCAGCTTGCCGTTGGAAGATATCGCCAGACCGGCTACTGCACCCTTGCCACTATTGCGCTGATATTGCCTGCATCTCTGGCCTGCTTTGCCTCATCAACTAACTGTTGCACTACCTGCTGCGGATCATTTCCGCGCTTCAAGAGCGTTTTGATCTGCTCATCATGCATAGTATGCCAGAGTCCATCGGTGCAGAGCAAGATGAGGTCGTTGGCTTCAACCTCAAGGTGCAGGCTGTCGAGGATCAGCATGGGTTGCGCCCCCAGCACGCGGTAATGCGGGTTGTGCTTGTTGCTCTGGTACAGTTCGTCGGGCGGCAGCAACCTCGCCTCGACCTGCTGCGCCGCCTGTGTATGATCGACGGTCAGGCGGCGCAGGCCACGCTGCGCGTTATAGTGATAGATGCGGCTGTTCCCCATATTGACGACATACAGGTGATGGCGGTAGAGCAGCGCAATGGCCAGCGTTGAGGCCATATGCGTATCGTAGTCGGCGTTGCAATGGTAGAGGACTTGATTCGCCTGACGCATGCTGTCGCGTACCCACTGTTCCAGCAGATCTTCGACAGGAATAGACGCGGGAGCATGCAATCTGTGTGTGCTGCTCCCGTCATTCGGTGCTTCTGCCCGACGGCTCCGGTGCATGGGGGTTGAGCGCGAGTGTGAACGCGAGGTATCGGAGAGCAAGGGGATGAGTGTATCAGCGACAGTTTCTACGGCCAGTTTGCTTGCCAACTGCCCTCTGGCCAGTTTTCCAGGCGGGGCCTGGAGGCCATCGCGCAAGCCATCGGCAACGGCGAGTAAGCTAAATGGGCGTGGTGGCAGGAGCGTGATACAGAGTCCTTGCGCAACCAGCAACATATCTTCGTTATCGGGTTGTTGGCCCTGATCGCTGAGATAGCCGACCTGGCAGACTTCGGTAACGAGCGGTGATGTTTCATCCAGGTTAGCGCCACAGTAGCGACAAAAATGCGAGTTCCCCCGATTCTCCTGCCCACACTCGCCACATGGGTTTTTGGGAATAACAGTACGGATAATGGCATTGGCTCTGCTCGTCACCAGCACGGTTTCCGGCAGCGTTGCCGCGTCGGCTATCGTCGGCGCATCGAATCCTGCAAAACTCTGGTGGAGCGCGGCCAGAAAATCCTTTGCCGACTGATAGCGTTTAGCCGGTTCGACCTCGATGGCTTTGAGGACTACGACATCGGCGGCGGATGGCAACGCCGGATTGAGCTTGCTGGGGGCCGGTATTTCGCTGGCGCGCTGTTTGATGACTGCTTCATACGGCAGCATGCCAGTAAACATCTGATAAGCGACCACGCCCATTGAGTAGATGTCGCTGGCGGGTTCGGCCTTGCCGTGTTCCTGCTCCGGTGCCACATAATGTTCGGTGCCGATAGCCATGCCCTGGGTAAGCGCCTTCTCGTTCTGCATGGCCCTGGCAATACCAAAGTCGGCCACCATCAGCCGCCCATCATCCTGGTGAATGAGTAGATTAGAGGGTTTGATGTCTCGATGCACAATCTGGAGCGGATGAGAGTGAATGGCGTCGATAGCCGCGCCGAGATCATCCAGATAGCGCAGTGTTTGCTGCAATGGCAACGGATTACCGCCTTTGAGCAAGCTTTTCAATGTGCCACCAGTAATGATCGGCATAATTAAGAACAGCAACAAACCATCCTGCCCAAAGTTAAGGACGGGGACGATATTGGGGTGTTTAAGCTGGTGGGCGTAGCGCGCCTCGCGGCGGAAACGCTCCGCCGCCGTCTCTGCATCCATTGCGCTGTTAGAAAGCAGGAGCGTTTTCAGCGCCACCTGCTCCATCTCGAAAGTGTCGCTCACACGATAGACGGCACCCATGCCGCCCATGCCTAGCAGCGTCTCCACCCGATAGCGTCCGCCTACAACAGCCCCAGGCAATAATGCCTGGCAAAGCGGGTTCGTACATTGCCGGGTGCCCGCCGGATAATCTGCCTGACAACGTGGATTGAGACAACGTGGCATATCCCTTCTTCCCCTTGCGAATTCTGTGTAGTGCATCATAGCACATCAGCGGTTTAAATAAAATGGTTGTTCTGGTTGATATCTCTCAAAAGCGAAGCAGGGCATTCGCCAGGGATAGCTTGCCGCGCGCTCACTCTGCCCCACTAAGAGGTTTGCCCTACTCGACAGAGAGATGTATAATCTGTACGAACTAAAAAGGGGAAGTATTTCCCTGGCTCTCATACCTCATGTGGCTTTACTGAAGAATACCGAAGGATATACAGATACTATGCTAGTTACTTTGCCGCTTGTATTGTTCATCGTGTTGACTGAACTCTCGATAGGCTCTGTGGTCATGCTCGTGCTGCTCGATTGGCGCAACGAGGTCAAGCGCGGCTTTCTGACCTCTTATGCCGCTATTTACCTGGTACTGGTCGGACTCGCTTATCTGTTTCAGCAGAATTTTTCCACGCCGCAATTGCTGAATACCTTTACCCAACTCGATAGAGGCTGGACGCCCTATCTGTCGCTACCCCTGCTGCTCTTCTTCTTGCTGATGATTCCTTATAATGTTCTGCTCTGGCTCGATAAACAGGCGGGAGTCGATGGCAAAAAATCTGCGCAGGCGGTCGAGGGGCAGCATGTTGAGGATGAGCAAGCTGCTTCTGAGACGACGACGAAAAAAAATCTTTCCGTCTTACGCCTGCTGCGCATCATCAACGGCGTGGCTCTGCTGCTAGCCGGTCTGACCACGCTCTTTGTGATGGGGATGATCTATCGTCCTCTGGCGGATACCAACCTGGGGGGTGTCTTCACGGTTGCCGGGTTCTTTGCCTCGGCCCTGGCGCTCGGCGGCGTCATGACGGCCATGTGGCTTGGGCACTGGTATCTCGTCACGCCCGCGCTCTCTGAAAAACCCTTACAGTTCGCTACTACGCTGGTGCTGGTGGGGGTGTTGGCCCAGCTCATCTTCTCCTTCACCGCCGGACCTGTCATCGCTGCCAGCGCGCAAGGCACACAAGGGAGTAGCACAGCAATTACCACATCAACCCCAACCATTCAGGCGGCCACGCCGACCCCTGGTAAGCCGCAACTCAACGCCCTCGGCACACCCCTGGTAACGCCCTTGAGCGTCAGCGCCCTGGGCTGGCTCCGTATCCTGGTCAGCTTCGTGCTGCCTCTGGTGCTGGGTGCCCTGGCCTGGAAGTTGATCCGTGACCGCTCCTTCCAATCGGCTACCGGCATGCTTTACCTGGTCGTCGTCTGCTCGCTGGCCGGAGAAGCCATCGCACGTGGCCTGCTATTGGTAGTGTTATAGTTGACTTTGGGAAGTAGAACCTCTGTTATGCAATATACCATGAGACGCTATCTCATTCATACCTCAGCACCTCAAGCGGGCGCACGCGCACAGTGCCGGAGGCGACTAGCAGTGCGATCAGCATGGCCAGCGCTGCCGCACCCAGGATCAGTGTGAGGGCGAGGGGACTACTGACGCCGAAGCTGGACCTGAAGACAAAGCGGCCCAGAAGGTTGGTGACGAAGGTCACAAGCAGCATGGCCAGCAGTGCGCCTGTACCCCCGACCAGCGCGTTTTCGAGCATCACGCCGCTCAGAATGGAGCCACTGGTATAGCCGACCGATTTGAGAATACCCAGTTCGCGCCGCCGTTCCAGCATGGCCAGTGCCACCGCGTTGGCAATGATAATGATACCGGCCAGCAGCGAGAGCGAGGCGAGCGCGGTAAGCGTCAGCAGCGTGTTACTGAGCATCTGATTGATGACATCGCCGATATTCGCCAGGTTCATCACAAAGGCGTTAGGAACCATGTTGCTGATGATGTTGACGGCCTTGCTGGCCTGTTTAGGATTGATCTTCATGTAGAAGACTGCCTGACCCGTACCTGCCGGTTGCAGACCATTGATTGCGTGATCGGTGCCCAGCAGAGGGTAGATATTGTTCGCGCCTTGCAGTGGCTGGTAGACGCCAACAACCTTCACTGTCTCTTCGTGTTGCCGCGCCAGGTCGCTCAATGTGAGCGTGTCACCGACTTTAAGATGCAGGGGGCCGATGGTGGCAAGCTGAATGGGAATCAGGACATTGTTGGCATTGGCGTCATTGGCATCCAGGTTGCGGCCATTAACGATCTCAATGTAATTGATGTCAGGTAGCTGATGCTTAGCAACATCGTAGCCCACAATACCGCCCAGGAAATAGAAGGTGCCGAGGCGTCCAAGCGTAGGTTTGTTGGGCGTGTTGCTCGTCGTGGCGGGCAATTGCGAGAGGATCGGTTTGCCATTGACCGCCAGTGGCATTGTCGCTACCAGCGCGTACTCTTGATAGGTAGAGAGGCCGGGGATGGTCTTCAGCTTATTGCGCAGCGTTGTGGTATCTTTGTTCGAGGTCACGGCCATCACGTTATAATTCATGGAGCGTGCCAGAGCATTATTGATATTGTCGCGCAGATCCTGTCCCAGCACCAGGATCAGGCCGATGGTAAAGATGCCGACGAAAAGGGCCAGCATGGTAGTGGTTGTGCGTGCGCGCTGGCGATCCAGGTTGCGCAGCGCCATCCTGATGTTCAACTTCCAGTTGCGCGGCAGCACTACCATGAGTAAGCCCAACAAGGTCACGACTAGCAGCAAGCCGCCAAAGGCCGGTAAGAGCAGGTAGAGCAATCCTGAGATAAACAGACCGACCAGAATGAGCGCGAAGTAGCCAATTGTAAAATGCTCTGGTACGGGCAATATGCTCATCAGCAGGACGACCAGTGCGAATAACAGGCTAAGCAGACCGAGGAAGAGAAAGGTACCGTAGACGACGATGATACCCAGCCTGATATCTTTATTCAGAATAAAGATGGCCAGCCCACAGAAGAGGATGGAGAGCAGGAACAGCATGCTGAGCGTAATGCCAGGGCTGGAGGTCACGCGCCCTTCGGTAGGATTGCGCAGCACATGAATGGGGCGTAGCGTGGCGGCCTGCGCAATGGGCATCAGGCCGAAGATCAGGGCGGTGAGCAGACCGATCAGGATGCCACCCGCGATAGTCACCGCGTCGAGCCGGAAGGGGATAGACAGGCCGAAGGCGCGCTCGACCAGGGCGCGGATGATATAGCTGACCCCCGTCGCCGTCGCGGCTCCCAGCGTGCCACCGATCAGACCGAGCAGACCGGTCTCCAGCGCGAACAGTAGCATGAGATCAAAGCGCCGATAGCCGGTCGTTTTGAGCATGGCAATCTCCGTGCGACGCCGCGAGAGCAACACCTGCATGGTGTTGACGATGCCGACCCCGCCGATCAATAGCGCCAGCAGACCCGCAATCTCCAGAAACTTGCGGATACTATCGACTGAGGCTTGCCGCGCCTTCAATGCTTGCTGTGCCGTCACAGTAGTAACAGCCGGAAAGTGATTTTGAATGGCCTTTACGGCCTGCTCTGTCTGCGCCTGTCCCGCTGTCGTGATATCGACGGTATCATAGAGGAGCGGCTCTTTAGGTGCAGCGGTCTGATAAATGTGTGTTGAGAGCAGCAGCAGGCTACCGGTCTGCGCCAGCACACCCGTCTCGGCAACGGTGCCGACAATAGTCGTGTGAATCGTGCGCCCGTTCTGGTTGCGCGAAATGGCATGAATATCCAGGCTATCGCCAATTTTCTTATGATATTGCTGCATGAAAGTGGGTGTTGCTATCACGCCCTTATTGAGCAGGTTGCCCAGCATCTTTCCGGCGGGGGACAGCACGGCGGGCGGTGTGACAAGTGGATAATTGTTCGCCTCAACGACGCGCAGTGTGAAAGATTGATGCTGCTTATTTGACAGCATGATAGTACCCTGAACATTAATGATAGGCGTATAGCGGTTGATCGTATGTTTTTGTTGCAATTGTTTGAAGTAGGTCAGGTCCTTGTTGTTGAGAGGCTGATTGGGTGCGCTCACAGCGATGTCGCCGCCGTTCGCATCGCGTACATTTGTGGTGAGGGCATCGTTGAGCATGAGGCCGACCAGTT
The DNA here is from genome assembly GCA_034436045.1 of Ktedonobacteraceae bacterium. GTDB lineage: Bacteria > Chloroflexota > Ktedonobacteria > Ktedonobacterales > Ktedonobacteraceae > H111-94. Next base: position 12,374 of record DAOTVZ010000288.1, on the reverse strand, counting down.
GCAAAGAGACAATCGCCATCACGCCGACGGCGATGCAGAAGATGGCCAGCAGAGTGCGCTGACCGCCACGAACAAGTGAGCGTGTCGGGTAGCGTACAGACATCGAGGCTTTCACTGCGTTATTCTCCCATCACTCATATCCGGCGCGCTGATGCGCCCATCAACAATGCGAATCGTGCGGTCGGCGTGCGCGGCCACGTTCTGGTCGTGGGTGGCGATAATGAACGTTTTGCCGGTCTGCTCACGCAAATAGGCGATCAACATCAGCACGTTCTCGCCGTTGCGCGCATCCAGGTTGCCGGTGGGTTCGTCCGCGATGACGATGGCGGGGTCGGTTGCCAGCGCGCGGGCAATGGCGACGCGCTGCTGTTCGCCGCCGGAGAGTTGATTGGGGCGATGGTTCAGGCGATGCGACAATCCGACCAGCTCCAGCAGTTCTTTGGCGCGAGCCGAGGGAGATATCTTATGTTTGCCGACGTAGAGCGGCACTTCAACATTTTCCTGCGCGGTCAGCGTCGGGATCAGATTATACGCCTGGAAGACCATGCCGATTTTCTGGTTGCGTATTACCGCAAGCTGCCCCTCACTCATGCGCGTGATATTGATGTCGTCAATCAGTACCTGCCCACTGGTGGGATTGTCGAGACCGGCGATGATGCCGAGCAGGGTACTTTTGCCAGAACCAGAGGGGCCAACAATGGAAATAAATTCGCCACTATAAATCTGAAAGCTGATCCCTTTGAGGATGCTGATCTGTTCATGCCCCAATGGCAAGGTCTTTGTAATATCGCGCACATCCATCACCACTTTCCCGGTCACGGGTTTCACCGAAGGTGAGGTCTGCGTATAGCGTATGGTGGTAGAATCATCCATGCCTGTCAAGGCTCCTTTTCCAGTGTTATGCAAGAACTGATCTGATTACGGTTTCTATTACGTTCACGTCATGTACCCGTTGCTACGTGACAGAGAGAGGTTAGTTGCATGATACTCACAGTATGATATCCTTGACAGGTATCTTGCCTCTGGTAAAAAACGTGGAGCAGACTCGTGAACAGTAACGATAGGATATGCAAGAATCCCCAACTATGCTATACTCTCTGCAACTAGTGATGGCATTGTTCATGTCCGATCAAAAAAGCTTTCTTAATTTTTGTGTTGCGTGAGAAGATGGGCAGAAGCGGGCATAGCCGATACAATCCTATCTGCCTGTATAACCAACATGTTGTGAGAGGAAATAGTAAGTTATGCGTCGAGGAACACTCACACTCCTCTTCTTCATCATCTTGCTTGGCCTGGGCGCATCTTATGTGGTCTTCTGGCCCAATACCCCGTCGGGCCATAAGCCGCCGCTAGGGATTCAAAATCCCTTTACGATTAAAGAGGGGCTTGACCTGCAAGGTGGTGTCGAGGTTCTGCTGGCCCCCGATCCCAGCAAGCATTACACCAGTAGCGAAGTAAACAACGCTATGCCGGAACTGATCCAGCGTATCACCGACCGTGTGAATGGTGGTCTTGGCGTCAATGAGCCGGATATTCGCGAGGTGTCCACCGGAACCGGCCTGCCGGGCATCGCCATTGAGTTGCCCGGACTGAATAGTGGCGACCCGTTCCAACAGATTCAAAGTATTCTTAAGACCGGCGACTTGCAGTTCTGGGATACCGGCCCCGGCAATCTGCTGACCGCCGGGACAACTTTTGATCCAACACAGTACTCGCAGTATAATCCTGGCGACAAACCGCTCTTTACCGGTGCCGATCTCGACCCTTCGCAGCTAAGTGTCTCGCCGAATCAGAATGGCGGCAACTACTACCAGATTAACTTCGCCATGAAAGGCCCGGCTATTGGCAAATTTAGCACGTTTACCGCGAATCATATCGGCGATGCCCTGACGATTGTGCTAGATGGTCAGGTGGTGAGTTCGGCAACTATTCAGTCGCAGATTCCTGGCAACGGCGAAATCACCGGTCAATTTACACTCCAGCAGGCCACAGATATTGTGAACGTGCTGAAGTATGGTGCCTTGCCTATCGTCATGACGATCCAGAGCGAGCAGATTGTCGGCGCGACGCTCGGTCAGGACTCCATTGTCAAGAGTGAGATCGCCGGCGCTATCGGCCTGGGTATCGTTATCCTCTTCATGCTGCTCTACTATCGCCTGCCCGGCCTGCTGGCCGATCTGGCACTGCTGCTCTATGCTACCTTCACCTTCGCCATCTTCAAGCTGATCGGCGTCGTGTTGACGCTGGCCGGTATTGCCGGTTTTGTCCTCTCTATCGGCATGGCCGTCGATGCCAACGTGCTGATCTTTGAGCGCGTCAAAGAAGAATTGCGCGAGGGACGCCTGCTGGCCTCGGCTATCGACATCGGGTGGAAACGTGCCTGGCCTTCTATCCGCGACTCAAACATTTCGACGATGATTACTTGCGCCGTGCTCTACTTCTTCGGTAGCAACTTTGGGGCCAGCATCATCGTGGGTTTTGCCACCACGCTCTTCCTGGGTGTCGTCATCAGTATGTTCACTGCCGTCGTTGTGACCCGCACGTTCCTGAACTTGCTGGTGCCGACCGGCGTTGTCAACCATCCCGCGCTGTTCGGACTCCCTGCGGACGCAGTGGTTACCGCATCCGTCGCGCGACGGGGTAGCACTGTGTAAGAGGAGGTTGTTGTGTTCAATCTTGTCAAGTATCGCTACCTGTTCCTGTTGATCTCGCTGATCGTGATCATTCCGGGCGCGATCTCGCTGGCGATCTTCCACCTGAACCTCGGCCTGGATTTCACGGGCGGTTCCAGCATTGAACTGCATCCGCAGGTGCCTGTGCAAAATTCAGCGCAGGTCGAGGCATGGCTGAAACCTCTGCACCTGCAAGAACTGTCGGTCACCTTCGGCCAGGACCCCTCGCTGGCCAGTGGCAAAAGTGCCTGGATTCTGCTCAACACGCCGATTGATAGCAATGTCCAGGCGAGCATTACCAGTATGCTGCAAGGCAAGTATCCTGGCGTGCATGTCAGAGTTTTCGATCTGTCTCACTCTTCGTTCGTGGTGGTAGACGGTTTCAAAACGGCCCCTACGGCCAGCGACCTTCAGACGCTGCTGAGTAAAATCCCTGATACCAGCAACCCTGCGCTTGGCCCGGCTACCACGCCTACTCCAACCGCAACAGCCACGCCTGCCGCGACTGCCACCGCGAAGGCCACTGCCACCGCCGCCGCGACAGCGACTCCAGCGGCGACTGCCACACCAAAAGCCACGGCAACGGCTACACCGAAGGCGACCGCTACCGCTACAAGTGGTAGTAGTAGCAACAGTGGTAGCTCCGGCTCAAGCACAACGTCAAATCCGGCCAACATCCCGGTGAGCGTGCAGAAGGTATTATTGGGAACAACCAATCAGACGATCACGATTCTGACGCGGACGCCGATTGGCGGCAAGAGCAGCGATATTCCTGATCTGTTACAGACCATTTTGAACCAGGGTGGCCCCTACATGGGTCTGGTCGCTAACCAGGAGGTTGGCCCCTCGGTGGCGAGTGACACCACGCGCAATGCTGTCCTGGCGGTCATCGCGGCTTCCGTGTTCATTCTGCTCTACATCTGGTTCGCGTTCCGTAAGGTGGCGCGTCCGTGGCGCTATGGAGCCTGCGCGATTATCGCTCTGCTGCATGATGTACTGGTGGTGCTGGGAGTCTTCTCCATTCTGGGCAAGCTGTTCCAGGTGCAGGTAGACGCGCTATTCATTACCGCCCTGCTCACCGTCGTGGGCTTCTCGGTCCATGATACCATTGTGGTGTTCGACCGTATTCGTGAGAACATGCAGCGCCGCACCGTCGAATCCTTTGAACAGGTCGTCAATGCCAGTCTGGTGCAGACGATGGCACGCTCGCTCAACACCTCGCTGACCGTGCTATTCACGCTGAGCGCGCTAACCCTCTTCGGCGGCGACAGCATTCGTACTTTCACGCTGGCCCTGCTCATCGGTATCTTCAGTGGTACCTATTCGTCCATCTTCAACGCCAGTATGTTGCTGGTCATGTGGGAGAAGCGCGAGTGGATCTTTGGCTGGCTCAGCCGCAACCGCGACGAAGGCCGCCGTCCTGCCCGTGAGCTGGTCGGCACACGTTAAGAGTTGTAAACACAATGAAGGTTATAAAAGTCACCATTTGCCGTAAAGAGTGATGTTGAATTTTATAACCTTCATTGCGTTTTTATATCTATTTAAACCCGCCATAAATAGCATGACCGGCGCGCAGCCAGAAGCAATCGACCGGGTTGAAACCGGCCTCGTGGAGCCAGCGTAACTGATCGCTGAGTGTCGAGGGCTGATCGCCAGAGGCGGGGGCGCCGTAGTCGTAACGGAAATAATTCCAGCGCAGACGTTGAAACTGCTCAAAGCCATCCAGGCTGCCGCGCAATGTGACACTCTGCTGTTGTACCAGTTCGTCATATTGTTGCGCGTAGAGGGCAGCTATCTGTGGGGTGGCCGGTTCCATGATGTCTGCGAGCAACAGTGCGCCCCCTGGGGCAAGGTGTTGTGCTATATCGGCGAAGAGTTGTCGTTTACCCTCGCCCGACAGGTGATGCACACACAGCGACGAAACGATGGCTCGTAATGGGTGGGGCAACTGCTCACGCCATGCCTGTTCGGCCAGTTCAAACGGCAACACTTCCAGACGAGTATCAAAATGAGATAGAGTGCGCGTCATACGTGCGCGCATGACTGCTGAACCATCCAGAGCGATATAGTGACAGCGCGGGAAATGCTCCAGAAAAGCTCGTGCCAGAACGCCTTCCCCTGCGGCCAGTTCGACCATTGTAAATTCTTCATCCACGCGCGCTGGCAATAATTGCAGCAAGGTGCTAATCTGCTCGGTGCGCGCGGGAACAAAGACCTCAGCTAGCTCAAGAAAAATTGTTGAATCGTCCTCACTCCACTGGTGCGTTGGGTTCATGCGGCGTATGACCTCTCTCTGCTGTATTAGCTCTATTATACGCGAATTATCCGTGCTTGAGGTGTGTCTGGTGGTCTGTGCTGATACACAGGCCACTATCGGCTCCCTATCCTTGTGGAGGAAATCGGTGTAGGGGCGTCATTCATGACGCCCTGGCAGCCCGTTGATGTGCGCACGGGTGTCATTCATGACGCCCTGGCAAGCCCGTTGATGTGCGCACGGGTGTCATGAATGACGCCCTGGCAGCCCGTTGATGTGCGCACGGGCGTCATGAATGACGCCCCTACACCGACCACCATCCCCCGAAAGAATAGAGATCCCCGCTATCAGACCCCTACCAATCTGGCTCGCAATATGTTAATATAATAGTTAGGTCGTGTCACGATACATCTATTTGTGTTCCTGTTTCGTGTTCAATGTAGAGATATAAAATGGCAGCCTTACTCTAAGGAGGCGCAACAATGAGTCATGATCCACAACATGGTTCGAGCAGGCACGAACCGATTATGCCACCAGAGGATACGACGCATCATGGCGAGAGGGTTTTGACGCCGGAGAACCCCGTACCGGCACCCGATATCGTCATGCCACCTGACACTCCGACCGATCCTCTCACCTCACCGCCGGACACCGTTATGACGCCCGAAGGCAACGCAGGCGCAGCCAATCCTATCTTGCCGCTCGATCAACCGCCATCTGTGGCAATCTTGCCACCTGATTGAGCGTGGTCGGCAAGAGAGGGCACTTCAGCGTATCAGCGTGGATACGTTGGAGTGCCCTTTTTTTGTGGGCATGTTGTAGGTTGCAAGCAGGGTAGGGGCGATGCCTTGCGCTTACTCTGGGGGAAATCCAACACCATCAAAAACATATGTGAGATATTGTTCAGGGAAGGCGTAGTATATGTAACGTTGGCACACGACCACCTCATCGATGGTGTGTGATTGCCTGACGCTAAACCTCTGTACGAGCAGAGGAAAGGAGATTGGTACTCCTGTTTATTATGGTTGACGCGCCGGATAGTCAACCTGATCCTCAATTTGAGCTTATTTTCTGAGGAGGACATGATGCACAAGAGACCCCAGTCCAGGATGCTCATGCTTTGCGTGTCGTTCTTGTCGCTGCTGGTCTTGCTGCTGAGCGCCTGTGGTGGCACTGGCGGTAATACTGCAAGCAGCACCCCGACGGCGAGTAGCACGCCAGTTAAAGGCGGTACCTGGATCGATGACCTGTATGAGGAACCAGATTCACTGATTCCTAACGCATCGAGCGAGACGTTTGCAGACATAGTAGACAATACTATCTGGGCACCGCTTGTCTATGGCGATGCCAATGGACAACTTCAGCCCGGTCTGTTGAGTGAACTTCCGACGGTGCAGAATGGCGATGTCAGCCCTGATCTGAAAACCTGGACCTTCAAGCTGCGCCCCGGCCTTAAGTGGTCTGATGGGCAGCCGCTGGATGCCAGGGATGTTGATTTTACCTGGAAAACGTGGGACAATCCCAAGTTTGGTGCGGCCAGCACTGTTGGTCTTAACCTGATTCAGTCGGCAACCGTGTCCTCGGATAATTTGTCCATCACGTTCCATCTGAGCCAGCCCTTTGCACCTTTCCTATCGGTCTGGGCTGACGGTCTTTCTGCTCCCATGCCGGCTCACATTTTTGCAGGCATGGCTGTTGACCAGATTACCAAATCCAGCCAGAACTTGCACCCCACAGTCGCCAGTGGCCCGTTTATGGTACAGACCGCCACGCCAGGTTCGCGCTACGTCGTCGTGCGCAATCCCAATTACTATCTGGGGCCGCAGTATCCGTATCTGAACAGTATCGTGTTCAACATCGTACCAGACCAGAACACGATCCTCAAAGATTTGCAAGCTGGCACCATTGACTCGGCCTGGTTCCTGGATGTGAGTAAGACGGCCTCGTATAAGGCGCTGAGCAGCACTTATACACTGACGCATGAGAAAGCGCCACTCTCCTTTGAAGCAATGTACTTCAACTTCAAGAATCCGATTCTGGGTAAAGACCCGGCGGTGCGCAAGGCTATTGCAATGGCCATTGATCACACTGCGCTGATCAATGTCGCGCGTCGTGGCGAAGCCTATCCGCTCTGTACCGATCATGGCAAAGGCTATGTGCCGGTTGGCTATGATCCCAATGCGCCCTGTCCGAAGTACGACCCTGCTGCTGCCAAGCAGTTGCTCCAGCAGGATGGTTGGGTGATGGGGTCGGATGGCGTGTTCACCAAGAATGGCCAGCGCCTGGAGTTCCAGTATTCGACTACCGCGAACAACCTGTGGCGCGCTGACGATGAGCAGATCATCCAGAGCGATCTCAAGGCTATCGGCATCAAGATCGATATCCAGAACTATCCGGCCAGCACCTTCTTCGGCAACTTCCTGCTGGATGCTGTCCCTGGCAAGTATGACATTGCCGAGTTCGAGGACTCCTTTGGCTATGATCCCGACGACTCGTCGCTGCTGGCCTGCAATCAGATTCCGCCTGGTGGTTTCAATATCACTTTCTATTGTAACCATAACCTGGACAAGCTTTATACGGAAGAGCAGCAGACAATTGATCCCACCAAGCGTCAGGCTATCTTCCAACAGATAGATCAGATCTATCTGACAGATTTCCCATTTGTTACGCTGTATGGTACCTACGACCTGGCGATGAACAAGAACGTTACCCACAACTATAACCCCGGCGCAACCGGTGCTTCCGAGACCGTCGAGGTATGGAAGTGGTGGTGTACCAACGGTCAGTGTTAAGCTCCCGTTTGCCCATACAGAGTACTTCCTACAGGGTAATCTCATAGGGTAACGGCAGGCAAGGTCCCATGTGTATGTGGGGCGACCGCAAGCGTTGCTCCTACCTTATCCGCGTAGGGTAGGAGCAACGCTTGCGGTCGCCCTGCGCGCGTGCGGTTGCGGTACCAGCATCTCGTTATCAATGCAGTTGTCTTGATAAAGTGGCAAAACTATCTACATCACAGCAGAAAAATATGGTACACTGTACCTAAAATCTCAACCTTCCAGGGGGGGTTGCCATATTATCTGTCGCTCATAACTTTTTGGAGGTGCTATGGGACGATACATCATTAGACGGTTGATTCAGGCTATTCCGTTGTTGTTTTTAATTTCGATTGCTATGTTTGGGCTGATTCACGCCTTGCCCGGTGGCCCGGCAGCCGTGATCTTTAATCCTCATTTGACGGCAGCAGGACGTGCTGCCCTGGTAGCGAAGTTTGGCTTGAATGATCCACTCCCGGTTCAGTACCTCAAATGGCTTAGTCAGATGCTGGTGGGCAACTTTGGCTATTCTTTCCAGACCAATCAACCTGTTTCGCAGATTATTGCGGAGCGCTTTCCCAATACGTTGCAACTATTCGGCTCCGCGCTGGTGCTGGCGCTCATCCTGGCCATTATTCTTGGCATTATTGCGGCAGTGCGGCAAGGATCGATAGTTGACTACACGTTGATGACTCTCTCGTACTTCGGTATCGCTATGCCAGTGTTTGTGCTGGGCTTGATTGCGCAAAATGTCTTTGCTGTGCAGTTACACTGGTTTCCACCCTCCGGTCTCTCTTCACCCATTTTTGGTATGTCACCCTTCCAGAGCTTTCTCGACCATTTAGATCATCTTTTTATGCCAATGTGTGTGCTGGCCGTAGCCTTTATTGCTGGTTGGAGCCGTTACATGCGCTCCAGTATGATTGAGGTGGTTAAACAGGACTATATGCGCACCGCGCGCGCCAAAGGTGTTTCGCCGATACCTCTGCTCATCAAACATGCTTTGCGCAACGCGGTGATCCCGCTCATCACTGTTGTTGCTATTGATTTCGGCTCGGTGGCCGGTGGCGCAGCGATTACCGAGGGTGTCTTTGCCTGGCCGGGCATGGGCTTGCAGTTCCTGGACTCGCTGGATCGCCGCGACTATCCCGTATTGCTGGCTATGCTGCTGCTGAGCGCGGTCTTCGTGATTAGTTTTAACCTGATTGCCGACATTTTGTATGCCGTGATGGACCCGCGTATCCGTTACTCATAGCTCATCACTTAAAAAGGAGAGACTCGTGGATATCTCTGAAAATCTCGACAGTATACTATCGACGCAGGATGAGCTGGAGCCTCTGCTGGAAGAATCACCGGCTCTCGTGCAGAAACGACGTAGCCAGGGGCGCATCATCTTCGACCGCTTTGTGCGCAACAAGGCCGCCGTAGTCGGAGCCGTCTTTCTGATCCTGCTATTCCTCTTCTGCTTCCTGGGACCGACGGTGACAGGCCATAACAAGCCGGATCAGCAGAATCTGACTAGTGTGACCGATACGCTGGCCCCGCCATCGTGGAAATATCCCTTCGGCACCGATGACCTGGGCCGTGATGAGCTGGCGCGCGCTATGGTTGGGGGTCAAACCTCGCTGCTGGTGGGCCTCAGTTCGATGCTGATGGCGATTGTGCTGGGCGTAGGCATCGGCGCATTTGCCGGTTTCTATGGCGGCATCGTTGATAACCTGCTGATGCGTCTGACTGATGTAGTCCTCTCAGTGCCGCTCTACCTGCTGCTCTTTGTGTTGTCCGCTACTTTTACCGATGGTACACCAAGAAGCGTGATTATACTGATCGCTATCTTTGGCTGGACCATTGCAGCGCGTCTGGTGCGCGGCGAATTCCTGGCTTTGAAAGAGCGAGAGTTTGTCTATGCCGCGCGCACAGTGGGGGCCAAAGATTTTCGCCTGATGTTCCGCCATATCCTGCCCAACGCCGCCGGGCCGATTATCGTCAACGCGACTCTGTTGACCAGTTCCAATATTATCCTGGAGTCGGTGCTGAGCTACTTTGGTTTCGGTATCAAATTGCCAAATGCCAGTTGGGGCAGTATGCTCAACTATGGTGAAAACCTGGCCGACGTCGCGCCCTGGCTGATTTACGTGCCAGCCCTGTTGATCTTCTTCACGGTGCTAAGCCTGAACCTGGTAGGCGATGGTTTGCGTGATGCCCTCGACCCCTACATGACGGAACGCTAACAATGGGTAACAATGATATTAGTAAGGAGGAGTGACGACATTGGGCGAATATCTGCTCGAAGTCCAGGACCTCAAAACCTACTTCAAGACGAAGGCAGGTTATGTGCGGGCCGTAGATGGTGTGACGTTCGCCGTTAAACCGGGTGAAAAAGTGGCGCTCGTCGGCGAGAGCGGCTGTGGCAAAAGTGTCACCGCGCTCTCTATTATGCGGCTGGTTGCTCAGCCGCCCGGCGAGTATGCTGGCGGCAGCATCATCTTTGAAGATCAGGATCTCTTAGAGTTGCCGGAGAGCGCGATGCGCAGGATTCGCGGCGGCAAGATCGGCATGATCTTTCAAGACCCCATGACCTGCCTGAACCCGACAATGCCGATTGGCAAGCAGATTGCCGAGGGATTGCAAATTCATCTCAAGCTGAGCAAAGATGAGGCCCTGAAACGGGCAACGAAGTTGCTGGAAGAGGTGGGTATCCCCGATGTCGCCAATCGCATCAACGCCTACCCGCATCAGTTCAGCGGCGGCATGCGTCAGCGCGTGATGATCGCTATTGCTCTGGCCTGCAATCCCAAGTTGCTCATCGCCGACGAGCCAACGACGGCGCTGGACGTGACGGTGCAGGCGCAAATTCTCGAACTCATCAGCGGCATCTGCTCGGAGTTTGGCACTGCGCTCATCTTGATTACACATGACCTGGGCGTGGTGGCCGGTATGACTGACCGCGTGATTGTGATGTATGCCGGCAGAGTGGTGGAAGAGGCTCCAACGGAAGAACTCTTTGCCAACCCGCGTCACCCCTATACGCTCGGCCTGCTCAACTCGGTGCCGCGCCTGGACGAAGCTGGTCACTCAGAATTGCGTACCATTGAGGGGGCACCACCTGATTTGCTGCGTCCTCCTACCGGCTGCCGCTTTATGCCACGTTGTATCTATGCGCGCAATATCTGCCGTCAAATGCCTCCCCTGGAACCGCTCGTCGGCCATAGCGAACACCGCAAAGCCTGCTGGCTGGATGTGACCGATCCGAAGGAACAGGCCCATGCCGAGCAGCGGCGTCAGGCCAGAATTGCGGCGCAGCGAGCGGCCCTTGAAGCCGCGATGAGTAATAGCAATAGCAGCAGTACCACTGCTCGTTCGTCGTAAAGAGGTGGAAACATGGTAGAGATGGTGCAGACGGCGGTTGCCAGCGACACCCTGCTCGATGTGCGTGGCTTGAAAATGTACTTTCCCATCACGCAGGGCATTATCTTCCAACGTACAGTCGGCCATGTGCGCGCAGTTGACGATATCTCCTTTAGCATTAAACGCGGTCAGACGCTCGGCCTGGTGGGCGAGAGCGGTTCCGGCAAGACGACGATTGGCCGCACGCTGATTCGGCTCTACAAACCTACGGCGGGTGAGGTTCTCTTCGATGGCGAGGACCTGGCGAAGCTTCAGGGCGAACAATTGCGCCAGATGCGGCGTCGCATCCAGATGGTCTTTCAAGACCCCTATGCCTCACTCAATCCGCGCTACACGATTGGTTCGCTAGTGGCCGAGCCGATGTACATTTACAGAACCGGTACCAACCAGGAGATTCGTGAGCGCACAGCAGAACTGCTGCGCGTCGTTGGCTTGCGCCCGGAGTACATCGACCGTTATCCCCATGAGTTCAGCGGTGGTCAGCGTCAGCGCATCGCCGTCGCGCGCGCGCTCGCCATCAACCCGGAGTTTGTCATCGCCGACGAGCCAGTCTCGGCACTGGATGTCTCTGTGCGTGCCCAGGTGCTGAACCTGTTGCAACGCCTGCAAAAACAGTTTCATCTGACCTACCTCTTCGTCTCACATGACCTGAGTGTGGTGCGCCACGTCGCCGACCGCATTGCCGTCATGTACCTGGGCAAGATTGTTGAGATTGCCGACCGCGACGAGCTATATGCGGCTCCTAAGCATCCCTATACAAAAGCGTTGCTCTCGGCAGTACCTATTCCCGATCCCAAAATTGAACGCAAACGCCAGCGGATTATTCTCTCCGGCGATCTGCCCAGCCCTATCAATATTCCGAAGGGTTGTCGCTTTCATACACGCTGCCCAATGGCGCAATCCATCTGCCGTGAGATAGAGCCACCTTTCGAGGCCAAAGAGGGCCGCGAGCATTACGCCGCCTGCCACTTTGCCGAGAAGGTGACGCCATTGTAGGGGCGTGATTGATCATGCCCTGCTTGTTTGCCCGTCGGGGCGCGCGTAGGGCGTGATTGATCACGCCCTACGGAAACAGGTAATGGCCATGCATAGGGGCGTGATTGATCACGCCCTGCTTGCTTGCCCGTCGAGGCGCGCGTAGGGCGTGATTGATCACGCCCTGCTTGCTTGCCCGTCGAGGCGTGCGTAGGGGCGTGATTGATCACGCCCTGCTTGCTTGCCCGTCGA
>DAOTVZ010000287.1:0-9375 GCA_034436045.1 Ktedonobacteraceae bacterium | reverse complement strand
CATGCTGGACAATGGTGCCATTGAGGTTATGTGATTGCAACGGAATGGTAAACGTCGCTTGCGCGCCATGTTGCGGAGGCTGTAACATATCAGCGCGGCGGAAGACCTTGCCGCGTGTTTTCGTCGTGCCCGCCAGAGCAGGTGTGTAGGAACGCGCCTCCGGGTCATTGGGTTGCACTGGCTGCCAGCCTTCAGCGATGCTGGCTACGCGCACCAGATCCTGGAGTGCCTGCCTGCGTACATTTTGCTGGATGATATGCGCTCCCATGCGCAGTGCCAACCGGAGGAGAACACGCGCCTCTTCTTCCTTATTCTGGTTATCCCAGTCTGAGGGGATAACGTGTTCATGACGCTCCTGAAGCAGCACCGCTTCGGCCTGGCTGATGAGTGTACGGCAGAGGTGATTGAGCATGCGTGGTGGCGTGGCGTTCAGTGTGCGTGTGCCCTGGCCTAGAAACGGACGTGGCCCGCTGGGTTGTAGTGCTTCTTTTAAAGAAGAGTAGATGTCGATGTAGGCATGGCGGCATACGTCACAACCAGCCAGGTGGTAGAGCAGGGCGGCATAGTGCAGCGTGGCCTGTGGTTCGTTGTTGAGCAGGGCCAGCGCGAAATTCGGTAATTGTTGATAGTAGCGCAGGTGATACTGGCTATCAAACTGTAGGTCAAGCAATTCCTCAGCGTTGTCCTGTGTTGTGGCGAGTGAAGATGGCGCTGCGTCGGGCTGTTGCATGACCTGCTGAATCCAGTGAGCAAGCCTGGCGTACTGATTGGGTTGTGCGTCGGGCATGCCCTCAATGTCTCTCTCTTCGTTCATGTTTGCCTCCTTTAGAGCATGCTAGCGCGCCTACTCTTGACGATAATACCGGCTTAGCTGCTTCATCTGGGCCGTAGTCAAGGTGATGTGTTCCTCTCCGTGCCAGGTGAGCAGGCCCTCAGCGACTAATGCCTGCAAGCCAGCGCGCACTGCTTCCGGCGAGAGATTGGGCTGCGCCAGAGCTTGCACTGTTGTACTATACTCCTGTGTCTCGCCAGAAAGTTTTCCATACTCAGTCAGACGTAAGGCAATGAGAACACTCAAATTGGAACTGCGTTGTTGCAAGCAATGACGCAATTTCTTGTGAGCGTGATCCTTGTGCTGGCTCTGATGTGGGTCGGCCTCGGTCGGCAGCGGAAGCTGGTACTCACTGAGCAAGCTTTGCAGGAGGTCATCGGCCCCCAGTGCGCGCAATTCTTGCAGCAGAGCCTGTAATTGATGGGGCGCGGAGCGCAACGCGAGGATGCAATGTTTCAAGATAGCGCGTAACTCCTGCTGTTGCGCCAGGTGGAGTGTAATCTCTTCGGGCGTAGAAAAGGGTGCTGTACCCCATATCGACTCAATGGCCTCATTGAGTGGGTCTTCATCGTTGTCTGCCCCTTCCGACGTCTCCAGTTCGGCGCTGGTGCTGATCGGCGGGCGGCGTTTGCGCAAGCGATCAATAGCCTTATTACGCACACTATGGCTCAGGAACGCATAAAACTGAGCGTCGGAGAGCCGGTCAAGCGCGGTCGGTGGCGTGGTGTCGCCACAGCCGAGCAAGCCAAGCCGCACCAGTTGCTCGACGACATGGCCGATTACCAGATCAACTTCAAAGGCATCATATTTGAGTGCGCCTAGAAAGCGTTGTGCATTGCGATGGAGATAGGCGTAGAGCAGGGGATAGCTCTGCTCCGCGTGATATCTCAAGTCGTATGCTGTAAGGGGCATGCGAAAAAGCCCTCCGTTGGGTGTTTGATGTTATTGTACAAGACACGTAGAGCGAGCGCAAGGCACGACATCTATAAGAGATACCGTGCCTTGCGCTCGCTCTACGGTTGAAACCGTACATGTTTTACAAGGCTTATTCGAGATCGCCTCTTTTGCCCTGACGTTGATGTTCGTAGGCTTTCTTGATGGCGGTCAAGCTGCGCTGCACTTCGCCGCGTTCCTCAAGCTGATTGGCGTAGCGGAAGTAGGCGGAGGCGGCCATTTCGTGCGCGTTTGAGGCGTCGAGCAGTTCAAGCGCCTGCGTGAAGTACTGATCGGCAATAGCATAGTCACCCGCCTGGTGGCGAATTTGCGCCAGGGCGATGAGAGCCTGGCTCTGTGCCTGCGCGTCGTTGCTGGAGCGCGCGAAGGTCAGGGCTTCCTGTGCCTGTTGCTCGGCCAGGTCAAGCATGTTGCGCCTGAGCGATAGCTCGGCCAGGGAGGTGAGGCAGACGGAAGCGGCAGCTTCATCGTTCAGATCACGCTCAATGCTGATGGCTTCCTGATATTCCTGCTCGGCAGCATCCAGGTCATTCATCTTCTCCAGCGTTTTGCCCAGGCGCTGATGCGTCATCCCGACCAGACGCTGTTCCTCGCGCATCTCGTAGATGGCCAGGCTGCGCATGGCGTAGTCGCGTGCCATCGAGAGCTTGCCAACGGACTTGTAGTGCTGGCTGATCTCCATGTACTTGCGCGCGAAGTTGCGGCTATCGCGCCCCATCTGGTCGAGTGTTGCCAGCGCGCGATGGTAGAAGGGAATAGCCTTCTCAAAATCGCCGAGACGGAAGTAGTCATTGGCGAGGTTGCTGAAAACATCCAGCGAGAAGAACGGGTCATTGATCTGGTTGCTCTCGATGGCCTGATAGCAGCGCTGATGATGTTCAAGCGCCAGCGTATAGTTGTACAGGGCATAATAGGCTTTGCCGAGGAGGTTGCGAGCGCGCTCGATATACTCGATATCGTTGAGTCCCTCGCCCTGAGAGAGCGCGGCGCGCAGGTCTACGACAGCTTCCTGATATTCGCCCGCGCCAAGATGGATTTCACCCCGTAGCAGGTAAAGTCGATAGACCTGATCGGTTGTGATGCGTTCGGGCTGGATGGGAGCTAGCAGAGCTGAAGCTTGCTCGTATGCCTTCTGCTCAATCAGAATATTAGCTTGCAGCAGGTCTACATCGATGCGTTGGTCGGGGCCGGCATCGGCAGGGGAATAGCCAACGGCGCGGGCCTCAGCAGCCCCGGCGGGGCTACCTTCAAGCAAAAAGGTCAAAGGCACATCTAAGCGGCGTGCAAGGATCGAAAGTGCTTTTAATGATGGACGTATCTTGCCGCGTTCAATAGCTGAAATGTACGAAATCGAGAATTCGGGGGCGGCTAACTGTGCTTGAGTCATGCCCAATTTCGTTCTGACTTCACGAATATTGGTGCCGACTCGTGCTGCAACTGCCTTACCCACATTAGCAGTTTCTAGGGATGGCATGGAACGGCTTCCTTTCATAGCTTGGCTTCTTGCTTATGAGATGCAACGCCATACTCAATCTTGTTATTCATACTACGTCTAGCAAGTCGCTGAACTCACATAGTAATACCTACATATCTGTCATCGTAAGCAAGATTTATGGCGCGAACAACTCCTTTTTCATAGTATAAAATATCATGTCAATAGCTGCTATAGGCATAGTACAATTGGTGTGGTATACAGGTGAGAACAAGAAAATGTATCCAAACTAGAGCTTTTGTTTTGCAAAATAAAGCCTTTTCTGAGAGGAGGATAGGCACATTCTATTCTATCTCTTCGCAATACTTTGTACAAGAGTGTGCGAGGAATGAGCGAAAAAAAGGCTATGCACTTCTACACAGTCTCGTTCCATGTTCAAACGGGGGGGATTATCCAGCTTTGTTATGAGTCTGTTATGAGCAGAGGTAGTGGCGTCTGCAAAAAAGAGGACGTATAAGAGTATACGTCCTCTTTTAGTAGAAGGTAGTTATGCAACTATCGCTATTATGAACCGATACGAAAGTTGTCTCAGTCGATGCACTATCCCGCAGGGCGTAGTTACCGGTAGGGGATGGCGGGGCACCCTCTGGTCAGATCACTGTTCTTGCACTATACTTATTCTCGTACTGACCGTCTCCACCCACTGAAGGGTCTACAGGAGGGCCATATGCCGACGTTATTGCAAGTTCTCAGACACACAGTAGAACAATTTGGTACACAGGTGGCGTTGATTGAGCCGATTGGGGATGATGCATTCTCGACTCTCACGTATCAAGCATTTCAGGAACGCATTCATGGGTTCGCCGGCTTCCTGCAGCGACAGCGGGTCACAAAGGGAATGCAATTGATGATCTGGAGTGGTAGTCGCATTGACTGGCTCGTGGCTTACTTCGCGGCTTTGCAACTGGGCATGGTCGTGGTGCCACTGGATGTCAATAGTCGAGAGGACTTTATTGAGCGCATTATGGCCCAGACTGACATTAAATTCATCGTGACGACACGCAAGCAATATCAAACACTCCGGCGCACCTCACTTCCGTTCATTGATATCGATGCATTGCCAATGGAGGAACTCGATCAGGCTGCGCTACCAGAAATAACCGAGCATGATCTGGCACAAATCGTCTTTACTTCGGGCACAACCGGCACGCCAAAGGGTGTCATGCTGAGTCATAACAATATTGCCTCTAATGCTCTGGCAGCGCTTAAAGTTGTTCCTATTCATCGTCAAGATCGCGCCTTGTCTATTCTGCCATTATCGCACATGTTTGAATTGACTATTGAAATAGCCATCATCTGCAAAGGCGCAAGCCTTGTCTATGCTCGTTCGCTGGTGCCTGAGACTCTCCTGAAGCTTTTCGTCAGCCAGCGTATAACCTGTATGGTGCTGGTGCCGCAGGCGTTACAACTCTTCATGCATAGTATCGAACGCGAAGTGCGTCGCCAGGGCCGCGAACGACAATGGGCCTTGTTGCATCGAATCGCAGCGTGGTTGCCTTTCCCGCTACGTCGTTATCTCTTCTTGCCGGTGCATCGACGTTTCGGGGGCCACTTCCGCTTCTTTGTGAGCGGGGGAGCCTACTTGCCGCCGGAACTGGCGCGCCGCTGGGAGGAGATGGGTTTTCGCGTCATGCAGGGCTATGGTACTACCGAATGCTCGCCCGTCGTCAGCGTCAATCGCCCGCACGAGCATCACTTCGACTCCGTCGGCAAGCCGCTGCCGGGCGTGAGCGTCAGGATTGCCGAAGATGGCGAAATTCTGGTGCGCGGGCCAAACGTGGCGCTCGGCTATTGGAAGAATGCGAAAGCCACCGAGGAGGCGTTCAAAGACGGCTGGTACCACACGGGCGATCTCGGCTATTTCGACCGGCACGGCGATTTACATATCAAGGGCCGCAAAAAAAATATGATCGTTTTGCCCAATGGGTTTAATGTCTATGCAGAAGACGTAGAAAATGTGCTGGCGACTATTGAAGGCGTCAAATCCGCCGTCGTGCTGGGACTGCCGACTAAAGATCAGGGGCAGGAGGTTCATGCAGTTTTGATCCTGCAAGACCCGGCCCGCGCCAGGACGGTTGTGCAGCAAGCGAATCGGCAACTGGCCCCGCACCAGCAGATTCGCAGCTTTACGGTCTGGCCCGATGAGGATTTTCCCCGCACCCACACACTCAAGGTCAAGAAACCGGAGGTGCAGGAACGCCTGCCCGCGCTTCAGGCCAGAACGCGCTAGTATGGAAGGAAACATATGCTCTACCTGGTTGCTACCCCGATTGGAAATCTGGGCGATATTACTCTGCGCGCACTGGAAACGCTGCGCCAGGTAGATATTATCGCCAGCGAAGATACGAGAAAGACTGGTCTACTTTTAAAGCATTTCGATATTCAGAAGCCACAGATAGCTTTTCACGAACATAACGAGCAGCAGGCTGGCGAGCGTATTGAGCAGATGCTGCGCCAGGGCCTCTCGGTGGCGGTCGTTACCAATGCTGGCACGCCCGGCATTTCCGACCCCGGTTTCACGCTGGTGCGTCGCGCCATCCAGGCCCAGATTCCGGTTACGCTGATTCCTGGCCCCACTGCGCTCATCATGGCCCTGGTTCTCTCCGGTTTGCCCGTGCATAGTTTCACCTTTCGCGGCTTCCCACCGCGTAAGACGGTAGGACGGCGCAAATTCATGGAGATCGATAAAAACTCCCCCCATACCCTCATCTTCTATGAAAGCCCTTATCGCCTCGAAGGCTTCTTGCGCGATGCTCTGGCTGTCTACGGCGACCGCCCCGCCGCCATTGCCAATGACCTGACCAAGCTGTTTGAAAAGGTCGAGCGCGGCACCCTCTCCTCGCTTCTGACTACCATCTCTCAAAGTACACCCAGAGGCGAATATATCATCGTCATCGCCGGGGCCGAACAATAGGGTGCTCAGATACCTACCTGCTTAATTTATCTAACAATCGAGCCGCTTTTTCTAGTAAATGTAGGTTGCTAGTTTAGAGATTTTGTATGTTCAGCTTGATTTTTAATAGTTTTTAGGGTATAGTCTCTCTTGGAACAGAGATAAGAGCTAAATACTCTGTTCTATATGTGTGGAACACAGTAAAAGTTGACCAGTTTAGAAAGGAGAATTGCGACTGTGAGCTTTATCGACATTCCATCTGTGAGCGTTGAATTGGCAGACGAAGAATTGTCTCGCGTGGTTGGTGGCGAATTTCCCTTCTTCGGTGCCTACCCATTCCTGGGTGCCTACCCGTTCTTCGGTTTGCCATTCTTCGGTTTGCCGTTCTACTGGTAGTCGTTGCGGTAAAGCTTATGCATACTGGCGTCATTTCCGCTGAGCCAGTATGCGTGGGGCCAGGACGAAACACCGTCCTGGAAGCGATTGACGGCTTATCCCTTCCAGGGCGGCATTGTTATCGTGAGAGTTACCGATCAGAATCGGCAATCTTCTGCTATCACGATTCAAGTCACAGGCGAGGAATAACCAATCATTCCTTGCCTGCTCATCTCGTGAAAGACGCTGTTACGATTTTAGATACCCATTACTTTGACCAGTTCTTGCACGGCATCTGCCGATTTCCGCAGTAGCGCGCGCTCTTCGTCGGTCAGTTCAATTTCGACGATTTGCTCGATCCCTTTCGCGCCGAGTTTGACGGGCACACCGACAAACAGGCCGTTGATGCCGTACTCGCCCTGTAGATAGGCAGCGCAAGGCATCGTCATCTTCTTATCGAGCAGTATCGAATCAACCATCTGCAATACGGAAGCTGAGGGAGCAAAGTAGGCGCTACCGGTGCCCAGCAGTTTCACGATCTCCGCACCGCCATCGCGTGTGCGCTGCACAATCTGCTCGATGCGCTCGGCGGGGATCAACTGTGAGATCGGAATACCGGCGACGGTGCAGAGGCGCGCCAGTGGTACCATCGTATCGCCGTGACCACCCAGCACATAAGCCTGCACATCGCGTACCGAGGCACCCACCTCCTGCGCGATAAAGGTGCGGAAGCGCGCCGTATCCAGCACGCCTGCCATGCCGATGACGCGCTCACGTGGGAACTTGCTGACATGCAGAGCCAACTGTGCCATTGCATCCAGCGGATTCGTGACCATGATAATAATGCAGTTGGGCGACGTTCTGACCACCTGCTCCGTAACCTGCGCCACGATCTCCTGGTTCTTCTTCACCAGGTCATCGCGTGTCATCCCTGGTTTGCGCGGGAAACCAGAGGTAATGACGACAATATCTGAATTGGCCGTGTCAGCGTAGTCATTGGTGCCCGTCACCTGAGAGTCATAGCCGAGAATGGGGCCGGCCTGCAACATATCCAGCGCCTTGCCCTGTGGCATGTTGGGGATAATGTCATACATCACAACATCGGCATAGTCGCGTTCCGCCAGCCGTTGAACGAGGGTGCTGCCGACAAAACCCGCCCCCACGACTGTAATCTTGCTACGCATCTCTGTATGTATCCTTTCGATCATTCATCGTTGAAAAATAGATGGCCCACGTCAAGGCCCTATCCTTTTTTATTGTAGGCGTGGTAACCCGCAAACCGCAAGGGCAGCGAACACGCAAAAAAGACGCTCGTTCTGGTTGGACTGCCTCTCTTGACAACCCTTCCTTGCATCCCCTACAATCAAGCCACTTCTACTGCAATACAACCTGGCTTTTCTGATAGAAGGGGCATGATATGGCAGACCTCATTGGGCAGCAGATAGGCAATTACACCATTACACGCTTATTGGGTGAGGGGGGCTTTGCCAGTGTTTATCTTGGGCAACACGTGCGCATCGCCGCTCAGCAGGCTGCGATCAAACATCTGAAGACGCATGTGACGGGGGCCGATATACAACTCTTCCAGCACGAGGCCGAGTTGATTGCCACACTGGCCCATCCCCATATTGTGCGCCTGCTCGACTTTGAGGTCAAAGATGGCGACCCTTTTCTGATCATGGAATATGCCCCCAATGGCTCTTTGCGCCAGCATCACCCGCGTGGGCAGCGCGTTCCACTGTCAACTATATTGAGTTATCTCCGGCAACTGGCAGAGGCGCTGAGCTATGCCCACAGTCAGAAGTTGGTACACCGCGACATCAAGCCGGAGAACATGCTGGTGGGACGGCGCGGTGAACTGCTGCTGAGCGATTTCGGCATTGCTATCATTGCGCAAAGCACCTACGCCACGCAGTATGTTGGTGGCACTGCGGCTTATATGGCCCCGGAGCAGTTTCGTGGCCACGCTACGCCACTTAGCGACCAGTATAGCCTGGCCATTGTCGTCTATGAGTGGCTGTGCGGCGAGCCGCCTTTCACGCAAGGCGATTTCATCCAGCTTGGCTATCAGCATAACTATAGCGCGCCACCCCCGCTCAGCGCGAAGGAGCCGACGGTCCCGCCGGAAGTAGAGCAGGTCGTCATGAAGGCGTTGGAGAAAGACCCACAAGCCAGATTTCCGAGCGTCCAGGCTTTTGTCGAGGCGCTAACGGCGGTGACGCAACCAGCATTCTCCGGTACCGGTACCCTCTTGCTGGCATATAAAGAGCATAACAACTGGCTACATAGCGTGGCCTGGTCGCCCGACGGCACACGCATCGCTTCAGCTTCCGCCGATGGTACTGTGCAACTCTGGGAAGCAGAAACGGGGAAGGCACAGCATTTCTTCTATGGGCATCGTGAGGCCGTCTGGTCGGTAGCCTGGTCGCCCGACGGCACGGCTATCGTCTCCGGCGCGAGTGACAAAACGATGCAGGTCTGGGAAGTCACCACCGGACGTCGCCAGCTTCTACTTACACGTAATGCCGATGTGCAGGGCGTCTGCTGGTCGCCCGATAGCACGCGGGTGGCGGGTGGCGCGGCGGACGGCACGATACAGATATACGATGTACGGCAGAGTCGGCTTCTGCACACCCTGAAGGGCCATAGTGCGGGTGTCTGGTCAGTAGCCTGGTCGCAGGATGGCTTTCGGCTGGCCTCCGCCTCGGACGATAAGACGGTGCAGGTCTGGCACGCTGTCACCGGTCAGCAGTTGCTGGTTCTGCGTGGTCACAGCAAGGCGGTGATCGCCGTCGCGTGGTCGCCGGATGGTACCCGTCTTGCCTCCGC
>DAOTVZ010000286.1:0-3842 GCA_034436045.1 Ktedonobacteraceae bacterium | reverse complement strand
TATCCTCGACGACCAGCCAGGGAAGTGGTAGCAATTTGCGATTTTCAATGGTAATTGAGAGCGTGACTTCTTCGCCAAAGAAGAGACGCTGCTGGCTGGCCTGCTGGCGAATGAGCAGATGGCGTAGGCCGTGCCGATACCATAGCTCAGGGATGAGCGCAATGGCGAGCGTGAAGAGCGCGGCCAGGAAGAGTAGCGCCTGGTGCATGAGTGGACTGAGCAGGAGGAGCGCGGCAGCTACGAGATACCAGGGCCGTCTACGCTTGAGCATCTCTAAATCGCACTCGATAGGCAACTGGTCGGTGTTCATGATGCCATCTTCCTATCTGAAGGAGTTGCGATAACTTCTACCGGTGCAGGCGTCTGTTGAAGAATCTCATCGATGATCTCCAGGGCGCGTTTGCCACGCATGCGCGTGCGCGTGTTTGTCAGCAGTCGATGTGCCAGCACGCTGGGCGCGAGATATTTTATGTCATCTGGTAGGACGAATGTACGCCCCTGCATGGCGGCATATGCTTCACAGGCACGATGAAGCGCCAGCGCGCCGCGTGGACTGACGCCAAGCTGGACGGCAGCATGTTCGCGGGTGGCACGCACGATGGCGAGCAGGTAGCGTTCCACCACCGGTTGCCACTGCACCAGGCGAATGGCCTGCTGCAAATGCAGTATCTGCTCTGCACTCGTGACCGGTTGCAAGGTTTCCAATGGCTCTGCCTGTTTGAAACGGTGTAGAATGGCCTCTTCTTCCTCTAAGGAGGGATAGCCGACCTGCACACGCATCAAGAAGCGATCAAGCTGGGCCTCCGGCAACGGAAAGGTACCCTCTAGTTCGACGGGATTCTGGGTTGCCAGCACCAGAAATGGTTGTGAGAGTGCCACCGTTTCGCGCTCAACCGTCACCTGGCGTTCCGCCATCGCCTCTAAGAGTGCGGATTGTGTGCGCGGCGTTGTGCGGTTGATCTCATCGACCAGCAGAATCTGTGTAAAGAGCGGCCCCTTGCGGAAGACAAAATCGTTGCGGCGTTGATCGAAATAGCTCACGCCGATGATGTCGGTGGGCAACAGGTCGGGCGTTCCCTGCACACGCTGAAAGGTCGCTCCAAGTGAACGCGCCAGCGCCTTTGCCATCACGGTCTTGCCCATACCCGGTACATCCTCGATCAGCACGTGCCCATTGCTGAGCAAGGCGACCAGGAGCAGATCAATAATTTCCTGCTTGCCGATAATGACGCGCGCGACATTGGCGCGTATTGTCTCCGTGATGTGGAGTACCATGCTGAGATCAGCACTATCCATGCCTGTTGTCATCTCTCTCTCCTGAATATAGCAATGTGTTATAATATTTATAATATATCGCTATTTATTTTATCAAGGCCGGTTCTTAAGAGAAGAGAGTGCCAGCCTTCTTAGCCTCTATCATATGACATGGAAAGGATTTCTTCATAAAGATGGAGCTACTGTACAAAATACTTGACCGATGATGCTGAGAAGAGTATAGTGAAAGGGAAGTCATTAAACATTGTTTGCCTGACCTCGTTAGGTGAGGCGGCTGTATAAACACAGGCCACTGATCGGAAACGTCGAGAGACGCCAACGGTCAGGCCAGGTTTCGTCGGCATAAGGCGAAACCCCAAGTGGCTGGACGACGTTCCTGATGCATAGCTGATCGTCCTACGTTGTACAGTGCCAAAACTCGACTAGAGGGGAAAGATGCTCTAGGTAGAGCTACTGTTTACACAGATTGCCCCCTCGCCACCTGGGGGCATTTTTATTAGACTCTGCTCCTCAATAAGGAGGTGTGCCATGCACAAGGTAGATAAAAAATTGGATAAAGATACAGCAGTCATAAAGCGGCGGCGTGGGGCGCGTCGGCTCTGGATACGTCAGTTTCTCGTTCTCCTGTCCGTTATCGGCCCTGGTCTTATCACTGCGAATGTTGATAATGATGCCACCGGTATTACCGGCTATTCGCTGGCCGGCGCGCAATATGGCTATAATCTGCTCTGGGCCGTTGTCCTGGTCACCATTAGCCTGGTGGTGGTGCAGGAGATGGTGGCGCGCATGGGGGTTGTGACCGGTAAAGGTCTGGCCGATCTTATTCGAGAACATTTTGGCGTGCGCATTACCTTCTGGAGCATGTTGTTGCTGTTGATTGCCAATACGGCTACCACAGTAGCGGAATTTGCTGGCGTTGCGGGCGCGATGGATATTTTTGGGGTCAGTCCTCTTATCGCTGTACCTGTAGCTGCGATTCTGGTCTGGTTTCTCGTTATTCGTGGCAGCTACAAATATGTCGAGCGCGTCTTGCTGGTCTTATGTGTGATCTACTTTAGCTATGTGTTTAGTGGTTTTCTGGTTCATCCCGATTGGTTGCAAGTATTGCATCAGACAATTGCGCCGACGATACCGCGTGGCCCTGGTGAGCCGACAGGCTATCTCTTGACGCTGGTTGCGGTGATCGGCACAACCATTGCACCCTGGATGCAGTTTTATCAGCAGTCTGCCATTGCGGACAAGGGTATTGCTGTCAATCATCTTACTTATGAACGCATTGATACATATATTGGCTCATTTCTGACCGATTTTGTTGCATTTTTTATCGTCGTTGCCACCGGCGCGACACTGTATGTGCATCATATCCAGATTACGCAGGCCAAAGATGCCGCACTGGCGCTGGCTCCGTTAGTAGGTGGCAACGGCAAGATCGCAGAGATATTGTTTGGCATTGGCTTGTTAAATGCATCGCTGATGGCGGCCAGCGTCTTGCCGCTCTCTACGGCCTATTCTATCGCGGAAGCCTTTGGTTGGGAGCGTGGTGTAGGGCGAAAATTTAAGGATGCGCCGCAGTTCTTGTTTCTCTATACGCTGGTCATCGTGGTGGGCGCGGGAGTAACGCTGTTTGTGCCAGCGAATAATCTTGTCTTTGTGCTAAACCTGCCGAATATCGTCGGCGGTATGTTGCTACCACTTATTCTGGTCTTGATGATAATTCTCTGTAATGATCGCCGTCTGCTCGGCAGATACGTGAACGGGCCGGGTCTGAATTTCATCGCCTGGGCGACGACCATCATTATGACGGTGCTAACTCTTTTGATTATCCTCAGCAGCATCTTCCCAAATTTATTCAACGGGTGAGTGGTGAGAGGGTCTCAAGTGTGTGTGGTCGAAGCGATTTGCCGCCTACCCTTCTTTATTTGAGATAAGCGGCAGATAGCAAAAGGGAAACCGGGGAGTTAGTATCTTAACTTTTAGACCGTTGTTTCCGGGCATTCTCGCGCACCGTTTGCAGGTTGAGCAACTCAGCGACCTCAAAGCTGGTAATGGGGCCAGCTTTGGGGCGTAGACGAATCAGGGTAGGGAAATGACCGATGCGCCCGTGCAATTCTGCCAGCAACACAAAAGCTGCGGGCGCATATCCTGGCGGGTTGATGAGCAGAGGCAAAGTTTGCCACTCCTCCGGCGTAAGACCGGTGGCATCGACAATAGACCTGATCTGCTGTTCCAGCGGTTGTGCCTGGTCGATCTGCACGGGTATAGCGCGAATATCGCTAATGGTGGTATCGGCAAGCGATTCTATTTGCACGATTTGGTCATTCGTTATCGGATGGCTGAAATTCAAGATAAGCATGGTTTTTCCTTTTCCACAATTTTTGCACTTGATAGAATGAAAACTTAAAAAGCACGTAAGACAGCTCGCATTTGTCCCATGCCCATTGATGTCTTATAGCCTGCACCGCAATAGAAGCCCAACAGGGCTAATAGTAATATTTGCCGACTAATTGGTAGTGCCTCTCCTGCCTCCTGCGCTGCATCACGCAACTGATAGGTACAGGTGCCGATAA
>DAOTVZ010000285.1:0-6432 GCA_034436045.1 Ktedonobacteraceae bacterium | reverse complement strand
TTTTCACCATCTAACCCGTCGAGCCGCTCTCGTCCGGGCGTGATGAATCACACCCTGTTCGCCTGTCGCTCCGCTTTCAGGGCGTGATGAATCACACCCTGTTCGCCTGTCGCTCCGCTTTCAGGGCGTGATGAATCACGCCCCTACGGGATGTCAATGATCGGTGAGAACGTGATGGCAACATGCAACGATTGTGAGGGAACACGCTACGTTTTAAAGAGCTACGACTGTGAGCATTGCAAGGGTACAGGAGAGGTACGCAGCTATGATCGCCTGGGCGTGCCGAAAATACAACCCTGTCCCTATTGTGATCATGGTCTGGTCTATATCGAGGAGCTTTGCACGACCTGCCAGGGCACCGGTATCGTCTGACGTTTGCACTCAGTAAGCGAGAGTGCTAAAAACTCCAATTCTGTTCACGTTTCATCTTGCGTTTGACTCGTGCAAGTGCTATCATAACTGTACTAAGCCCGCAGAAGTGGGCAGCCCTGCACAGTATGTTTGTACCAGCGGCCATCGCTGTGCGATCACGTATGTGGCGCGTATGGTAGTATGTGGTATGCACAGAGGCGTGAAGCCGTTGTAGCCGAATAAAGGAGCTAATATGAGTAGTGTATTCGATCCGCGTGACCCGAAATGGAGAAAAGAGTCACAGGAGTTTTTGGAACCACGCGGAATTATTCCGGGCGTTGTCGAGTCTACACCTCGTGGTGAGCGTTCCTGGGATCTGTATTCACGCCTGCTGAAAGAGCGCATTGTCTTCATTGGTACTCAGATTGATGATCAAGTTGCCAACAGTGTGGTAGCGCAGTTGCTCTATCTGCAGAGCGAAGATGCGACCAGAGACATCTACATGTATATCAACTCCCCCGGTGGGAGCATTTATGCGGGCCTGGCGATTTACGACACCATGCAATGGCTGCGCCCCGACGTGTCCACCGTCTGCATGGGCATGGCGATGAGCATGGGCGCGGTCATTCTCACGGCCGGCTCAAAAGGGAAGCGCTACGCGCTACCGAACTCCACCATGCTGATTCACCAGCCGCTGGGTGGGGCCGAGGGCCAGGCGGCCGATATCGAGATCACAGCACGCGAGATTCTGCGCCTGCGCCGCAGCCTGTACGAGATCCTTTCGTACCATACCGGTCAGACAGTCGAGCGTATTACACAGGATTCCGACCGTAACTACTACATGACGGCCCCTCAGGCTATCGAGTACGGTCTGATCGACGAAATTCTCACTCCCAACGAAGAGAAGATCAAAAAATAAGGCTAGCGGGGACGTGCGCTCTCTAGCGCACGTCCCTTTTGTTTGATAAACCCTTCAGGTTTATCCATTACCGATTCTGGGTATCAGGAGGAGTGATTTTGCCCACCAGAACAGTGCCTGCTCTCAACGGGCGAACGATTCGTGGCATCCTTTTTGATTTTGGCGATACCCTCTGGACGCGCAAAGACCCATCCATCTGGTATCGTGAGGAGCAGGCGGCCAACTGTCTTGCCGTCGCACTACTCCGTACCCGCATCGCAACAACTCATCTGCCCGCGCTGGATGATGAAACGTTAGGGAATGAGGTACGCAAGGAGCTTGAGCGCCAGATACGCGATTTTAAGCGGCATATGCCTGAGTATGAGCCTGATTTTATTGAGATGACACGGCTCGCTCTCCAAAAACTTGGCATTGCTGGGGTCAAGCTGGCGCTGGCGCGGGATGTCTATGAGGCCCTGCGCGTACACATCTCCCCCTCGCGTGTGCCCTTCCCCGATGCTTTCTCAACTCTGGCGGCGCTGCGTGAGCGCGGTTTTCTGCTGGGTGTCGTCACCAATCGTCATTGGGGAGGACAGAGCTTTCTGGATGACTTGCGCGCGCTCGGCTTCCTCGACTATTTTGCCCCTGAGCATATCGCTATCTCCGCCGACCTGGGAGTGCGCAAGCCGAATCCGGCTATCTTCCGGTATACGCTCAACGCGCTGGGCCTTGCACCGCAGGAGACGGTGATGGTGGGGGATTCGCTGAGCGCCGACGTGGCGGGCGCGAAGGGCATGGACATGATCGCCGTCTGGAAGCCCAAGACCCACTTGTTCGCCGAGGCCAGAGCGCATCATCGCGCAGTTCGCGTGGCCCAGGAGGCAGTGCGGCAAGAGGTCTACGCGCTAGAACAGGCATATCTGGAGGAGTGGGAACAAAGTGCGAATAAAGCGGAGCCGCTCGATCTGGAGAGCATAGACGACGATTATTTGATCGACTATGTGCGCAGCCGCGAGAGCAAGCGCAAGCAGCGATTGTATCAACTCATGAAACCTGACCTCATCATTGAGAATTTGAGTGAACTGCTCGATGTGTTTGTTAAGGTGGGATTGCAGTGACTCCTCGGTTACGTCGATGGCTGTTTGAAACCCTGTACAAAAATCGCTATCTTTACCGTTTTGCCAGCACGGTCCCATTTGCGGGCCAGTGGCGTGCCTGGCAGCGTCTGGTGTTGCCGCGCATTCGTGGCCTGGACGTGCTGGAACTGGGCTGTGGCCTGGGTGATCTGTTGGCAGATATGCTGGAAGCGGGCTATCATTGTGTAGCTATCGAGCAGTCGCCGGAGATGGTGGATGCGGCCCGCAAGACCTTGCGCCGTCGCCAGGTGGGGCGAGCAGGACAGGTGATTCAGGGTTCCGCACAATCCTTACCCTTTAGTGACCATTCCTTTGATACCGTCGTCAGCACCTTTCCCACAGAATATATCTATGATGACCAGGTTATCGCTGAGGTGGCACGGGTGCTACGTCCCGGCGGTCGCCTGATCGTTATTGAGGGCGCAAACCTGTTGCCTGTTGGCATCCTGCAACCCATTCTCGTGCTGCTCCAGGCGCTGGTCTACGGCACCCCCATCGTTACCGGTACACGGCGACAAAGGCAGGCCGAGGCGATTAAACGCCAGGGCCGACGGCTCGACGAAACCGGTACCTATACCGAGGTTGTACCCAACGCCACCTTTGGCCGCCATATCCCCCTGGAGCAGCATGGCCTGCGTCGTCGCTCCGAGCGCGTCACCAGCCACCGCTGGGAAGTGCATATCATTATTGGCGAGAAATAGGCTGATATAAGGCAACCGCGAGGGACAGGACGAGCGCGAGGCTCGTCCTGTCTCTACCCGTTATCTGCGGTAGATACATCCAGAGTATGGTAAGGACGAGCGCGAGGCTCGCCCTGTCCCAAATTGAAGCGCTCTGTCCCAGATTGAAAAGGAAGAATCATGCACACGCGAGAGCAGTTGATGACACAGTATCCACACCTGGTCAGGGCTTTTGCCACCATTCCTGATGGCGAGGCCCATCTACGCCGCCTGCAAGACCTGAACACGGCCTGGCAAACGATGCTCCTCTCCAGCGCAGGGCGTCGCTATAGCGAGGTGGTAGTGAACGGCGAGATTGCCGCTGTGCCACCGCTTGATACTTTCGATATCATCTACGCGGGTGGTGGCCTGAATCTGTTGAATGCGGCGGTGATGACGCTGCGCTATGGGCTGCGCGTGCTGGTCTTCGACCGTTTCACGGTGGGGGCCGTTCACCGCGAATGGAATATCTCGCGCGAAGAGCTACGCGAACTACTGGATGTGGGCATACTAACGACAGATGAACTGGAGAGCGTCATTCAGCGCGAGTATGTCGATGGCCTGGTACGCTTTTATCCTGCCAATATCCAGGTGGCCCCTGCCGAACTGCACCTCAAACATGTGCTGGATGTAGCGATAGATGCCGATGCATTGACCGCGCTGTGTATACAGAAAATTGCTTCGGCGCGCACTAGAAGCGGTTTGCCCAATGTTATTTTACACAACACGACCTTTGAACGTTGCGTAGTGCAGGCAGAGCGCGGTGTGGTAGTGAGCGTCACCAACAGTGCGGGCGCAGAGCAGCGTTATGGTGGACGGCTGCTCATCGATGGTATGGGTTCGACCTCGCCCATTGCCTGCCAGTTGAATTGCGGCAGACCTTTCTCGCTGGTCTGTCCAACAGTCGGTACGGTAGCGCGTGGCTACAAAACCGGCACGGGTGTGCATGAGGTTGATCCACAGGTGGGTGAGGTGCTGGTCACGACGGAGGATGCGCGCAAGGGTCGGCAGTTGATCTGGGAAACCTTCCCCGGCAAAGACGACCAGGTAGCTATCTACCTTTTCTATTATGCCGAAGCTGGCGACCACGTAGACCTGCTGGAACTCTTCGACGATTTCTTTGCCCTGCTGCCTGGCTATAAGGATACCGCTGCGGTGGAGATCATCAAGCCGGTCTATGGCTTCATTCCCGCCGGTTACAATATCCGCTTGCCCTGGCAGAAAGAGCAGAAGACACTGGCCTATGACCGCGTGCTTTCACTCGGCGATGCCGCCGCCTTCCAATCGCCACTGACCTTCTGCGGCTTCGGCTCCTACGTGCGCAACCTGCGCCGCATCACGACGCTGCTGGCGCAGGCACTGAGTTCTCACCGTCTAAGTGCGAGCGACCTCAATCACATTCGCGCCTCGGAAGCCGTCCCCGCCGTCGCGCGCGCCTTTAGCAAATTTATGATTGCTAGAGCCGACAGCAAAGAGCCGCCCTGGCAGGTCAACGAGACGATGAATGTCTTCTGTCACGTCCTGGAACAGCTTGGGCCGGAGATAACGAACGACTTTTTCAAAGACCGCATCGGCTGGCTGGACTACACGCGCATAGTCCTCAGTACGCCCCGCTACTATCCAAAAATATATCAGTTGGCCCTGCGCACTCTCACGCCAGGCGAGATGGTGAGCTGGATCACAGCCTGGCTCGCCCTCGCTCGCCAGTCCGTCGCCCACATTTTGTACCGCCGATACAAACCACTCATCAGCCATCTGATCGGTGTCACCCGACGAATCAATCCTGCGCTGGCTTTGCGTTTAGCCGTCTTCCGCGAAACAATGGAACAGGTAACACGCGGGCAGGCCAGGCACGCGGCGCTTGATGACGGAGAGCGCACCGGCATAACACCACTGGCAAGCTGGCTGGGACGGTGGTGGCCATTGGGATAAATGTTGCCTATGGATTTTTTTGCACATCAGCTATCTCACGTGTGGGTGGCTAAACGCTATCTTGCGACCACAACAGATGAAATTTGGCAAAGCAGACAACTAGATGGGCGAAATATTAGATGGAGAGATTGAACGCTGCTACTGTAGCAGTTGGCGTATCATAGCATAGCGGGTGGCAAATTGCCGGGGGTCGAGCCGGTTATATGGACGTTTGCCGACCTGGGACAATACTGCCTGATAGGCTTCATCCAGACCTTGCAAATCGATATAGCCCTGTTGCAACAATAATCTAACATCGTTAATATCGCGTGTGCTGCCGCGCTGGATTTTGCTTAGCGCGATGCTATAGAAATCGAAGTAGAACACATCGAGCGAGCCATAGCGCCCGATGTACCGTGCGTGCATCTCCCATTGTGGGGGCAATGGCATAAAGTCAGCCGGAGAAGCAAATTTAACATTGATGCGCATTGAGTCCTTAAGCTGGCGAATAGCCTCGCTCAGCGCGTCTTCATCGGCAGCATTAATTGTCAGGTCGATATCCTGCGTCGCGTCGGTGCGCACACCGGCATGCACGAGCGCGGCCCCACCGACCAGGTAGATACGTCCTGGTTTGTGATAGCTTCTGGCGGGATTTCTGAGAAATTGCTCAATACGCTGCTTATTAACGTTGGGTCGCATGCTCATCGCTAGCTCCTCCTGGCAGCTATGTGTATCGTTAAAAAAGGTGGAAGGAGACAATTGTGTGAGTGGACGCTCTGCCTCTTCTTGTAAGAGAAGATGATCAATCTGATTTTGCCAGTCGGCACGATAGTTCAGCGCCAAACCACTACGCTGCTGTTCCGCTATTTCCAGCATATATAATCCCCATGCCCCATCATGGTAGCAAGGTGGCGGCAGATGGCGACTCAGCCATAGTGCTGCAAAAGGTGCTTCGGGGAAGGTTGAGGGATGACCAAAAGCCAGCGCCAGCCGAACCGACCAGAGGCGCTGCAGATAGAGGGTGGCAAGTACCAGCGTGGCAAGCTGCTCTTTTACATCTTCTGTGCTAATTTTCAGCGTCGTGAGAATGGTCGGCGTCAGTTCAGGGTGCAGTAGAAAGAGGGCGATACAAGCATCACGAACTCTTGGATAGCTACATTGTGCTAGCCGCTGTAGCAAGTTCGACAGTGGGCATTGATTGTTCCTGGGGATGGAGAGCTGCATTCTGCGCTACGTCATCGACGACCAGATAATGGATGCCCTAGTTATGCAAAACATGGATCAAGTAGTTGGCATCTTCCCACGAGGTATCAGGTTGTGTGCGTAATATCGTGCCCAAAACTGTTCTCCTACTTCTATCATAAGGCTTCCTCGCAAAGAGCATAGACGATAACGGGTGAGGTGTCAATCTGTTGCG
>DAOTVZ010000284.1:0-56346 GCA_034436045.1 Ktedonobacteraceae bacterium | reverse complement strand
CTATGCACCGTGTCTCTATGCACCACGTGACCATGCCCCCTCTCCCTATGCACCGTGTCTCTATGCACCACGTGACCATGCCCCCTCTCCCTATGCACCGTGTCTCTATGCACCACGTGACCATGCTCCCTCTCCCTATGCACCGTGTCTCTATGCACCACGTCTCCTTCGGTCAAAATGGCTTGTGGGTGCAAGATGCGCGACGGGTAGGGCGTGATAAATCACGCCCCTACGGGTTCCCGATTGGGAAAATTATCATAGAGCAACTTGAAATGTGGCTGGTGTGCCTGCAAGCACCCTCTTGTGCGGCGTCAACAAACCACATCAGTTGCTTCTAGGAAGCAAGTATAGTATGACTCTGCTCAAAGTGCGTTCCGGGTCTGAGTGTGAAAAGTCAAAGATTTCTCATGATGAGAGGGACGGGACGCTTGAACGGTTAGGTAAGGTTGCAGGGAAACGGTGCTATGCCTCCTCGGTAAAGCGGTAGCCCACGCGGGGAATGGTCTGAATGAAGCGTGGATGGAGAGGGTCAGGTTCAATTTTTTGTCGGAGTTGGGCTACGTAGACATGCAAACTGTGCTGTCTTGTGTCCGCGTCACCGCCCCAGACCAGATTCATGAGCATCTGGCGTGTCAGAATCTTGCCGCGATGGGTCAAAAATGCCTTGAGCAGATCATACTCGGTGGGGGTCAGGCTGATCTCCTGATCGTTGATGAAGACCAGGCGACGATTCAGATCGACGCGCAAAGGGCCAACCTGAGCCAATGGTTCTGTGCCTGTTTGTGTCTGGGCAACATGCCGCAGGGCAACGCGGATGCGGGCCAGTACTTCGTTCATGCCGAAAGGTTTTTGCACATAGTCATCAGCACCCAGGTCAAGTGCCTGCACTTTGTCGTGTTCCTCGCCTTTGACGGAGAGAACGATAATCGGGATAGAGGAAACCTTGCGGATCTGCTTACACACTTCCAGACCGCTGATGTCGGGTAGAAGCAGATCAAGCAAGAGCAGGTCAGGGCGTTGCAAGGTTGCTACTTTGAGGGCCTCTTGCCCGTTGTGAGCCGTGAGGACGCGATAGCCGTGGGCACTCAAGCCGCGACGTAGGGCGCGTAGCATTTCCGGCTCGTCATCGACAACGAGAATAGATGCTCCCGTCTTACTCATTCGTGTTCTCCTTCATAATGGCCTATGGGAAGTGTAAAAGAGAAAACCATACCACCACCTTCGCGCGTGGTGGCCCAGATGCGTCCGCCGTGCGCTTCGACCAATCCCTTGCACACCGCCAATCCCAGCCCCGTACCACCGGGAGCGACCTTTGCATCTTCTGATGGACGGGCAGGAAGAACGCGATAGAACTTGTCAAAGATGCGCTGCAAATCTTGTTCTGGAATCCCTGGGCCACGATCTGCGACACTAACAACGATTTCCTCACCTGTATTCTGTACGTCGATCTCAATAGGCGAGGTAACAGGTGTGTAACGAGTAGCATTTTCGATGAGGTTGGTCAAGACCTGATCGATTTGCAGGTAATCCAGTTCTATGGGCGGTAAATCATCTGGAATATGGAGACGAACATCTCTTTTCTTGAGGAGCGGTTGCAGCCGCTCTAAAACGTCTATCAGTAATGAGGGGAAGTGATACCATTCCTTTTCGGGCTTAAGGGCACCGTTTTCGATGCGTGACATATCTAGCAGGTTGCCGACCAGATGATTGAGGCGGTCTGCTTCGCGCTCTATCGTAGCGGCGAAACCGCGTCGCTCCTCTTCGTTCCAGGCGACATCTTCTTGTAAGAGACTGCTGGCAGAGGCTTTGATAATAGCCAGAGGGGTGCGCAGGTCATGGGAGACAGAGGAAAGTAGAGCGGCGCGTAGGGCATCGGTGCGCTGTAAGAGTTCGACACGCATATTTTCGCTGCGCAGGCGGGCACGTTCGATTAAAGCGGCGGCCTGATCGAGAAAAGTGTCGAAGAATCTTCGTTGTGTGTTGGACTGATTAAAGACTTCATCCAGGCGTTCGTTCGTCTGTGCCCCCCCAGATTGCTCTATGAGAGAGAGGCACAGGACGGCCACTGTCTGTTGCCCTAGCTGTAAAGGCAAGAACCAGCGTAAACGCCGTGTTGTTGGCGCAATAGCCTGAAAAGGCTTGAGGACGAAGCGGACTACACGGGCAGAAGGTGAGCAGGCAGGCTCGTCGGGCAAAGAAACTCGTTGACCGTGTTGCATGACCCATTGCGCAATGGCGAGTTCATCGCTGGAGAATTGAGTTGGCGTGGTGGTGGCTTGTATCTGGAGCTTTCCTCGCTCATCGGGTTGGAGAATAGCACACTCGCGCACACCCCAGACGGAGAAAACCTGCTGAATAAAACGCACCAGCACCTGAAGCTGGCCTGAGAGGGTTTCCTCGCGGGTTGTTTCACGCACAAGATCATAGAGGACGCGCGCTTCGTGTTCTCTGTGTGTGGCCTGTTGTGTCTGTTTGCGCAGCCTGGAAGCAAGTTCTCCGGTAAGGATGGCATCGACCAGGAAGATGAAAAGTGCGACCCATTCTGCCGGATCATACATCGTAAAGGTATATAAAGGGGGAACCAGGAAGAAGTCAAAGGCGAGCGTAGCCACAACTGAGGCCAGGATAGCGGCGTAGCTACTGCGTGTACTGGCCAGGGCCAGGATGACCAGTAGATACACAATAGAGATGTTATGGATGCGTGGGTAGAGGTGCCCGAAGTAGATGATCGCGGTAACAACAAGTGATCCTGCTATCGCCAGAATGCTGTCCAGAAGAAAGTGGGAGCGTCTGGTTTCTTTTAGTTTCTCAGAGACGACGAGAGATGTATAGAGAGACATTGCTGAATATCCTTTTACTAGAAGAAAAACCGATAGGTTGTGCGATAACAGGCAACCTTTTAAAAGTATAGTACGTGCAGCGTCAAAAAAACTTCTGAAGAAAGTGGAAAATGCTCAAAATTTATTCAAGAAAGACCCTCGTTTCTTTCTGGGTATCAGGTCGAAAAAACGTTATGGATAGAACACGTTAGATATACTAAAAGAGAGAACTATAGGCGGTCAACAACCTGGTGGCGATGATATAATGAGATGGTTACGCCATTTTGATATTTTTCGAGGAGCGGAAAGGATCAACCGATGCGGGTTGCGCTTTTCATCACCTGTTTCAACGACACACTCTTTCCCCATGTTGGCATTGCCACCACGCGAGTACTGGAGCGCCTTGGTCTGGAGGTAGATTTTCCCCAGGCGCAGACGTGCTGTGGACAAATGCATTTCAATACCGGTTATCAGCGCGAGGCGGCTATGCTGGCACGGCACTTCGTTGAGGTGTTCAACGAGGCAGAAGTGATCGTAGCTCCGTCTGCCTCGTGCGTCGGCATGGTGCGCGATCTTTATCCAAAGGCTGCCGCGTGGACGGGGGATACGGCGTTAGCTATGGCGGTTGAACAACTGATTCCACGTGTCTATGAACTCTCGGAGTTTCTCGTCAAGCGCATGGGCGTGACGGATGTGGGGGCCTACTATCCGCATCGCGTTACCTATCACCCTACCTGTCATAGTATGCGTGTATTGCATCTGGGCGATATGCCGTTGCAATTGTTGCGTGCTGTTAAGGGCATTGACCTGGTTGAGTTGCCCAACGCTCGTGAGTGCTGTGGCTTCGGTGGCACCTTTGCGATCAAGAATGCCGATACCTCGCTGGCGATGCTGAGCGACAAGATGCGCTGTGTGCTGGATACCGGCGCGGAAGTGCTGTGCGCGGCTGATACTTCCTGCCTGATGCATATTGGTGGTGGGTTGCATCGGCAGCGTGCCGGGGTAACGACGGTTCATCTGGCTGAAATTCTGGCCAGTACGGAAAGAGAGGTGGCTTAATGGCAACGAAGGCTCTGCCAATGTTTCCCGTCAAAGCCAGAGAGGCACTGGAGGATAGCCAGTTGCGGCGCAATCTGGGCAAAGCTACCACGACGATTCGCAATAAACGCGCGGCAGTGGTGAGTGAATTACCTGATTGGGAGCTATTGCGCGCGGCAGGTTCAGCGATAAAAGCGCGTGTGATGCGCCACCTGGACGAATATTTGCTTCAACTGGAGGCTTCCGTTCAACGTGCGGGGGGGCAGGTACATTGGGCACGCGATGCTGAAGAGGCCAACCAAATCATTGTAGAGATTGTCCGTACTACAGGTGCGGAGCGCGTGATTAAGGTTAAGTCGCTGACGACCGATGAGATTCACCTGAATAGTGCGCTGGCGGCAGCAAACATTCGTGCTATCGAGACTGACCTGGCTGAATTGATCATTCAACTGGCTGGTGAGTCGTCCTCACATATTCTGGTACCTGCCATCCACAAGAATCGTAGCGAGATACGCGATCTGTTCCGACGCACTATTGCGCAAGGGGAGGAGCTTAGCGATGAGCCGAAGCAACTGACGGCAGTGGCGCGACGCTATTTGCGTGAGCAGTTTCTTTCCGCGCGGGTGGCGATTAGCGGAGCCAACTTTGCAATTGCCGAGACGGGTACGGTCTGTGTGGTAGAGAGTGAGGGCAATGGGCGTATGTGCCTGACGCTGCCGCAGACGTTGATTACGGTGATGGGGATTGAGAAGATTTTGCCCACGTTCAACGATCTTGCTGTGTTCCTGCAACTGTTACCGCGCAGTTCAACCGGTGAACGCATGAATCCCTACACGAGCCTGTGGACGGGTGTGACGCCAGGGGATGGGCCGCAGATTTTTCACCTGGTACTGCTAGATAATGGGCGCACAAATGTGCTGGCCGATGAAGTGGGACGGCAAGCGTTACACTGTATTCGCTGTAGCGCCTGTCTCAATATTTGTCCGGTGTATGCGCGCACAGGAGGCCACTCGTATAGCTCGGTCTATCCCGGCCCTATCGGGGCCATCCTCACGCCACAACTGATTGGGATAAAGCAAGCGAAGTCCTTACCCTATGCATCTAGCCTGTGTGGGGCCTGCTATGAGGTCTGTCCGGTCAAGATCAACATTCCAGAAGTATTGTTATACTTGCGTGGACAGGTGACGCGCCAGGCGTCGTCGCTTGACGCGGAGGTGCTGGCGATGCAGCAACTGGCGCGTATCTTTGCCAGTCCGAGCCGCTATGAGCAAGCGCAACGCTTAGCCCGCCAGGGACAACGCCTGGTCGTGCATCGCGGCACGATTGATCGTTTACCGGGCATACTCGGTGGGTGGACGGAGGCGCGTGATCTGCCGCCGGTACCCAAACAGAGTTTCCGCGAATGGTGGCGGGAGAATCGACAAAAGGGCGACGGGGTGGAGAAGATGCCACAGATAGAGGCAGGAGAAATGGGAAAGGAGCCACAGGCATGAGTGGAACCGCAAAGGATGTGATTCTGGCACGCATTCGGGCCGCCGTTGCGCATGCCGTTGAGCCTGCACCGGCGGCATCTGATTTTCGGCAGCGCGATGAACGCGACCGTGATGCGATAGTTGAAGATTTTATTGATCGATTGGTCGATTACAAGGCTATCGTGACATGCACGGACGAGAGCGGCCTGACGCAAGCTATTGCGGAAGCCTGTCAGCAGCATGGCGTTTCGCGGCTTGTTGTGCCTGCCGATGTGCCGACCGAATGGCTTCCTGCCGGAATAACGGTGCTGAGCGATGCTATACCGCTGAGTGTGACGGAGCTTGATACCAGTTCAGGGGTGTTGACTGGCTGCGCGCTGGCAATAGCGCAGACGGGAACGATTATTCTGGATGGGGGCGCGCGGCAGGGACGGCGGGCGCTCTCGTTGGTGCCAGACTTACATCTATGTGTGGTATATGCACAGCAGGTAGTAGGGCTGGTGCCGGAGGCGGTAGCGCGTCTGGCAGAACATGCCACCCGTCCCATTACGCTGATTTCTGGCCCTTCCGCGACGAGCGACATTGAACTCAGTCGGGTGGAGGGTGTACATGGCCCTCGCACCTTGCACGTTTTTGTGGTGCGGGACGAGGCATAAGATA
Organism: Ktedonobacteraceae bacterium; assembly: GCA_034436045.1. Classification (GTDB taxonomy): domain Bacteria; phylum Chloroflexota; class Ktedonobacteria; order Ktedonobacterales; family Ktedonobacteraceae; genus H111-94. The sequence continues at coordinate 50,357 of DAOTVZ010000284.1, read as the reverse complement.
GTCTAAGGAATCCCATGGTCAAGAACACTGCCCACGCCGTCCAGGATGCCCTTACGATGGCAACCTGGCGGAAAATTGTTATCTGTATTTTGCTTGCGCTGGTTGGTATCAATTTACGCGCGGTTATTCTGGGCGTACCACCTGTTCTTCCGCTTATTCAACATGACCTGCACCTCACCTATACCGCGACAGGTTTTCTGACAGCTTTGCCGATCCTGGTATTGGGTGTTGCATCCTGGCTCTCTGGCTTGCTGGCGGAACGCATTGGTGAGCGTGCCTGTGTCTCAATCGGGTTGGCCTTGCTAGCTGGTGGCGCGCTACTGCGTGCTGTGTGGCCGATGGCGCTGACACTCTTCTTCTTTACATTCCTGCTCAGCGTGGGGATCGCGCTCAGCCAGACGGCGGTGCCGGTACTGGCGCGGCGCTGGTTTCCCACGCAGATCGGGCTGGTGACGGCATTATTCAGTGATGGTCTGATTGTGGGCGAATCGATAGCGGCTGGTTTAACTGTGCCTGTGATGCTCCAGTACTTTGGCGCGGATGCCTGGCGTGCTACGTTTGTCTTCTGGAGTGTCCCCATTATTGTCGCGCTGGTTCTCTGGCTCTGGATCGCGCCACCGGTCCAGGTGAAGACGCTGAGACATAAGAGAGAGGCGACAGAAGCCAGATCACAGCCTGAGCATGAGAGACAACAGGGTGTTGAGGAGAAGAAACCTGCGCGTGTCAACGGCTGGCACCTGGGCATCATGCTTGGGGCGAATAGCCTGATTTATTTTGGCATGAATAGCTGGGTTGCATCATACAATCAGGCGATACATCACAGTGGTTTAACCTCGTTAGTGCTGGCGGTGCTGAACTCGGCGCAGTTGCCGGCCAGCCTCGGCGTCACGTTTTTTGCGCAACGCCTGGCCGGACGGCGCTGGCCTTTTATTGTTTCGGGGGCAATCTGTGCGCTCGCCATTGCGGGTTGGGTTTTCACGCCAGCTTCGTTAGAGGTATTGTGGGTTGCTTTGTTGGGTGGAAGCTCCGCGCTGGTCTTTACGCTGGGGATTGCGCTGCCACCGTTACTTGCAAGACCCGGAGAGGTTGCACGGCTGACCGGCACGACGATCTCGCTGACCTATTGTGTGGCCTTTGTGGGGCCACTGATTGGAGGCCAACTCTGGGACTTGCTACATGTACCGGCGGTAGCGTTCTTGCCTGTCGCGGTTGCCAGTATCACGTTGATTATTCTCGGCGCTTTACTGCCATCTCGTGCTGCATTTGGTTTAAACGCATAATCATAATGTTAAAAATTTTTGCTGAAATCGGCACTGTCGGGGCGTGATGAAGAAATTTCATTATCCAGATCGATGCTCTCGGAGGGGCGTGATGAGTCTCGTCCTGCGAGGGGAGGGACGGGCAAAGTGGGCGTGATGAATCACGTCCTGCGAGGGGAGGGACGGGCAAAGTGGGCGTGATGAATCACGTCCTGCGAGGGGAGGGACGGGCAAAGTGGGCGTGATGAATCACGCCCCTACGGGATGGTGCCGTTGCCGGTTTCGGGTGAAAAATTTCATCGTCATGCCCAATGGGGTATGCGCGCAGGATTATTTTTGTGTTATGGAGGCGCGCCCGCCGAAGTGGCTGGAAGCGGTGAGGACGAAGCGACTGCTGGCACGAATATCCTGGGAGGATGAGCCAACCAGTACCTCAAATTCACCCTCTTCGGCAACCCATTCACCTGGTAGGTCGTCGTAGTAGGCAAGGGCCTCGCGGTTGATCGAGCAAGTGACTGTTTTGCGTTCACCGGGAGCAAGGGTCACTTTGGCGAAGGCTTTCAGCTCTTTTTCTGGTCGGTGCAGGCGTGATTGCATGTCGCGGATATAGACCTGCACTACCTCTTTACCAGCGCGTGAGCCGGTGTTTGTGATGTCAATAGAGATTTCTAGCGTGTCCTGTGGGCTGATCTCTCTGGCGCTTAGGCGCAGGTTCTCGTAACTGAAGGTGGTGTAGGAGAGGCCGAAACCGAACGGGAAGAGAGGAGCAATCTTCTTCTTCTCGTAGTAGCGATAGCCGATGAACAGACCCTCGCCATAGTAGACTTTACCGTTCTCGCCGGGGTAGTTGATGTAGGCTGGGTTGTCTTCCAGGCGTTTGGGGAAGGTCTGGGAGAGCCTGCCGGACGGATTCACGTCGCCGAAGAGGACATCGGCGATGGCGTTGCCACACTCCTGACCAGGATACCACGCTTCTACTACGGCAGCTACTTTGTCGAGCCAGGGCATGGTAATGGGTGAACCTGTATTCAAGACCACAATGGTGTTCTTATTGGCGGCGGCAACCTGCTCGATGAGCGTGTTCTGTTCCCCCGGCAGATTCATATCTGGTCGGTCGAAGCCTTCGCTCTCCCATTCGCCGCTGAGTCCGGCAAAGATAAGTGCCACGTCGGCACCGGCGGCCAGAGCTACGGCCCGCGCGATGGCATTGCTCGGTAATGGCGGCAAGCAGCCCAGACGTACTGCGGCCAGTGGCGATCCCTCGTATTTGCAGTATTCTAGAGTCAGAGTATAGGTTTGCCCGGCGGTCAGTGCGATAGTGGCCTTGACCTCTGATGTTCCCATGCCGAAGTAGAGGTCGCCGGGAGTCTGGTGTGTCCAGTTGTCGATGAGTTCTTGTCCGTTGATGAAGAGACGGCTGAGACCGGCGCTACCAATACTGAAGGTATATGTACCTGTAGTGTCAGGCACGTACTGAGCGGTGGCACGCACCGAGAACTGGTGGGCATCGACGGCAGCGGATACCGACCCAAGCCATTGTAGTTCGGAGGTCGTGCTGATCTCTGACCAGACAGGGCTGCCTGAGAGATCGGTGTTGTTGAAGTAGGTGAGCGTGAAGCCGTGTTGCTGCTTTGTCTCATCGGCAAAGAGGTGTGATTGGTCAAGCAGGGGAAGCAGTTTATAATTTGGGCAACCGAGTTCGTAACCGAGCATAATCTGTGGGCCGACTTTGGCGGCGACACCATCAAACGGTGTGATGGCGTAATGGGGATTGAGGCTGGCACTGCCACCAGCCATGATACGTGCCGTTTTGGCGTTGGGGCCAATGATAGCGATAGATTTCAAGCCCTCTCGTTGTAAGGGTAGCACGTTTCCCTCGTTTTTGAGCAGCACGATGCCCTCTGCCGCTGCCTCACGGATCAGCGCGCGGTGTTCCGGCAGGTCAATAGCTTGTTCGGGTGGCTCCTGTGGTTGCTCAAAGACGCCGGTTCTTTCGAGCAGGAGGAGCAGGCGACGCACGCTCTCATCGATGGTGGACTCGGCCACCTCGCCCCGTTCTACTGCTTGCTGGAGTAGAACGCCACGCCAGCGCGCGGGGCCGGGCATTTCCAGGTCAAGGCCCGCATTGACAGAAGCGGCGGTGCTTTTGATAGCCATAAACCAGTCAGAGACGGCGAGGCCATCGAACCCCCATTCTTTGCGCAAGATATCTGTTAAGAGGTAGGCGTTTTCGGTGGCTGGAATGCCATTAACGTTGTTGTAGGCACCCATGATGGCCCATACCTTAGCTTCTTGCACGGCAGCCTGGAAGGGTGGGAGATAAATTTCGCGCAAGGCCCGCTCCCTCACTTCCGAACTGATGCTGGTGCGCTCAAATTCGGAGTCGTTACAAATATAGTGTTTGACGGTTGCCGCCACTCCCTCTTGCTGAAGGCCTGTGATATAGGCAACCGCCATGCGTGCGGCAAGATAAGGGTCTTCGGAGTAGCACTCGAAGTTGCGCCCGTTGATCGGCGAGCGATGCATATTGACGGTTGGAGCTAGCAGCATACGCGCGCCTTTTGTTTTTGTTTCCTGACCCAGTGCCTGTCCCACGCGCTGCACCAGTTCAGTATTCCATGTAGAGGCCAGTGCGATGCTTGCCGGGAAACAGGCAGCGGTAGTCCCGCCGGAAAAACTTTCACCACGCGCTCCATTAGGCCCGTCGGTCATCTTGAGCGAGGGGATGCCGAGTCGCTCGATAGCGACGGTATGCCACATATCGGCACCGGCCAGCAAGGATACTTTCTCCTCAAGCGTCATCTGTGCGAGGAGGTCATTGACTCTGTTACTCATACGTACATCCTTCACCAAAGTAAGTATCAGCGGAGGTTAATAATGCTATTATCGCACATGGGGTTGTGTACTGGATATTTCATATAGTCATAGATGTATAGTCAGCGTAAGAAGGTGAAGGTTCACACTTTGGGGGCAATGCTACAAAAACCTTCACTGCTCCAACCGATGGTAATTTCACCGGTTCCGATGTGGTCACGCAGATAATGATACAGACGGTGGGCATGTGATGTCTCGGCCCAGGCTGAACACGCCTGGGCAAACGGGCTATGCGCGGTACGTTTGCCGAGGGAGCCGTCGCCATCGACGACAGTATCTACCACGAGGCGTTTAGCCCCGCTCTCAAGAAGTCGTTGCGCAAATGTTGTCATGTCGGAGTAGGGCAGGCAGGGGCTGACGGTGATTTGTACAGGAACACCGGCTTTGCTGGCGGTGTGTACCAGTTGCCAGCGTCTTTCCAGAGGAGGCCCGCCACCGAGTTGTTGAAGGTAAGCCTGATCGTCGGTTTCGATAGTGACGGAGAGCCAGGCGTAGGGTATCTGGCGTAATAGGGGCAAGTCGCGTTCGGCCAGTGGCGAGCGTGTCTGGACGACTAACAGGTCGAGGTCTGGATAGTGTGTAAACACCTCAAGGCACCGGCGTGTCACCTGGTACTTGCGTTCGATAGGTTGATAAGGGTCGGTGGTCGTACTCATGAAGATGCGTAACTTGCGGCGGACCGTCGGTTTCATCTTGCGCAGGACTTTTTCTAATAGCTCTGCCGCGTTGGTTTTGACCTGCACGGCTTTGCCCCAGGCGGCGCTACCCTTGTTGAAAATCCACTGTGGCAGATATTGGGCATAGCAATATTTGCCACAACTGGTTTGTCCGAAGCCACAGCCAACATAGGCAGATAGGGAGTGGGTGAAAGGATAGGGTGTGGTGGTCAGGAACCCTGACTGCTGTGGTGTTAAAATGCTGCTGGCTTCTCTGGTCGAGATGTCCATATTATTTTCCTATAGCCATAGAATATGAGAGGGAGATACTACAAAGATAGATGCCAAAAGTATCTAACGCGAATGGTACTCTGCTATAACTTCTATTTTGCCTACAATATTACGGTTAAAATCGTCCAAGTTTTCTGCGGGTATCCAATATTCCTGACAGAGCGTGCCACCAACGGTGTGAATCTCGAATTGTTGTAGATAATCGCTGCGTACTGAGAAGCGTGTCACGTAACCACTCTGGCCATCACGCGCGTTCCAGTCGCGTGCAATCAGCGTTGCATATTCTTCGTTAAGGACAGGATAGAAAATTGGTTGCCAGGAGAGTCGGGGCGGAAAAGCAGTATAGTCACTTTCACGAATCAACGCCAGTTCTTCCGCTCCAACGGGACGATAGAGTATGGTCGTTTGCTCCATAGCATGCTCCTTAGCATTGTTCGTAGCCTTTATGATAGCAGTAACCGTTATCTAAGCGCAACGTGTTACTTCTGGATAATCCTGGTTTGACTCAGATTGGCTTGACTATGTGCAAGGGAGGGTCGTAGGCATGAAGAATTTGTTTACCCGTCGTTCTAAAACGCAAGAAGTTGAGGAGCAGATACCGCAGCCGATCAGGGATGGTGTTGGGGCGACTGACCCTGGCCCGCGAAATGTGGTGCTGGATCGACAAAATCCTGCTTTACTGGCTCCGCCGCTTACTGATGCCGGTACGGTGCCGAACCTGAAATTCTCGTTTAGCCAGGCGCACAATCGACTGGAAGAAGGAGGATGGGCGCGCGAAGTCACGGTGCGCGAGTTGCCGATTGCGACGACGATAGCGGGAGTAAATATGCGCTTAAAGCCGGGGGCGATACGCGAGTTGCACTGGCATAAACAGGCGGAGTGGGCCTATATGCTCTATGGAAGTGCGCGCATCACGGCCATTGATCAGGAAGGGCACAATTTTATCGATGATGTTGGTGTTGGTGACATCTGGTATTTTCCCGCAGGTATTCCACATGCCATTCAGGGATTAGCGGAAGGCGGTGAGTTTTTGCTGGCCTTCGATGACGGCAACTTCTCTGAGAACTCGACGTTTTTGCTCAGCGATTGGCTTTCGCACACGCCCAGAGAGGTGCTGGCTAAGAACTTTGACGTCACAGAGAGCGATTTTGCTGCGCTACCTGCACATGAACTCTACATTTTCCAGGGCAAGGTTCCCACAGCGCTAGCCTCTGAAAGGGTTCCCTCACCGGTTGGGCCAGTACCATCGTCCTTTAGCCATCATATGTCGGCTCAGGAGCCAAAGCGTATGCCAGGGGGCACGGTACGTATTATCGACTCGACCAACTTCCCGGTGGCAACGACTATTGCGGCTGCGTTGGTGGAGGTTGAGCCGGGAGCCATGCGCGAGCTGCACTGGCATCCTAATAACGACGAGTGGCAATACTATATTGAGGGTCAGGGACGTATGACGGTATTTGCCGCCAGTGGTACAGCGCGTACTTTCGATTATCAGGCGGGTGACGTGGGGTACGTGCCTTTTGCGATGGGACATTATATCGAGAATACCGGTGATACCAGACTGCGTTTCCTGGAACTGTTCAAGAGCAACCATTTTGCCGATATATCACTGAACCAATGGCTGGCACTCACGCCACCTGAACTTGTACAAGCTCATCTGCATGTGACTGAGAAGGTGATGAAGGTGTTACAAAAGGAGAAGAAACCCATTGTTAGTTGAGGTGGTGGTAGACAGATGTGCCAAGTTGGCATATTATACGTACTGTTCTATGTGCTATACGCTTTTTTGTGGCGCTGAAGCTGTGTACATTGTGGTAGGCCAGACAGAAAATATGGTTTTTGGAAAAGGGGGATGACTGATGAGTCTCGATTTACAACAGATCAAAGCACGGTTAGAGCAACGGCGGGCGGAATTACGCGAGCAGATAGGCGGATTAGACCAGGCGTATCCCAAACCTACCGACCCGACTGAGCTGAGCGAGGGGCCGCAAGATTTTGAAGAAAGTGCCATTGACGAGAATGAGATGGTCGATGAGCGCGTTATTCTGACGAATAATCAGGCGTTGTTGGAAGAGGTAGAGGATGCCCTAAAGCGGCTTGAGCAAGGTACCTATGGTATCTGTGTTGTCTGTGGTCAGCCTATCCCAGAGAAAAGGCTAGAAGCTATTCCCTGGGCCGCGCGCTGTGTCAAGGATGAAGAGCAGCTTGAAAGGCGCAATTTGGGCGTATAAGGATACCAGTCTGCGCGATATACAGGAGTGATTACGGCGAGCAATGCTTGCTATGTGGGAGTCGGCTCATGGCGTCCGTGTGGCCTTCCAGGGAAAGCGATACTGGAACATGGACGCGGTGAACTGGCTCCTACCTTATAATATACAGATGTGGCGTGCAGGGAATGGTAGACAAGGACAGCAAATGGTTGTACCATAGGGACAACAAAGGATAGCCCATCTTAGCTTCGTCGGCGAAAGGAATAAAAAATCGTGACTGCCAGACGCGCGCGTTTTTATGATATACTGGCCCTTCTTACCGTGATTGTCGTTGTAGGAGTTGATCAGTGGACAAAGGCGCTGGTCGTTCAGTATCTCAGCCCACCGCAGAGTCATACGCCGATCTCCATTATCGGGCCTTATTTGACGATCTACTATATTCGGAATAATGGGGCTGCTTTCAGTCTTTTCGAGAATAGCCTTTTTCTGCCAATTCTGATCGCCGTTGCCATCTGTGTGGTTGTCTACCTGTATATTCGCATGATGAATAGCGGTTCGCTGGCCTATAAGATTGTCTTTGGCATGATTATAGGCGGCGCTTTTGGCAACTTGATCGACAGAATACGGCATAGTGGCTACGTGGTTGATTTTATCTGGTTCCGTATTCCTCAAATCGGTTATTCGTTTGCTATTTTTAACATCGCGGATGCGTGCATTTCCGTCGGTGTGGTGTTGCTCTTCTTGCTGTTGATATTTGGTGGCCTGGGCCGTAGCAACGCTAAAGAGGAGAGGCGTGACCGAGTGGATCAGGAAAAACAGGTAGAAAACATAGAAGATACGACAAAAGAGATTGGGTCGGTACAGGAAAATAAGTAGTTATTAATGTAATAAGAGAAGCATTGTTATGGAACCAACGGAACTCATTTATGAATATCGCTGGTCGGTTGAGCCGGAGCAGGCCGGGCAACGATTAGATCGTTTTCTTGCACCTCATTTGGGGCATCTCTCGCGCACGGCCATACAACGCATGATTGATGAAGGGATGGTGCTGGTTAATCAACGTAGCAGTAAGCCTGGCTATATGATACGTACCAACGATGTCATTGAGGTGTTGCATCCATTCCCGGCCTCTCAGCCAATGACTGCTGCCGCGCGCGAAATGCCGCTTGACGTCGTCTATGAAGATAAGGACCTGCTCGTTATTAATAAAGCGGCGGGCATGGTAGTTCATCCTGCTCCTGGTCATAGTGAGGATACACTGGTCAATGCGTTGCTGGCGCGCTATCCTGACTTACGTACTGCCGGGGAAGAGATGCGACCTGGCATTGTGCATCGCCTGGATAAAGATACCTCTGGCCTGATGATTGTGGCACGTAATGCCCAGGCACACGCGGCGCTGGCGGAGCAGATCAAACGTCACGAAGTACAGAAGCGTTATCTGGCGCTGGTTGAGGGGCGTGTCGCATTGGAGCAGGGAAGTATTGATGCGCCAATTGGGCGTGATCCACGTCATCGTCAGCAAATGACGATTACGAAGCTGGCGGGCAAGGAGGCGCGTACCCATTTTCGGGTGTTACAGCGTTTTAATCGGCACACGTTGCTGCTCTTGCAACTCGAAACGGGGCGCACACACCAGATTCGCGTTCACCTACGTGCTATAGGTCATCCTGTTGCGGGTGATCCTGTGTATGGATCGGGTAATAGCGTTCGTGGGGTGAAGTTACCGCGTCAGTTTCTGCATGCTTACCAACTGCAATTTCGTCATCCCTCGACAGGAGAAGTGTTGAGCTTTGAAGCTCCGTTACCTGCTGATTTGCGGGCTGTGCTGGATGAGGGGGCACTTTTGTAAATGACGCGCACAATGAATTTTGGCGGTTATCTTATAGTCCCCTGGTCGGTAGGTAGAGATTTGTGCTATACTCTGTTCAGGTTCGACAAAGCAGCCTCGGAGCCATTTGCCAGTTCAGTATCGATGTTCTCATAGATAGGTGAGCCGATAAGCTCACCAATTTGGGCTATTTCCACATTATTTCATTGCCTCTGTACGGGCATACTCTGTACAATAGACTCGTTATCGACATACTTTTGTAAGTGCAGTTTATTTTAGAATACATGTGCCATAAAGACAAGTAGTTGAAGTGGGACTACCTCTAGCACGCGACACTATTTCTTTGCTTTAAGATGTTTTTGTGTCTTTTTTGCTCAGAGGAGAGGAGTTCTCTATGCCAGTATTAGCTTCGGAAGAGAAAATTGTACCTAAGAGCATCATACGTCATCGGCCTATCGCAGATGGGACGCGCACTCCTAATAAACGGCCCGCAGTGCAGGCATCTGATATGATAACGCCTGTGAAGAAGCGTGCCTCGCGTCCACCAAAAGCCGAGACCGAACAAACAGGGCAGGTGGGGCCGAGCGAGCCTCTTGTAACAGAATGGCACTATGCTGATATCTTGACACAGCAGACCGCCGGTGAGACCTCGACGCGAACGCGCCAGCGTGTACCCTATGCGAAACCTGTCAGTAAGCCGGAGGAGCCGTCTCAGCACCAACCGCCTGCGAAGCAACAATGGCAGTGGGGACGATGGCGCATCCAGAAATTGCATCCTCTCCTCTATCTCGGTGCTGGCATGATGATGATGGTAATCGGCTGGATGCTGTTTAGCTCACTTTCTAACTGGTTTAGCATAGAAATGGATCAACTGCGCTATGGCTATCCGCGCACGTACCAGGTTGATGCCTGGGTGGGGCATAACGAGCAGGGTGGGACGCCCAGCCATTTCATTGCCCTGAACCTGAGAGGGCGCATTGAGATCATTGAGTTTCCTGGCGGAGACGCTTCTCACGCGCGTGTCTTTATGGGGCCACAACTCTATGGGCCAGATGCGGCGCTGGTTCCTGTGACGCTGTCATTTGTCGATATTAACGGCGATCATAAGCCGGATATGATCGTCACGTTCCAGAACACACATATTGTCTTTGTGAACGACCAGGGGACCTTTCGTCCGCCGTTCCCTTCGGAAGAGCCTAAGATTGAGCAGGCCCTGAAGCATTTATCATCGTAGCAATAAAATCCTTGATCCATTGGTAGACCAGTTCATGTTCGATATCGGTTGTGATGACGTGACCAGAGTGCTCTAGCCAGTGCAGCGTTCTGGGTGAGGCGTGAATTGCCAGACGTGCTAGCTCAGAGGCGCAGGAAGGGTCAACTGTCTGGTCAAGCTTGCTATGGATAATCAGCAGTGGTTTGTGCAACCTATGTAACATGTGGCGTGTCTGGTTGGTCAGGGCGAAGAGTTCCGCAATGGCAGGCACGGGAATACGTACCATTTGCTTAAGATGCGCGACTGTTTGTGGATCGTTGAAGTCGATGGAGATAGTGGGGTCACGCTGACGAGCCTGCTTGAGTACTTCGGCCTGTACCTTTGGATTGTTGAAATCGAGCTTTGTCAGGGGATAGAACCAGTCTACGAAATAGCGCGCCAGGGGCACCAGACGTACCTGCCAGCCACCGCGAAAGCGCGTTGGCGTGGAGAGGGCCACGACGCCGGTAATCTGACGTGGATGGTGTATACCCAGACGGAGTGCCAGGACACCGCCCATCGAGAGGCCGATGACGAAGATATGACGATAATGCGTAAGTTTTGCCAGCGCATCCTCGGCTGAGGCTAGCCATTGGCGATGGCCTGTGCGGAGCAATTCGTCTGGATTGCCACTATGCCCGCTGACGAGCATAGCGTAAACCCGTATCCCTTGTTGTGCCAAATAATCGCCCAATGTACGCATTTCTGCTGGATTGCCGCTAAAGCCATGAATAAGCAGGCAGGCAGTATCTGCATCTGTCGGCCCCAACCAGAATGGTTCATATGCCTGATATGCCTCTGACACTAATAACTCCTTCTTATAAATAATCCAGATGGAATACGAATAGTTTGCCAGTTCTTATGGCGGTGATAAATGGAAGCTGTTATCTTTTTGTGATAGATAGCCTTTCTAGTATCTGACGTTCTATGTGTTATGCTGTAGGTAATCGAAAAAGTTGTGTTTTGAACGAGCGCAATTTTTGTAGCCAGCATCAGTGCTGATGAAAGGATATTGAGCATGTCACTCGAAAAACAAGTATCACCCCCCATGATTCATGTAACGCACGAAGTATTTAATCAACCACCGCCATTGATTAACTATAACACTTTCCTACAGGATGCGACTCTGGTAGAGAGTCTGCGACGTGAAAGCGCTGGCTGGGCAGAGGAGCAGTTGACGGCACTGGGAGCAATTACTGGTAGTGAAGAGGCGTTACAGTGGGCAACGGATGCTAATACCTATACGCCTGTTTTACATACTCATGATCGTTATGGTCATCGCATTGACGAAGTAACGTTTCACCCATCCTGGCATCAATTAATGCGTACCTCGCTTGAAGCTGCGGCCCATGCACTCTCCTGGCGCGAGCCGACCATTGGTGCGCATGTCGCGCGAGCAGCAGCCTTTTATCTGTGTTCGCAGATGGAAGGGGGACATTGCTGTCCCGTTTCTATGACCCACGCTGTTGTGCCGGTGTTGCGCGCACATTCCGATGTGGCTGGTTGGGAGACATTGCTGACCTCAACGATCTATGATCCAGGGTTGCGTATTCCTCAACATAAAAAAGGGATATTATGTGGAATGGGGATGACGGAGAAGCAGGGAGGGTCTGATGTGCGCACCAATACGACACGGGCGATACCGCTCAGCGATGATGAGAAAACGTATGTATTGACCGGTCATAAATGGTTTTGTTCGGCCCCCATGTGTGACTTGTTTCTGGTGCTGGCGCAGGCACCACATGGTTTGACCTGTTTTCTGGTGCCACGTGTCTTGCCCGATGGAACGCGCAATCGTTTTTTCATTCAACGCCTCAAAGATAAGTTGGGCAATCGTTCTAATGCGTCCAGCGAGGTGGAATTTGAGCAGACGTGGGCCATGAGGGTCGGTGAAGAGGGGAGAGGTGTACGCACGATCATTGAGATGGTGAATTTTACGCGGCTGGATTGCGTGATTGGCTCGGCGGCAACGATGCGGCAGGCGGTGATGCAGGCCATTCACCACGCACGGTATCGCAAGGTATTCGGCTGCCTGCTCGTTGACCAGCCCTTGATGCAGAACGTGCTGGCTGACCTGGCTATTGAATCGGAGGCGGCGACGTTGTTGGCGATGCGGCTGGCGCGTGCCTGTGACCGCGCACGGCTGGAGATGCATGAAGCGTTTATCAAGCGCATTGGGACGGCAGTCGGCAAATACTGGGTGACGAAACGTTGTCCCACGCAGGTTGCTGAGGCGCTGGAATGCCTGGGTGGCAACGGCTATGTGGAAGAAAGCCTCATGCCACGCCTGTATCGTGAAGCGCCTCTTAATTCGATCTGGGAAGGGTCCGGCAACGTGAATTGTCTGGATGTGTTGCGCGCGATGGCGAAAGAACCAGCGTCGATAGAGACGTTTCTGGCCGAGGTTTCGCTCGCTCGTGGAAGGGATGTGCGCCTGGATAGGGCTATCCAGCAACTGCAAGATGAGTTTCTGGATTTAACGAATCTGGAGGTTCGTGCGCGTCGTATTGTGGAGCGCATGGCGCTGGTGTGGCAGGGTGCGTTACTTGTGCAATATGGACATCCGGCAGTAGCTGAGGGTTTCTGTGCATCGCGTCTGCAAGGCGATTGGGGTCATGCGTTTGGGACGTTGCCTGCTGATACCAATTTTATGGCGATTATTGAGCGGGTGATGCCGACAATAGAGGCATAGAACAGGTTTAATCCTTCCTTGTTATGTCTTACAGTTAAAGCTGTGAGTAAGCGTGCAGAGATGTGAAACTTCTACCAGAGATTATTCGTATAATCTGTAGCAATCACTATCTATTCCCCGCGAAACTTGTTGCAGGTAGTGTGCGTGATAGTATTCTGTAGGGGTATGTTCTAAAGCTTTACGGACATAAAAGGAAGGGTTATAGAGTAATGGCATTAGATGACTACTTAGAGCCTGAAGTAGCGGTGACAGCGGCAGTAACTGCTGCTCTCTTTTCACCGAGAGGGAGGCAGATCTTGCGCAAGGGAGCTGTGTATGGGCTGGCAGGGGTGCTTGTCGCGGCTGATGCCCTGACTGCGGTGGGACGCAATCTAGGTCAGGGATTGCAACGGATGGGCGCTACGGCGGGTCGAGCGACGAAGACGGCTCCGGCGCAAGGCCAGGAGGCGCTGTCACCTGATGGACAACGTCAGGAAGCTACTCAGATGAAAGGGGAGCAGGGACATCCTGGAGGGCAGTGAGAATGGAAGCATCACAGGAAAAGAGTTCTATGTCTCCTGCTACCGAGCGAGCAAATGAGCTATTGAATAGCGCAGAGCGGCGTCTGGGGATGTTTGCGTTGCAGACTCGTCAGCGTTTACAGGAAATGATGGCGGCAATTCGGGTGGAAGCTGATCGTATGGATCAGCCATTGCCAATGGAGGAGGCGAGGAGCGGAGAGCAGGAAGGAGCGGCGAGACTGGCTGAGCAGCCTGGTCGAGCGCCAGCAACAGAAAAGGTGCGGGCCGAGGAGCTTGTTGATCGCTGGGCGCATCGTATTAGTACGACCGCAGCGATTACCGGTTGGCGAACACAGCGTATTATTGCTCGTATGCGCGAAGAGGCTGAAGATATCTGGGCTGAGGCGCAGGACCTTCAGAAGCGGTTTGGAGAACGAGCGAGATTGGCACAGCAAGGTGTTCCCGTAGAGGAAAGAGCACGCCCGCAGGCTGACAACCAGGGGGCACCATAAGGCCGGGGGAGGACACGGGGTTCCTCATGCAGGGCCATTGTAGCGGTTAGAAAGGTTTTGAAAAAGGCGAACCCATGAGTGTTGCGGTTGCAGGTTCTGCTACCATTCTGCACAATGCGGTTGCCGGGAGGGTGCGTGTCCACTTACCTGCCTGGTCTGGTCAGGGTAAGAGGGAGATTGAGGCCAAGCTGAAGCAACTTCCTGGCGTTATGAGTGTACAGGCGAATTCGATTACCGGAAATGCGTTGATATGCTTCAATCCTGACCAGATCAGTGAGCAGCAGATTACTAGCTATATTCAGAGTATCAAATACGAGACGACAGGTCTACCTGACAAGGAACCAACACACGCACATACTTTCCCTGAGCGTCATAAGCATAGAGTTCGCGCTCGTATTCCGGTGCGTGGACTGGATCGCAATCCTCAGATAGCCATGCAGGTGCTTGAGATACTCAAAAAGTATCCGTCGGTTTCAGCACGGGTGAGTCAGCTCACCGGACGAGTGCTGGTTGAATTTGAAGAACACGAGGTCGAGCTGGAGGATATAGTTGCCGCCCTGGAGGGAGTAGAATTACCGGCATTGCCAGGCGAGGATCATCCGGTGCATCCGCTGGATCCAGGGCCATTGTTTCAGGGTTTGACGCGCGTTGTAGGGTCGGCGCTTGGTCTGGGGTTGCTGGGGGGGCGAAGGCTCTTTAACATTGAAGAGCCATTTCCTGGTGCGACGGTGGCGACACAGGTATCCAGTGCTATCAGCATTATTCAGGGCATTTTGCCGGTGCGGTATGGTTTACGTCAAGTGTTCGGGCGTACCATTGCTGATTTGCTAGTGAATATTCCGGCCATTGTGACCCTGACACTTTCCGGTAATCTTCTGGGTCTGGCCTTGACCGAGGCAGAAGCGTTGCGTCTCGTGACCGAAGTGTTTGCGCGCAGACAGGCCTGGAAACGGCATGAGGAACGGGTTAGCCATGTTCCTGCCGCTCATCCGAACGAGACGATCAACCTTGAAGCCGGTGATCGTCCCCCTTTACCCGCTCTTGTGCTTGAAGGGGTGGGTACAGCTATTGGGCGTGATGGAATGCCAATGCCGGTCATGCCGGAGATAGTGGTGCCTGCCAGTGCTGTTCTCTATGGCGGCCCTTTCTCCATGAGGTTGCTGGCAGAGCAGTCTTTTGATGCGTTTACGCCAACGGAACGTCCGGCAAACGTTCGACCAACGCTCTATGAACGGTATGGACAATTGCTTACTCCTATCTCGTTGCTCTATGCTCTTGCGACGGGAGTAATGACTGGTTCTTTCTCGCAGATGATGACTTCACTGCTGCTGCTCAATCTACGCACGGCGGCGATAGGTCTTGATTGTGCCGACCTGAGTGCCTCAGCACGAGCGGTTCGGTCTGGGGCAACGGTAGTCGGTACACGTGCTGGTCGGCCTATACGGCGGCCTCATGTGTTGCTGCTAGATGGAACGCGCACTATTACCGATGGGTTGGAGACCATTGCGGCCCAACCGCTCAGTGACGAATACGAAGGGGTGGACTTGATGGCGTTGGCGGCGGGAATTGCCAACGCGGCGGGTTCTCCCTGGGGGGGGGCGTTGCATTCAGCAAAGGCAGTTGCCGCGTCAGAGGGAAGCTTTGATGGTAGGGTTGCCAGAGCGGTCATTGATGGAGTGCGCCATACATTGCAGCCCATCGAGGGTTGGGGAGCTTATGCAGAGGCGGCACGCTTATGTCAACGCGGCAATTATGTGCTGGAACTCCGCGCGGCATCATCTCAAGACCCGATAGGGTTGATTGCCATGCGCCCTCGCCTGGCACGTGGGGTGGCTGAACTGGTGGCCTTGTGTCGCCGTTGCCAGATCGAAGTAGGAGTACTGACGGCGGGCGATCAACTGGTAGAGCGGGCAGTGGCTAAGCGATCTGGTATTCCCTTAATAGAGAGTGCAGATACCATTAGCCTGATTCACGCCTACCAGAAGAGGGGTTTACTGGTGGCCTTTGTCTCTGACTATGTTGGCGCTGAGGCCGCCTTTGCTGCCTGTGACCTGGCGATAGGGTTGACCAATGATCGCTACCAATTACCCGCGCGCGCCGATATACTGGCTCCCGATCTACATACACTGGTGGCAATTCTCGATGCCGGAGTTAAGCGTGATGCGGTCGTGCGCGACTCTGTTGGCCTTTCGGTGATTTCTAATATCGTTGGTGTTTTCTGGGGAATACGGGGCAGGCCCGGTCTTACGCAGGCTTCGCGTGCCGTCTACATTACAGCGCTGGCGGCGATCTCTGATGCCTGGTTACGTCTGCGCGGAGGGGAGCGAAAACACGCGATCAGCGCTCAGTTTGTTGATCCTCACCCGGAGCGTTGGGGACAGTACAGCCCGGAAGAGACGTTACGCATGCTAAAAAGTAGTAGCAAGGGCCTGACGACGCTCCAGGTGGCGGCGCGCAAAAGAGCGGTATCCCCGCTTGACACTCATCGGCATCCTCTCTGGTCGATTTTTGTAGAGCAGATCAATTCTCCCCTGATTGGCATTCTTGGGTTGGGGGCAGTACTCTCGCTCTTCCTGGGGGCTGCTGGCGATGTGGCGATTATTGCTATTACCATTCTCGCTAACGTCTCTGTGGGGGTCTGGCAGGAGTATAAGGCGAACCGGGTATCGGAGGCTCTGAAACGTATCGGGACGCCTACAGCGAAAGTAGTACGCAACGGGAAATGCCAGGCCATCTCCGCGCGGGATATCGTTGTCGGCGATATACTGGAGCTGGCGGCGGGAGATAGGGTAGCCGCTGATGCACGTGTGATAGCCTCAAATGGCCTGGAGGTTGATGAATCTGCACTCACAGGCGAGTCATTGCCCGTTCGCAAGATGGTGGTGGGGGGAACAAACCTCGATCATATTGTCCTGGAAGGTAGTGATGTGACGAGCGGTAGCGGGCGGGCAGTGGTCTTTGCTGTTGGGAGTCAGACACGTATGGGGTCAACCATTGCGGTTCTTGCCGCTGAAGAGAAAGAGCCAAATCCGCTTGCTACACGATTGAGTCGGCTCTTAAAGGTGATTTTGCCGCTCTCGTTCGCCAGTGGTGGACTGGTAATGCTGGTTGGGCTGTTACGGAGACAGCCGATAGGCACAGTGGTGACAGTTGGAGCCAGCCTGGCCCTGACAGGGGTGCCTGAAGGTTTGCCGTTGCTCGCGCGTGTCAGCGAAGCTGGTGTGGCCCGACGTCTGGCCCGTCGCCAGGCAGTAGTGCGTCGGCTCTCTTCGGTTGAGGCATTAGGACGTGTAGATGTAGCATGTACTGATAAGACGGGCACGCTGACTGAAGGGCGTCTCTCTGTTAGCGTTGTTACAGATGCCGAGCAGGAGGTTTGGTTGCCGACACAGCAGTTGCCAGAGCGACTTCGTCGTGTGCTATTAGCAGCGGCATTTGCCAGTCCTCATCCAGATGTTCCTGGTGCGAGCGCGCATCCTACCGATATGGCGGTGATACGAGCGGCTTATGACGTGGAGGCGGAAGAGATGCTGCGCACAACGAAACATGACGCGGAGCTTTCCTTTGATCCGGTACGCTCGTTTCATGTGACCCAGATAGGAGATAGGCTCTACCTGAAAGGCTCGCCAGAGGCATTGCTGGCACGTTGCACGGCGGTTATGCAGCATGGTGAACAGGTGCCGCTAGATGAGCAGCGGCGGCAGGCCCTGCACAAATGTTCGATTGGCCTGGCGGATCGAGGGTTACGTGTGCTGATGGTAGCGGAAGGCCCGGTAGAATTTCCACTCGATCAAGCGCGTAACCTGATTGCATTAGGATTTATAGGGATCAGTGACCCGCTCAGGGAAGACGTGCCGGAGTCGGTGCGACGCTGCCACGAGGCAGGTGTGCGTGTAATAATGATTACTGGCGATCATCCGGTCACGGCGCGCGCTATTGGTCGGCAAGCTGGTCTGCTGGATCATGACCGTCAGGCTATCCTCACCGGTAGTGAATTGGCGACGCTGCATAATGGCGATCTTGATGAGCGGCTCAAGAATGTGACGGTGATTGCACGTGCTACCCCTCTGGATAAGTTGCGTATCATTGAGAGTTTGCAGCGGCTTGGTCATGTCGTAGCGATGACTGGCGATGGCGTGAACGATGCACCGGCGTTACGTCTGGCGGACATTGGCGTGGCAATGGGGCGGGTCGGTACCGAGGTAGCACGCCAGACGGCTGATGTGGTACTGATTAACGATGACTTTTCGACGCTGGTGGAGGCGCTGGTGGAGGGACGCAGTTTCTGGCGCAATATTCGCCGCGCGCTGGGCCTGTTATTGGGAGGCAATCTTGGTGAGCTGGGTCTGGTAGCCGGGGCCAGCCTGCTTGGTTTTAGCCTCCCCTTAACCACAAGCCAGATTCTGGCCATGAATGCCATCACAGATATTCTGCCTGCGACGGCAGTTGCTCTGCAACAACCAGAAAATTATAGTCTGGCAGATCTGAATCGTGAAGGGGCAACGGCGCTGGATAAGCCACTGCGCGATGAGATCGTGCGTCGTGCGTTATCAACAGTAGTGCCTGCGCTAATAGCCTTCGGTATCCTGCGAACCAGAGGAAACTTGCCTCAAGCCCAGTCCGTAGCGTATGCCAGTGTTGTCATGACCCAACTGGCGCAGACGCTGGACGCTGGACGCTATACGGGTGGCTTGACGTCCCCCGTCTTAGCGGCTGTGCTTGGTTCGATACTCGTGCTGGCGGCTACCTTCTTCGTGTTGCCGATCCGTACTTTTCTGTGTCTGGTGATTCCTGGCCCGTTTGGCTGGTTACTAATAGGGCTGGCATCCATTGCGGCGGTGATTCTGAGCCGAATCCTTGCCTACCTGTCATTAGACACGCAGCGCGATCTACCACGTGCCGTGTTATCATTGCCAGCGAACAAGCAGGTGGCTGCTGCTTGAACTGAATGATGGTGCGCGTGTGCAGGGCACCCATAAGGTGGGGCATCCTTCGCGGATGCTTCACCTTATAGATAGGTGCCCTGCCTTGCTGTTCTTAGGCAATCATCCTACAATAGCAAAGACAGGCCAAATTTGCGAAGAAGTGAGGGAACGAGATCGATGCATCCTGAAGGGATGTCCATGCGCGAGCAGATTCTCTCTGCCGCCGTACAAATGTTTGCTGAATATGGCTATCACGCGGCACCTTTGCGCGATATTGCGCGCATCGCAGGCATTCAGGCCGCCAGTATCTACCACCATTATCCTAATAAGCAGGCGCTGCTGGTAGAGATCATGGAAACTTTTATGCACCGCCTTAACCAATCGCTGGAACAGATTATCAGGGCATCCGATGACCCGCAGCAGCAGTTAAAAGAGGCGCTCGCCAACCATATTCGCCTGCATACCACCTATAAGCGAGAGTTTTTTATCATTGATACTGAGATTCGCGCCCTGGAGGGGGAGAATCGTGCCTATATTCTCTCCTTGCGCGATACGTATGAAGATATGTTGCAAACGATTTTACGCAATGGTATGGAACGGGGTATTTTCAGGTATACCGATATAAAGGTAGCGTCCTATGCGATCATTGCTATGTGTACCGAGGTGGCGGTCTGGTTTCGGCCCGATGGGCGATTGAGTGTGCAGCAGGTGATAGAGATTTACCGCCAGATGATAATGCATGGATTGATGGCGTAAGGATGAGTGAAAAAGGCTAGCCTGAAACTGCTATTGTGATATGCCAGTCATGGGAGATCGGTCATAAGATTTGTTCAGTATGATTGAGACTGGTTATAATACAGTTTACTGATATATTGATCGACATAAAGCTATAGCCATAAGGACGCTGGATATATGGGGAATGAGCAGCGAGAGCATGCATTGAACAAGCGCGAGCGTGTAGAAAGATGGCTGTTAGTCATACTAACGCTTGTGCTGCTGGTAGTTATCTCAGGGGGAACGCTCATCTTGCGTGGCTATGTTCAGCGTGTGAATAGTTCTTCCGGCTCACCCCTGTCCAGTGGATCGCTCACCCCTCAACCAATTTTTGAGGATACATTTACCAGCAACAAGAACGGATGGTATATCGGACAGAGCGCCGGTTATACACGATTGCTAACGAATGGTGGCCTGATGCTGGAGGATACCAACCATACGATGTTGGTGGAAAGCCTGCCGATCATTCAGCAATTCAAAGATGTTACGGTGACGACCAGTCTTACATTTGTCTCCGGCGATAAACAGGATAGTATCGGTTTATATGTACGGGGCGACAGGACGCTCGACCACGATTATCGGATAGAAATTTTTGGCGATAATACGTATGCTATTAGTAAAGAGAGCATTGATGCGCGGAATGGGCAGGAGATGACATTCCTTGTGCCAGCAACGGGTTCGCCATTGCTCAAGCCCATCGGTCAGGCCAATACGTTAGCTTTGACGATGGATGGCCCTCTGTTGACGCTCGCTATAAATGGCAAAGTGGCTAGTCAGGTGACAGATACAGAGTATACCAGTGGTCAGATTGCACTTTTTGTCTCCAATGACCAGAGTTCTGAAGGCGTTATTGGTCTGTTCCACAACATTAGCATCACGCCGGTTACGAATGATCAGAATGTTCTGGCAAGCGGGCCATTGAGTTTAAAGTTTCCGGTTATGGCTGGTTCGCCCCAGGCTGAGGCAGATGCGCGCGCTCGGCAATGAGATATTTCACCTTTCCACCTATTTGGGGATAGAGCGTTAACACGAGGTCGGCCAGCGTAATAAGGCTGATGATGAGAACAAGTGCTGCCACATAAGCCAGATTGACAATTTGTGTGTGCAATAGGAATGGCGCGTAGCTCAATAAGGAGCTTATTTGCTCAATGATAGGGATGAAGAAGTAGCGCGGGAAGTAAAAGGCATAGATGATCGAGATGGCATCAGCTAGATAAAAGTAGCGTTCGTGCATCTCTGGCAGCAAAAATGGTATCCAGAGAGCAAAAACGAGCGTTATCTTGAGGATGATGCCCCCTGTCAATGTTTGTTTGCTTGCCAGCGCCAGACCGCCGATGAGCAGGACAAAGAAACCTGCCAATAGAATGCCAATCCATTTCCAGTAGCCTGCGGCATTGGCGGGCAACCACTGATAGAACGAAGGAGCGTTCAAGGTCAGTGACGAGGTGGTGAAGCCACCACCGAAGCCGCGCCCATTGAAGTGACCAGGTCTACTACCGGTGAAACCGCCTGTACGTGGGCCATTGCCATTAAAGGTTCCTACGCCGCCGAAACCACCATTGAACGGTCTTGAGCCACCGCCTGGGAAACCGCCGCCGTTGAAACGCCCTGCCCCTGTAGCGGAAGCCTGTACGACGCCATCGGTAGCGATCTGCTCCGGGTAGATGCTTAACACGCTCGGTATACTGCGACCGGCAAGGATTGTTGGCACGAGTAGGAGTGCAAAGACTAGCGGAATAAGAGCTAGATGTATTAGTGATAATTTGCGTTTGAGCAGTAAAACGAAGAGCACCGGCGCGAAGAAAATGGCCTGTAGTTTGAATGAGATGGCGATGCCGAAGAAGATGCAGGCCCAGGCCGGTCGGTCGGTGAGCAGGAAGTAGAGGCTACCCAGGCAAAATGCGGTGTAGATGGCATCGCATTGGCCCCAGGCAGCGCTATTAATGAAGATGGTCGGGGCGAAGAGAACGACCAGAGCAGCGATAATGGCGGCGTAGGTGCGCCTGTATTTCAGGCGAATGATGAGATAGGTGAAGGTTCCCAGCACAATGTCGAAGATGACGGAAATTGATTTAATGGCATCCAGTTTCGGAACAGGTAAGTAGGTGGATAGGGCGATCAAATAGAGGTAAGGTGGGTTATAGTTGGCGAAGCTGTATTTAAAGGCTGCAAAACCGCCATGCGCTTTGATGAAGTCATACCAGGGGCTGATAAAACCGGTATAGTCGGCGGTGATGATTGGGTAAAGAGCTATACGTAAGGCGATAGCCAGCACGAACAGCAGGCCGAATCCTAGATAGACTAAAGGTTGTAGGGTATGGCTGTCAAATTTAGAAAGTTGTTTACTCGTAGACATATCTCTCTTGCTCCGCTATCTCTAACAGATGTTGCTAAATTGGTTCTCTTTCAGTTTATACAGGATAGCGGCCAGTAAAACCATAGAGAAATTGTAAAATTTTTGCATGGATTTGCCCAGGCGGCGCGCGAGGGCAAGAGGGTAAAGAGGCGACATGGCTATAGCAAGCAGCCATGTCGTCTCGTTGCATATGCTTGATTATGGTTCCTGGAAATGGGGATGGCGTTTTTCCAGGAAGGCGCGCATGCCCTCCTGGGCATCGGGTATCTGAGAAGCCGAGGCCATTACTTCGATGGCATAATTGTATGCCTGATGTTGTGGCAGGTCGATCTGGGCATAGTATGCCTGTTTGCCAATGCGTTTGGAGATAAAGCTACCGCGTGTTGCTGCTGCGAGCAGGCGGCGTGATTCCTCTTCCAGTTGTTCGGGGGCGACAACGCGGTTGACCAGACCCCAATCTGCTGCCGTCTGGGCATCGATTACGTCGCCGGTGAGCAGCATTTCGAGGGCGCGTTTGCGACCGATATTGCGGCTGAGTGCGACCATCGGGGTTGTGCAAAACCAGCCGCCTTTGCCGCCGGGGGTGGCGAAACCCGCTTCGCTAGAGGCAACGGCCAGGTCACAGGTAGCAACCAGCTGGCAACCGGCGGCAGTGGCGAGTCCCTGCACCTTTGCCAACACGGGTTGGGGAATGGCCTGAATGGTATCCATCATTTCAGTACAGACCTGCAACATATGGCGCATGGCCAGAATATCCTGTCCCACCATGTCGGCGAAATCGTGTCCCGCCGAGAAGACTGGCCCGTTAGCGGCCAGGATGACACCGCGCGCTTTGCTCTCACCGGCCGAACGCAAGGCGTCGGTCAGTTCCAACATCATCTTGAGCGAAAGCGCGTTACGTCGCTTAGGGTTGTTCATGGTGATGATGGCGAATGGGTCGTCATAGCTAAGCTGAATCAGTTCATATGACATGGTTTCGTTGCCCTCCTCGCGTTTTATTGGAACGAGCGAATGAACATAGTTCTACACCACGTAATCTATCACTTTTTGGACTATAGCGCACGTGGAGAAGAGAATGCAAGCCAGATTGTTGGGCGTGGAGGGTGTCTTCGTCTGGCTCCAGAGACAAGCTCTGTTGGTGTGTGCTAAATGCTTCTGCGACGGCATGTATCATTGCTGTGTGAACTGGCGCGTCAGGTTCAGGTAGAGCATATTGTAGGTGACGCTTGGCTCGATCATTGATCTTCTAAATTGGCCGCTATCAAGTAGCCGCTCTGGTTTGAATGTCGCAACTATAGCACAAGTTGTCCCGGCTGACAAATAGCCCTGGGTAACTACATACTGATAGTACAAGGCTCCGTTGTATACGATATCGCTCAAGGAGCAATGTTCTCTGTAGCTGGGAGCAGGCAAGGCAACCGATAGAGAGGTTGCTTTGCCTGTTTTCTAAGGGAACATAATCGGTGTGCCTATCCCACTTCTGCCAATTGTGCGGAGGCAGCTTTTACCTGGGCGGCTTGCGTTTCATAATTGCGTTCCAGGTATTCCTGGTAAGGAGGCAGGTAGGGCTGGTAGGTGTCGCGCATGAGCGGCGATGAGATGAGAAAATCGGCGGAGGCGCGATTACAGGCGATAGGGATGTTCCAGACGACAGCGATACGCAGTAGAGCTTTGACGTCCGGGTCATGGGGCTGCTGCTCAAGCGGATCCCAGAAGAAGATTAAGATGTCAATCTCCTGCATCGAGATTTTAGCGCCAATTTGCTGATCGCCGCCGAGAGGGCCGCTTTGCAGCTTATGGATGGTCAGAGCGAGTTGCTCTTCCAGAAGCTTGCCGGTGGTGCCGGTCGCATACAGTTCATGCTGGGTCAGGAATGTTCTATTGAAACGTGCCCACTCTAAGAGATCTTGTTTTTTATTATTATGCGCGATGAGCGCAATGCGTTTTGTTTGTTCCATAGATGTATGACTTTCTTGCTGCTATTGAGCGTAATATTTCACTATAACGAAGGTGTACAGGGCGATCTTGTATCCTCTTGCCGGTTGCTTCTTTGCAAAAGGGAAGTGGGATAATCAGCGCGGCCTGATAGTGAGAAAAAGTTTGCGGGCGTTGTTGCTAGCTTGCGACAACGCAGAAAGAACGAATGAAGAACGTTGTTGTTCTGATGATTGTGCTTGGCGAAGGAACCGTTCATTGTTCCTACACAAGATATTTACCACATCTGTAGTTAATTTGTCAAGGAGATGGTGGCAGGTGACCGGGTGCGAAAAAGTTTTTATACCAGAGACGAGCATAAGAACGGGGGCAGCGCACGGCTTTGATGATCTGCTCCAGGTCCAGATTAGGATTCTCGCGTAGTAGAGCATGGATGCGCTGTTTGGCGGTATGTGAACGCACATGAGTCCGTTCATAAAGCAGTTGTGGCAGGCGTAAGCGATCCATAAAACTCCTCTAGTTCTCTCAGAGTGCCCGCTAATAATGATAGCATACAGGCTTATTCATATTGTAGCATAGCTTACCAGCATATTGTCCAGATTACTTTACTTTTGGATAAGAATTTGTGGCGTTTCTCTGTGTGCTATACTGACGATAGGGGAGGCGATAGTGTGTGAAGAATGTCGCCACAACTCCAGGCAAACTACCTTCTCTATCAATCTGGTTGGAGGCTCCGCAATGGCTGTGTCCTGGCAAAATAATGTGACACTCTATCAATTACGTATCTTTCTCGCTGTGACCCGTCACCGTAATTACACGCATGCTGCCGAGGAGTTGTATCTGAGTCAGCCATCAGTGTCGGCCCAGGTGCATGAACTGGAGCGTTTGATCGGGTTGCCGCTTTTTGAGCAGGTAGGCAAGCGGCTTGTGTTGACGCAAGCGGGAGAGATGTTGAAGGCACATGCTCTGAATGTCTTCGCGGCTGTAGAGCAGGCAGCAAATGCGCTGGCGCGCTTACGCCAGGTAGACGCGGGGCGGTTGCATGTGGTGGCGAATCCAACGGTGGGGGCCTATTTACTGCCGAAAGTGCTGGGGATTTTTCGTGCCCGCTATCCTCACGTAGAGTTGGTGCTGGAACTCAAAAATACGGAGGATATCTGTGATGAAGTACGTCTAGGATATGTGGAATTAGGAGTAATCGAGACGACGGGAGAAATTTTGACTGATGACCTCGTCTTTACGCCCTATCGAGATGACGAGTTGCTCCTCATTGTACCGGCCTGGCATCCCTGGGCCGGGATGGAGACGGTTCCCATTCAGGCGCTCACGCAGGTGACGCTGCTGTGGCGTGAGCCAGGCTCTGGTTTGCGTCGTATGATGGAGCAAGTACTCCACGAGGCAGGTGTTCAAGCGCAGGTGAGCATACAGTTTGATAGTACAGAGGCCATCAAGCAGGCGGTGGCGGCTAATATCGGAGTTTCGCTTGTCTCCCAGTACTCTGTTAGCGCGGAGGTCGCTGCCGGTTGGTTAGCAACGGTGCGCATTGCCGAGGTGGAACTGCGGCGGCAGTTCCAGATCGTACAACGGCGGAATAGTGTGCTATCCCCTGCGGCAGCGGCCTTTCTAAAGTTGCTGTCTGGTGAGTAGGATAAACCTAAAACGAGATGCCAAAGCCGCGCAGGATCATTTCTATCGAGACGATGAGCAAGACAGGCAGGAAGATCATGCGCACGGTTTTATTTTGCAGCCGGGTCAGGATTCTAGCACCGAGCAAGGCCCCGATAAGGATACCGAGGGCGACGGGAGCGGCAATCACGGGGTCGATGTCGCCACGTGAGAAGTAGATGCCCGCGCTGGCGGCGGCGGTGACACCGATCATGAAATTGCTCGTGGTGGTGGAGACTTTCATAGGCAGACGCATAAAAGTGTCTAGCGCTAAGACTTTGAAGGTGCCACTGCCAATGCCCAGCAGGCCGGAGAGCAGACCGGCGATATACATCATGCCCAGGCCGTAAGGAGTGTTGGTGACCTGATAACTGACCTGGCCCAGGTGTTTATCGGGATAGGTACCGTTGAGTTTGAACCAGTTGGCCCAGCGATCATTTTTCACCCCCTGGGGCAATTCTTCGCCAAGCTTGAAGAACAGTGGAGCGGCAGAGATGAGGAGAACCACTCCAAAGATGATGTAGAGAATGATGGGGTTGATGATGCCTGCGATCAAGGCCCCACAGATGGCTCCGGTGGTGGTGGCGATTTCCAGAAACATGCCGATACGAATGTTGGTGATGTGGTCGCGCACGTAGGCGGCGGCGGCCCCACTGGAGGTGGCGATGACGGAAATGATACTTGCGCCGATGGCGTACTCGATAGGCAGGCCGAAGGCCAGCGTGAGCAGTGGCACGATGAGCACTCCCCCACCCAGGCCAACCAACGCTCCCAGCAGGCCAGCGATGATCGAACTGACGAAGATGAGCGCGATACCACCCAGGTTGGGTGAGGTAAACGTTGTGTGATTGACGACCGAACCACCGGTAACGAAAAAGATACTATAAAGTAGTATAAGCAGAACGAGCGTTGTGATAATGATATAGAGACGATCACGTTCCAGAGCGAAAGCAAGGATAGAAGTTGCAACGCGCATTACAGGTGTTGCAATCAATAACAGGAGGCCCAGAACGATAATTGCCAGTGGGCTACCCACCAGGAGTGTAGTCCAGAGATTCTGTAGGGTATGGGGGAAGGTATTCAGGTGTGTTGAAAGGGTTCCTGGTGTGATCAGGAGTAGGACGAAACCGATGACAATGATGAGCGAACTGAGTGTAACGCCCCCCTGAAGTACCCAGCCGATGACGGTAGTCATGCCGGTATCTGTGGCAGAGCCAGCCACGACGGACGATTTTTCTTTCTGATAAGGAAGATTGGTTGCCTGTATAACAGTCTCAGTGTTTTGGATAGCGATATGATTGATACTTCCTTCTTTTTCGATCATGAAGCCTATTCCTTTCACGCACCCACATTCTTTCATCTCTATATCCACGTTCTTTCAGGTGTCCATGTTGATGAAGGGGCTAAATCTGTGTGGGTGTCACAACATATTCTGTTGAAAGAATAACATGATTCTATGTGAGATACTATCAATAATAATTAATAGTTATGCAATGAGCAGCCAATAGGATATTATCTTGTAGGCGGCCCTTATGTAAAGGATAGTGTCGGCGATGAAGTTGTGGAGTAGCTTGTAAGGTGCTGCGAGACGCTGCCAGTTCTCTTCTGTGCCCGTTTTTCTCAGCCGTTCTCAAGGCCAGACCTGGGATTACTCTTTGCACAGCCTTTAGATGAGGACTCTTCTTTCTCATGGAAGAGAACCGTTAGAGTTTTAGCGTTTATGCTGCAAGCGTGCAAAGCCATATGGCAAGAGGAGGGTGCAGGCTACAGCGAACCAGAGCGCCATCCATGTTGCCAGTGGTCGGCCTACGAGCCAGATACCGGCCACTCCGCCGACCGTAGCGGTCAGGGCACCGAGGATGATGAGGCGAAGCCAGCGGTGTTGCTGCCACGACGAAGGTAGGAGTTGTGCGGTGGCTACCAGTAGACCTATTAAGATGCCCAGGAGCAGCCAGAGAAAGATAAGCCAGAGCATGATGTATCTCCGTCTGATGTGTCTAGGATGTTGTTTGCAACATTTGTATCAGGACACCGGCGAGTTGTGTAGCACTGCTCAGCATTTGCGTGAGCTGAAGATTTGTCTCAATCAGGACGTGATTAAAGAAATGCAGTTCGACGAAACGATAGGGATGATGCAGGCGGGCCAGGGCCTGTGCGAAGTCCAGGGATTGTGTGAAGGGGATCGAGGGGTCACTGATGTCGTGCAGCAAAAAGATTGGTGCCTCAATCTGCCCTACCACACGTTGCGGCGAAATCATATACAGTTGCGAGAGTAAGGCGGGCGGCAACTGGGCGATATTCTGCTTGACGCGTGAAGGGGCGCTACCGGTGAGCAGTTGATACGCGGCACGCCCGGTTGGAGAGAGCCGGTCTATCTGGCTTGTTGTCAGGGGTTTACCGCCGGAGGCCAGGGCATTTTGAATGAGTTGCCGGTCGGCGGGCGACAGATATGGAGCGAGGATATTGGTCATCACCTCGATGGGGACGGGGTCGGGTTGCCAGGGAACGGTTTTGCCGTCAATTGTCATTGTTCGCTTGCCAAATGTGTAGAGGAGGGTTTGTGCATTGTAGTAGCCGCCGAAGAGGATCAGATAGGCCACTTCAGCTTTAATGCGGGGGTCTGCTGCTGCGAAGCAGGCCAGAGGAGTAGCGCCGCTAAAGGCGAGGATGCCAATGCGGTGCGCTCCAACGCCTGGAATGCGGGCCAGTGTTTTAAAGGCCTGTACGACGGCGTCGGTGTCATTGGCGGAGATATCATAGTTGATCAGGGTGGGTGTGGCCATAGTCATGGCAACGATACCAGAGCGAGCCAGTGTCTGAGCCAGATTCACCAGTTGTGGCACAGTGCGGTTATCGCCGACGCCTGGAATGATCAGGATGGCTCTGCGTGAGCCGGAGAGTAACGGTACGGGCGTGGTAGGCATGTAGAGGTCGAGAAAGACCGGTCCGCTGGTTGAAGCGATGGTCATCTGGGTGTGCCTGATTGAGTTGCCGCTGAGCCTGAGCGGAAGCGGTTCAGAGGCAGTAACCAGGGCAGGGATAATGACGGTGGTATCGATAGCGGCTCGTCCCCAGGGTAGCATCGATGCAATAAAGCCGATGATAAATAGGAGCAACAGAATGCTACGTGCCAGGATAGCAGGCCATCTGCGTGTATGAGATGGTGGTGAGTCAGGAGGTTTGTCACGCCTTTGTGTAGAAACCGGTGGTCGATGTTCTAAATCTGCCATATGATGTTTCCCCCCTCGCAGGAAATTTTCGCAGCCCTGTATATTTTCCTTAATAATACGACTGATAGAGCAGAAAGGGGAGTGTTATTTGTCCTATGAGTTACCTTCAGGCAACGAGAAGATATCTCTACACGTGTTCTTACGAGAACGCACTCTTCGCTTACGTTCTACACAAAGAGGTACGTTGCTATGCACACCAAAAATCACGCCAGGGGTGTTTTGTATGCTGGATGGAAGGACAGTAGTTGCTTGACGTGTTGCCTTTACATGCGACATAGTGGAAGGGGGAAGGCAGTCAAGATCAGGAAGGTATGGCGAGGGGAGAGGCAGAGTACTGTCGAACCAGTGATCCGTTGGATGTATAGAAAGAAGGAAATGACATGAAACTTGCGTATTCAACACTTGCCTGTCCGCGATGGACTGTGGAGGAGGCGGTGAGGGCCGCAGTTGACGATGGCTATGAGGCTATCGAGTGGCGTCTGGCGGATGGTGAGCTAATTGCGCCAGAGACACCCCAGGCGATACAGCGGCGCTTACGGGAGGTTCCGGCAGCTTATGGGATTGAGGTGGCCTGTCTGGATACCTCCTGTCGGGTTGTACAGGGGTCGGCGCAGGAACGCGCGACACAGATAGAGGCGGGGCGGCGCATGATTGACATGGCAGCCGAGATGGGAGCGCCGTTTGTGCGGCTCTTTGGAGGGCCAATTCCTGAGGGGATGACACGGGCCGATATACTAGGGCCATCAGCAGAGGTACTGCATACGCTGGGCGAATATGGGGCGTCACGTCATGTTACGGCCTTAATTGAGACGCATGATTCCTGGTCGCAGAGTGAGGATGTACTGGCGTTGTTCCGTGCAGCAGCCTCCCCAGCCGTAAAGGTGTTGTGGGACATTCATCATACCTATCGTAGCGGTGAGGCCCCGACCGATAGCGTTGCTCGTCTTGGCTCTGCTATCGGATATATCCATGTCAAAGATGGTCGTCCGCGCGCGGATAAGTCGGCGGGCTGGGAGCTTTGTCTGATTAACGAAGGGGTGGTACCGTTGCGCGAAGCATTCGCCGCCCTCAAGCAGAGCGGTTATGACGGTTATGTGTCTCTGGAATGGGAAAAAAAGTGGCATCCAGAGATTCCTGAGCCAGAGATTGCTCTGCCGCAGGCCGCGCCCTTGTTGCGCGATCTATGGGGTGCATAAGCGAAGCTAAAAAGCTCGACGGATCTGTATGGGTTTGACCGGTTACATCCTGCCTGTGGCACGTGCCGTGTACGTGGAATAACACTATCCACTGTTGCAATGGTCTACGGGCAACAAAAGATGTACAGGCAGGATGTAAGGGATTACGCCCTTGCTTAGAGACCACCCCAGTTGTATGTAATATCGGGTTTGATGCCGGGGCTGTTGTAACCCATTGTGATCAGCGTATGTGCGTTAAGTGGTATCTGGCGAAAATCACCTTTGTAGAGCTGACCATTGACGTACACTGTCCAGCCATTCTGGTCACTGAGTTGTGTCGGAAAGCCCAGTTGCTGGAAATAAGTGTTCCAGACGTCGAAGAAATTGCCGAGTGTGTAGATATGTTGTGTTGGGGACTCAATATGAATGACGCCGGTTGTGTCATGAGTATGTAGCCAGTAGTAACAAGAGCCGTCGGGAGCAATACCGATCTGTGCGGGTAAGGAGACGGGTTGCCCATCGATGTACATCGAGAGATGGACGTGAATATGATAGGCCAGTTGTTCAGAGGCATCACAGGAGATACCATCCACAGCAGGATAGGAGGGGTTGATGGGCGCTGCGGCGGTAGTCTGGTTGCTCAGACTGATAAGATGAAATGCGTAGATAAAGAGAGCAATAATCAGGATAGCTCCAGCACCAACGCTGGCAAGGGTGAGGCGCTTGCGGCGGGCAATGCGCTGCTGTTCTTCGATAGCGCGTTGCCTTTGCTCTTCCCGACGTATTTCCTTTGAACGTATTTCTGAGCGTTTTTCTTTTGATGCTGTCCGTGCAGGTTGTTTACCCATAAATTACTCCTCACGAAAGGTACTTCTTCAATGATTTCGGTTCGACAAGTTGTCTATAGAAAATTTCTCCAGGTTACTTGCTGGCATGATACCATTTTATGCAAGCAAGATTAGAAAAGGATGTGAAATGTGCCTGATTTGTGAAAGCCCATTTATAGGCGCGGGAGCCAGCGTGAATGGGCACGAACTGCGACTTTCTCTCCTCTCATGATATATTGTATCCTGTTCAATGGTTGTTCGTCGGCTTCAAAGGGAGTGAGCCAGCTTTGGATGGTGAGTGTTTCTCCGAAAAGAGGGCTGTCACCATATTCGATGTCATAGTATACGGGATCAAGGCGGGTACTGACAGGCGTCAGGCCTTTGCTGGCCCAATGTTGCCAGGCGGCATCATCCAGTATTTCGACGGCTGCGGCATTGTTCAGATGGCCCGCCTGATCGATGGCGGAAAATGGCACGGTTGCTGTTGATATTTCCGGTGCATAGTCAGGCGGGGCTGGCAGTGGGGGTTCGGATAATGGAGGGCGTGGCTCATCCGGTAGCCAGATGTCTGCGGTACGTTCGGGTAGACGTGTTGGGCGTCCACGAGCGTCCAGGTAGACCCAGAGGGTACGGGCAACGATGAGCGGATCACTTTCTGGCGCATCGGCGCGGTAAGCTTCGTAGCCGCGATGTGCTGTAATGCGCGAAAATCCTAACCCAAAGGTTTTGAGTATCAGGCGGGTATGGACAGGAACCGGGGCAGTAAAGGAGATCACGGTTCGTTTGACAACCCAGAGGCCGTCTCCACCTAGTTGTGCATCTTCCGCGTCCAGCGCAGCGATGTCCTGCATATAGCGCAGGAAGGCTGCGGGTGTCAGGATAGCGTGACAGTTGCCTTCATCATAACGGACGGTATGGTTGTGGCAAAATTCGCGTCGCATAGTTTCTCCTATTCTTTCGTTCTTCTGTATCATACAATGGGAGCAATTGATATAGCTACTGATTGCCTTGTAAGGAGCAAGGATAGATGAATTCTTCCACTCGACAAACTCATCAGCGTATTGCCATTGTAGGGGCAGGTATTGCCGGATTGAGTGCTGCTTTAACGTTGCAGGACGCTGGTTTTCCATGCGATATATATGAAGCATCTGACCATATTGGCGGGCGTATGCACTCGGATACAACCACCTGGGGAGATGGTGCTGTCAGTGAACTGTGTGGCGAGTTTATTGATAGCGACCATACGACAATATTGCATCTTTGTCAGCGTTTTAACCTCAAGACGATGAATCTGGGCGATAGATATGGCGGAGGGCAGCGTATCGTTTACTTTTCTAATCGTTATTATCGTCCAGAAGAATTGAACAAGGAATTCGCAAAGATCATGCCTGTTTTGCAGCAACAGGTGCAAGAAGTTGGTTTTCCTACGACATATAACCACTATACTGAAGTCGGCTATCGTCTTGACCATCTGAGCGTTTATGATTGGATCGAGCAGTATGTTGAAGGTGGACATGTCGCGCCGATTGGAAGGATGCTCGATGCAGGATGTCGGGGATTTCTAGGCATGGAGACGCGCCTGCAAAGCGCGCTCAACCTGCTCTATATGTATGGCGACCCGGAGAGGGGAGAGAATGAAGATAAGCGGAGCGAAGGGCACACCACTGGCCCGTTACAGGGTAGCTATAGAATTGTGGGTGGCAATCAGCGTTTGCCACTGGCAATAGCTCAGAGCCTGCCGCGCGGTTCGTTGCATCTAAAGCATGAGTTGCTCGCTATCAAGCGACTGAACGAGCGGGCTGTACAGCTAGCATTTTCCACCCCTGAAGGGTATCAGGAGATAATCTGTGAGCATGTGATTCTAACTTTGCCGTTTAGCGTATTACGTCACGTAGATTACGAACAGGCAGGCTTTGATCCGTTGAAGCGAACGGCCATTGAGCAACTGGGCTACGGCACCAATTCCAAATTGACTTTGCAGTTCGACACGCCGTACTGGTATCAAGAGGGACCCTGGCCGCGCAACCATAATGGCTTTATCGTGACCGATCTGGCTATTCAGGTACTATGGGATGCTTCAACTGGTCAGCGCGATACTCGCCCGCTGCTGGTCAATTATACGAGTGGCGCGACTGGAGCATCGTATCAGCCACGCGCGCCATATACGACGACGCGCGACTCAGAACTGGTGCAGCACTATGCTTTTGATTGTCTGAAAGAACTGGAGCGTGTCTTTCCTGGCATCAGCGCTCACTATACCGGTGTGGCTACGTTGAGCTATCCCACTGGAGATCCATGGCTGGGCGGCAGCTATTCGTGCTGGGGTGTAGGGCAATACACGCTTTTTGCTGGTTATGAGGGGGTACGGCAAGGATCGGTACATTTTGCCGGTGAGCATTGTTCGGTGCGCTGGCAGGGATTTATGGAAGGAGGAGCGCGTGAGGGTATACGGGCAGCGCAGGAAATTATACAGGATTATACAGTATGATGGAATACAGATAGCCTCTAACTAGTGTGTCTTTGCCTATGCTACAATGGATAAGTAAGAGGCTTTTGACCGAGGACTCATGCAACCTTCTGGAAGTTCGACCGTCTAATACTTTAAAGAATCGATAGCGTGGAGACTTTTTGTTCGGCACGAGAATAATGGAAGACTTTGCAGATTATTATGCCATACTTGGTGTTGACACCCAGGCAACACCCGAAGCAATTAAGAAAGCGTTTAAACATCTGGCGCTGCGTTATCACCCAGATGTTTATAAAGGTGAGGACGCCGAGGCAAGGATGCGCGAGATTCTGCTTGCCTATCAAACGCTGATCGATCCTGAGCGTCGCCATAACTATGATTTGAGTCGCACACGGTCACGAGGAAGTTCGAGGGCTGTGTCAGTAGCATCTGATGCGGCATCCTCTACCCGCAGTGATAGCAGTCTGCGGTTTTATGCATTCCCGTCTCTCAATGATGGCTTACCGGCACAGATTGATCTGGGCGAAATTACGTATCTGTTGTCTGCCAGCGAGGCGCGCAGGCTCAAAGAAGATGGTATGTTACGCGGGAAAAAGATACCATCGGCGAGTGGAACTTATTACTGTCATCGCTGCCGTCATCATTGGCAGGCTGCTATACGCCCGACGGTCTGCCCACGCTGCAAGGCCCGTGATTGGTCTGAGTATCTGTTGCTGCGCTGTCAGCATTGTCACGCGGTTTTTGAGAGTGAGCAAATCCGGTATGAGGTGGGTTCGTTCCGCTATGGTGACGGAGCGCTCTGCCCTCCTTATGAATTGTTTCCCCTCTGCCCGCATTGTGGCAAGGCAAAGTGGTGTCCCGCCGAAGAGGAGCGCCTGTGGAATGTGCGCGATAAAGCTGAGCGGCGAGAGAAATGGCGGAGACGCTTTGGGCTGAAGTAACCCGCTGCACCACCCTCAAAAATGGCCCCATATCTGCGTCATTATAGGCATTTTCTTTCAGTACGGTAATGGTTTTTCTGCTCTTATGAGATAGCCCCTTTGAATCTTCTTCGTGTGGGCGCGGGGGTGAACTTACTTTCTTTTTTTCTATAAGAGAGTGAGTCCATGCGCGTCTATAGTAATGTGGCATACATTACTATGTGTATGAGCGAGCGAAGGAGGGAAGACTATGTATCAAGAAGAATCGCGTGAAAGTAAGTTGATAATATATCGCTACTATGAAGCGCGCACATTGATTCTTTTGAGTGGTGTCTGCATTGTCGGTACACTCTTGTTTCTTGGCCTACCACTGCTGTACCATACTGTTGTGGAGCATGGGATAGGTAGTCTCCCTGGTTGGTTGTCCAGGTTATCGTTGGTTGGCGGGCTGGTATTGTTTGGCGAAAGCATCGTCGTCATGCTGCTGGACTACCAGGGAGCGATTTCTCTGCGTGGTGCGGTAAAGCCCTGGTTTGTGCGACGACGACGGGTTGTGAACCGCTTTCCCTGGTTGCTACTATGCTATGCGCTGACACCCTGGTTGGTGTTGCCGTTCTACATCATACGAGCGAGTTTAGACGAGAGGTATCTGAGAGCATGGCGATATAAGAAGGAAATAGTGTTTTTGGAGGCGCAGCGCGGCATTGTACCGGCTTTTGAAGGTATCTGTCGTGTCTGTAAGCGGCCTCTGGTAGTAGGTGCTAGCTTCTGCCAGTATTGCCGTGCGCCGGTAGTATTGTTGCCAAAAGTGTGTCCACGCTGTTTGTTTGTCGCTTCGCCGGACGCGCTCTGGTGTCCTCGTTGTCAGGCCAGTTTATCCTCGTTGTCTACGGTTGTTGATGTGGCTCGTCGTCGGCACTGATTTCGCCTGTGAGCAGGTTCTGGGCAAGTTGTTCGGCGCTGATGGAGGGTAGTTTGCGTATTTCGCGGGGGATGAAATAGATAGCTATACTGAGCAGGAAGACGCCGATCAGGATATAAAACCATGCATCAATGGCACCGAGGCCGAAGAAGACGAGAACGCTGATGCCTCCGGCAATGAAGATGAGTCCGATGAGGACGATAAGCATACGTATCACCGGTCGATACCACCAGGGAAGGGCCTTGCCTTGTGCCTGGAGGAACAGGCGGCGGCGCAGTGCCTGACGGTAGTGCTCGATTTCGCGTGTGGTGGGTTGCTGAAAAGCTCGACGAATAAGTTGAATGCCTCCCACGCATGTCATGAGGAAGGCGATAAGCAGGACGAGATGTAGCAGTTTGACTGGTTGATTGAAGGTAAATAGGGCGGCAAAATTCGCTGTATAGATCGAGGCAATAGCGAAGAAGCCCATGATGCCAGTGACGAAGGCTAGCAGCCCGTAGATGGGGTAATAGCGACGACGGGATTGTAGAAGATGACGATAATATTCGAGTTCTGGATTACTCGGCGTTGGCATTGTTTTGTCCCCGTTTTTCCAGGCATCACAGCTAGCGTTTTCTATTGTCAATCTAGTTCGGTTCCGTAGGGGTGTGATTCATCGTCCCCTGCGAGCGGCTCAATGGGCACGGAGGGCGTGATTCACCACGCCCCTACGCGAGGAATTATTCATCTCCGTCATTATGCCTTTGTGGACTCAAAGGCATCGCTGAGTGTCGCAACAAGCACAGCCTTAATAGTATGCAAGCGGTTCTCGGCCTGATCGAAGACGATAGAGGCGGGCGACTCAAAGACCTCCTCAGTCACCTCCAGTTCTTTCAGGCCATATTGTTCGTAAATCTGTCTCCCAAGTATTGTATCAGTATTGTGGTACGCGGGCAAACAGTGCATAAATTTGGCATTGGGATTATGGGTTTGCGCCATTAGCTCGCTGTTAACCTGATAGGGCAGCATCTGTCGTTGTCCGACACGCTTCTCCCAGCGTTCGGCAGGTTCGCCCATTGAAACCCAGACATCGGTATAGATAAAATCGCATCCATCGACGGCCTCAAGGGGGTTTTCGGTAAGAGTAACACGTGCGCCGGTTTCGCTTGCGATGCGATTGAGTTGCGCGAGGCGTTCGGCGGAGGGCCAGTAGTCTCTTGGGCCAGCCATACGCATATCCATGCCCATCTTGACGCCGCCCATGACGAGCGAAGAACACACGTTAAAGCCGACATCGCCCAGGAAGCAGACAGAGGTTTGTGGCAATGGTTTCTGGCTGTGTTCCTGGATGGTGAGGAGATCGGCCAGTGCCTGTGTCGGATGCTCTTCGTCGGTCAGGCCGTTCCATACCGGTACGTTGGCGTAGCGCGCCAGTTCCTCAACGGTTGCTTGCTGTGAACCGCGATATTGGATGCCGTGATACATGCGACCAAGCACACGAGCGGTGTCTTTGATTGTCTCTTTATAGCCAATATGAGAGCCGTTTGCCCCCAGGTAGGTCACGTGTGCGCCCTGGTCGAAGGCAGCAACTTCAAAGGCGCAGCGTGTGCGCGTCGAATCCTTCTCAAAAATGAGTGCGATATTTTTGCCACGCAAATATTGTTGTTCCGTGCCTGCGTATTTGGCTGCTTTGAGGTCAGCCGAGAGTTGCAGCAGGAAGCTAATCTCCTCAGGACTGAAATCATCCAGCTTCAGTAAATGCCGATTTCGTAAATGAACACCCATTTCATCTTTCCTTCTTGTAATGTAGTAAATAAGGGTTTCCACGGTACCCGCGAGGGGTATCCCTACCATGAAAACGTGCAAAACCGGCATCGCGTCATGGTAGGGATACCCCTCGCGGGTACCCTGCCTGAGTATGGGGGTATTGTAACACATCTCTTGGGCAAGACAAAATCGAGTTTGCAGCTAGCGTTGAAGAGGGAATTGTTCATACGCTGGTTGGCGCACCAGTAGCACCGGGCAGGGAGCGTGGTCAAGTACGAAGCGAGCGACATGGCCGATGGACTTGGGACCGATGGTGTGATGTTCGTTGTAGAGGGCGCGGGGACAAATAATGATCAGGTCAGCGCGCCAACTGGCAGCGAAGTTCACGATTTCGCGTTCGGGGCGTCCGGTGCGGTGTGCGGTTTCTATCGTGGGCTGGTTCAAGAGGCGTTTCCCTTCCAGGAGAATGTCTTGCGCGGAGCTTGCCTCGACCTCACGAATCTGGTCGCGGCGAGGCGAGGCGAGATCATATGGGCGCAGAAAACGCGAGCGTTGTAGCTCCATTTCTTTATGTGGGCCAGTATCTGTTACGTAGAGTAGGGCGAAGGTCTGCCCTTCTTGCTTCAAGAAGGTGGTAGCTGCTTTGCTGATCTGTTCAGCGTTGGTGCCATCCAGGCAACAAAGAATACGCATAGTCTCCTCCTGTTATTTTTTAGATGCTAATGAGTAGCCAGATAGTCAATGCGCCGACCAGTAGCATCAGGGGAGTAACGATGATGCCAACTTTGAAGTAGTCCAGGCCCGATACGTCCAGTTCGCGCTGGCGCAGGATGAGCAGCCAGAGCATGGTGGCCAGTGAACCGACTGTGGTGAGATTGGGGCCGAGATCGCAGCCAAAGATAGAGGCAGCAATAAAACCATGTTGCACCGCCAGTGGTGCATGCTGGATGCTGTGTAAGGCTGAGGTGAGGACTACCGCCATGGGGACATTATTAATAATATTGGTGCCTATTGCCGAACCAAGTGTCCCGATCATGACGGCACCGAAGCTGCTGTTGCCGGATAGGCTTAGCAGCAAGTGACCGAATTGGGTAGTCAGGCCGGTAGCTTCGACTGCCTGCACGACCAGGAACATACCGGCGATAAAGCCAAAGATGGGCCAGGAAATCTGCTTGCCCATGTCCAGCAGTGTGATGCGTCGCCAGTAGAGCGCGCCTATCAGCAGTATAATAGCACCTGACAGCGCGACGAGTGAAAGGGGTATGCTGAGCGCTGATGCAATGACATAGGCAATGGCAACTAAGATCAGGACGGTGCAGGTATAGCGGAAGTAGGGTTTGTGCCTGATGGCTTCTTCGAGCGAGGGCAGGCGTTTGATATCGAATGTGCCATGCAATTGCTGCCTGTACAGCAAGAAAAAGACCAGAATATTAATGCTGATGACGACGAGATCGGGCAAGGTGAGCAGGCGCAAGAAGGTGAAGAGGCCCAACGGCAGTTTTGAGGTGACGATGATATTGATCGGGTTGCTGACCGGAAGCAAGAACGATGCGCTATCGGCGATAAATGTGCAGGCAAAAAGAAAGGGTAGAACCGGCAAGCGCAAGCGTGTGACCAGGGTGTAGACAATAGGAGTCAGGATGAGGGCAGTGGCGTCATTGGAGAGGATCATGGAGATGATACTACCGAGCAGGAATGTGTTGAGGAAGAGACGCCGCGAACTGTTGCCGGAGAGGCGTGCGGCTTGCGTTGCCAGCCAGTCGAAGAGACCCGCGACCTCTGCCAGCGCGGAAAGGCTCATCATGCCCAGGAAGAACAGGAAGGTGTTCCAGTCGCTGAGCAGGGTGTTGAGGGCAGCGTCAGGCGCTAATAGTCCTAGCAAAAGCAGGAGAACAGCCCCACTGAGGGCAAACAACGCCTCGTTAATTTTGAAGGGGCGTAGCATAATGCCAAGTAAAGTAAACACAGCGATTATAACCACCAGGATCGTTCTGGTGAGCGTTGGCAGATGAATGAACAGAGACATGAAAACATCCTTGTGGCAAAGATTTGTATTGACGGAAAGGCCAGTTATAACACGAAGCTGAACAACAAAAAGGAGACGAGAACAGGCCCCTTTTTCCTAAAATTGTAGCATATGTATGATACCGCTGTGCGCCTGATTCTCCTTGTGGATATCAGGCGCACAGCGTATCAGGCCCGTATGCTGTCAGTTTACCATTGTGATGATGGCGATGGTGGGTGATTGATTTGTTGCGTTGTATCGCTACTATCTCCCTGTGGATACGGTGAAGTGGGTGATTCTTGTGGGATTGGAGTTGACGGGGAGAATGGTTGCTGGTAGGGTAGTGGCTGATCAAAAGACAGTTGTGGCACGCGCATGAATTGGGGATGTGGGGTTGATGAGGACAGGTGAGGTGCCTGTACCGTTGGGGTGGGCGATGGATTATTGAATGATTGCTGTCGGGCCATCGAGAGCAGACCGCCGCGAGAGGGCGGGTTGCTTGCCGAGGCGGGAACAGGCTGTGGTGATAAGCCCGCCGAAGAAGGTGGATTGTTTGCTGGGGCAGGAGTGAGCTGTGTCGAAAAGCCTGCGAAAGAGGGTGGGTTGCTTATGGCAGGAGGGTAGGTTGCTGCTATCTGGTTGGTAAATGCCGTTTGAGGAGGCTGAACTGGCTGGCGAGGCATCATGAGTTGCTCAGGAGTGACTGCTGATGGGGAGGAGGCGGGATGGGGTGCAGTATCCTGTTCGGTAATGCCCGGTTGTTGTTCTTGTGGTTGGGAAGGGACGACATCGCTTGTGGGTATGATCTCTTGCGCTTGTTTGAGTGCGACTGCTGGCTTAGAACGCACACGAAAGAAGAAGGAAGCACCAGCAAGGAGCAGGCCGAACAGGATAAGAATACCACCAAAGAGCCAATTATTCTTGTAGTAGCCCTGGCTGCCTTTGCTGTAGGCAACGGTTGCGTAGACCTGGTTGTGATTGTCGTAGGCGGTGATTTCGACGACATTATAGGCATTGCCTGAGAGATGTGTGCCCAGCGTGGACTTGACATTGATGGGCGTACTATGGTCGGGGTCGTAGACAAACGAGATAGTATTGCCGTCGGCGAAGGTATGAATGCCGTTGATCGCCGGGTGAAAGGCCGTCTCCTGCACAATGTAGAGCGTTGAGCTATGGGTCATCTGAAGATAGCCGATGCCGTTGGAGGCAAGATAATGGGCGATAGTGTTCTTCCCAACATGGCGATATGCCACGATATGGGAGGTAAAGCCATAGCCTATTCCGCAGAGGACAAATAAAATACTAGCGATTAGTAAGATCAAGGATGGCGAGCGCTTCATTCTAAACTCCTTTTTGTAGAAGAACAGAGGTTTCTCTCTTTATCATACAAAAGTCATGCTAATAGTACCATGATCTACGCCCACAGATAAGATAGAAGAGTAATCAATAGATTATAACGAATTAACTCGTCAAATGTAGCATGGCTGACGTTGCTATGGTATGATTGTCGCATTCATCACTAGCCGATGGAGGTTCAAGCGGGCGTGTATCTCAAGCGTTTGGAGATGCTGGGCTTTAAGAGCTTCGCTGCACGTACATTGCTGGAATTTAGCCCAGGGATAACGGCGGTAGTGGGGCCAAATGGAGCGGGAAAGTCGAATGTGGCTGATGCGATGCGCTGGGTGCTGGGTGAGCAGAGCATGCGCCAGTTGCGTGGCAAGAAGAGCGATGACATCATCTTTGCAGGAGGTCACGGGCGTGCTGCTCTCGGTATGGCTGAGGTGACGTTGACGCTCGACAATAGCACCGGCTGGGTACCTTCCGAGTACAATGAGATTGCAGTGACGCGCCGTGCCTATCGTTCGGGTGAAAACGAGTATCTTATCAACAAGCAGAAGGTGCGTTTGAGGGATGTGCTGTTATTGCTGGCGCAGGCGCGTATTGGGCATGATTCCTACACAGTCGTCGGGCAGGGGCTGATTGATGCGGCACTGAGTTTGCGAGCCGAGGAACGGCGTGGTCTGTTTGAGGATGCGGCCGGCATTCGACCGTTTCAAGTGCAGAGAGCCGATGCCGAGAATCGTTTGCGTCAGACTGCGCAGAACCTGGAGCGCTTGCGCGATATTGTAGCAGAGATTGAGCCGCGCCTGGCACCGCTCGCCGAGC
The DNA here is from genome assembly GCA_034436045.1 of Ktedonobacteraceae bacterium. Taxonomy (GTDB): domain Bacteria; phylum Chloroflexota; class Ktedonobacteria; order Ktedonobacterales; family Ktedonobacteraceae; genus H111-94. The sequence continues at coordinate 9,170 of DAOTVZ010000284.1, read as the reverse complement.
AGGCCAAAAAGGCGCTTGAATACAGGCGGGTGAGCGAGGAATTACAGGATGTATTGTTCTCCTGGTATGCTCTGCAATGGCGTCGCCTCTGCACATTACGTGACCGCACCGAGAGCGTTGAGCGAGAGCAGGCAACGTTGCTACGCCAGGTGCAGCAGCAATTGCAAGCGTTTGATGAGCAAAGCGCGGCACTGCGCATAACTCGTCAGCAAACTCAGGCACGGATTGCTGAGGAACGCAAGTCTGTTAGCGAGGCGAGAGATGCGGTGCAGAAGATAGAGCGTGAACTGGCGGTAAGCCAGGAGCGTGTTGGTGGACTGGAGCGCCAGCGCGGTGATATTCAGCAGGAAGAGCGGCGGCTACGCGAACGACTGATTGCGACGCAGAAGCAGATCATTGACCTGGAAGAGCAGTGCCAGTTGGCCGACGAGGTTGTGGATATGCAGGCGGCGTCACTGGCGGCTTTAGAGGCGCAGGTGGCGAAGGCACAGAAAGAATATGAGATGGATGAGCGCCGTCTGCGCGCTGCCCAAAACGATCTTATTCAGGTACAGGCACGCCTGGGAGCGAGCCAGACGGAGCTAGGACGCCTGCAAAAGCAGCTTGGGGAGCGCAATCGCACGCTCTCGATGCGGCGCGATGCGAAGGCGAATGCGCAGCAATCGTTCCGCATGATTGAGACGCGACTCGTTGAGGAACGTGCCCGTTTGAGTACAGCGCGCAACGAGGAGCAGCAGGTTGTTCAGCGTCGGCAGGCGTTAAGCCGCACGATGGCCGATGCGCAGCAGGAGATGGAGCGCCTGAAAAATGCACTGGCCGAGGCGGAGCGGCAACGCCGTAGCCTCAATGACCGTATGAATATGCTTAAAAGCTGGCGGCAGAATTTGAGCGGCTACAGTGATGGTGTACGTGCACTGTTGCGCGCACCTGCCGGAAAATTGACGGGTTTGATCGGGCCGGTGCCACAATTAGGCGTGGTTGCTGCTGGTATGGAGACGGCATTGGAGGCTGCCTTCAGTTCCTCTATGCAGGCGGTGGTAGTGCAGACGCGCCAGGATGCTGTTCGCTGTCTTGAGTATCTGCGCAGTACACAGACAGGTAAAGCAATGGTCATCTGGTTGGAGCATGAGGCGGAAGAGGATGACGCGGGTGAGGTACAGCGCATTCAGGAGCAGGTTGAGGAAGATACGCTACGTCGTTTTTTAAGTGAACATACAGCTTTGCAGGAGCGTGTTCTGGGTTTTGCCTGGCGTTTTGTGCAATGCGAAGCGTGCTATGCCCTGCTCTTTCATCGCCTGCTGCGAGGGATCGTGTTGACCAGGGATTTTCAGACGGCGCAGGAGTTACTCTCGTGGGCATTGAGCCTCAGCATTTCTTCTACCTCTGATCTACCTTTTACCACGCTGGTGACGCTTAACGGCGAAGTGCTGCATGTTGATGGCTGGATGAGCGGAGGGAGGCAAGGTAAAGATGGTGGGCAACAGGGCATGCTAGTCTATGAGCGTGAATTACGTGAATTGCCCCAACAGCTTGAGCAGAACAGGGCTTTGCTCGATCAGATAAATGCAATGCTGAGCGAGGTTCAGCGCGCGCAGGAAAGCCGCCGCGCTGAACAGGCGACGCTCGATAGAGAGCTACAGAAGCTGACCGCACGCATTAACGAGTTGACGAAAACTGTGAATACGACGCAGCGTGAGCAGGAGCGGCTCCAGGCAGAGATACAGCTTGCAACCACGCTGGAGCAGCAGTTGGCAGCAGAGGTTGCAGGTCTTGAACAGGAGGTGGTGGCGGCGCAAGAGCGCGTGCGGGCGCATGAGAAGTCGCAACGCGAGATGAGCGGTCTGGTAGAAGAGTTACAGGGAGAGATGGAGGAACGGGCGGCCCGGTATCGTCGCCAGCAAGATGAGTTAGGGCATGCGCGCACTGCTATTGCCATCAAGCGTCAGGAAGCCAAAGCGTTGCATCAGCAGGTAACTTTCCAGAGAGCACAGGCGCAGGAGCAGAAGGCCCAGGTGGAGCAGCAGGTGAAACGTTTGAAAGAGGTGGAGCAGCAGAAGCAGAAGCTGTTGGAGGTCATTGCGCTGTATCGCACCGAACTGGAACAGGCGCAAGCGTCAGCGCGCCTGCTCTCCGAGGCTTTGCACGCGGTTGAGGCGCAACTAAGCGAGGTGGAGCAGCAGATTGGAGCAGTAGAACGGCAACGTGGACAGGTGCAGCAGACGTTAAGTGAGCGTGAAGCAAATTATCGCCGGGCCTTACTGGAGAGTCAGAAGGCGCGTGATGCTGTTGAGACATTTTTGGAGCAGCTACATCAGGAGATGAATATTAGCGATCCAGCGGAGTTAGGTCGATATGCCTCACGCGATGTTTTACAGACGGGGGAGTGCGAGCGCGCCGAGCAGAATGGATACCGGTCTGAGGGAGTGAAAGGCGATAACGTTGTACAGGAGTTGTCGGATGAAGAGGAGGCACAACTAAGACGATTGCGGCGGCGTGTTGAAGCATTGCGTGGACGGCTCAAGGCGATGGGGGGCTGTGATGTCAGCGCGCCGCAGGAATATGAAGAGACACGTACACGTTACGAGTTCCTTTCTTCACAGATAACGGATATGGAGCAGGCGGCTTCACATTTGCATACGGTCATTGAACAGCTTGATGCAACGATGGCGAAGCAATTTGAGATGACCTTTCAGGCGGTCAATGCTCGTTTCCGCGAGCATTTCACAACACTCTTTCAAGGAGGCATGGCGCGCCTGGAATTAACCGCGCCGAAAAAGGATGAAGATGATGCATCAGTGCCATCCAGCATGCCCGCAGGCGTAGAGGTGATTGTGCAGCCACCAGGGAAAAAGGTACAGGACCTCTCGCTGCTCTCCGGTGGTGAGCGCGCGCTGGTGTCAGCCGCTCTGCTCTTTGCGCTCCTGGAGATCAATCCCCCGCCATTCTGCCTGCTGGATGAGGTTGATGCAGCGTTGGATGAGTCGAACGTGACGCGCTTCTGTGATATTTTGCGACGGTTGGCGCAACGCACACAGTTTATTGTTATCACGCATAACCGTGTCACCATGACCTCGGCGCAGGCTATCTATGGTGTCTCGATGCGAGAAAGCGTCTCCCGTCTACTGTCGCTCAGGCTGGAGGAAGCTACGGCGGGTGCGCGGTAGGGTAGTAAACAGGGCAGAGTAGTGGTAAGGGCCTATCCCCGCAGGTTCTTGCGGCTACTCTGCCCTGTTGCTCTACTGAAATTCGTTCTAAAAAGGCTTGACAACGGGGCGGAAGTGTAGTAATATGATGGCCGTAAAGAGAACCTGTCTACATGTGCAGGTGAGCCGGTGATAATAGAGAAGAAGGTACACCCGTTCCCATCCCGAACACGGAAGTTAAGCTCTTCATCCCCGACGATACTTGGGGGGTAGCCCCCTGGGAAAATAGGACATCGCCGTCTCACCCGCCCAGGTAGGTGGGTTTTTTTGTGTTGTGCGAGGGCAGGTTCATCACGCCCGTTCTGCTGGGTGATCCGTTTGATGGGCCTACGGGCGTGGTGAACCTGTTGCTCACCTACCTGTGCATATCCATAACCGATCTTTGCGGATGTTACAAGGTGGTAAGCGTCTTGATGAGCAAATCAATCTCGTCTTCTGTGTTGTAGAAGCCGGTAGAGATGCGCAGGGCCTTTGTAGAAGGGATGTTACGGATGAGGATATTTTTCTCGCGCAATGCCTGCACAACGTCGCTATCGGAGCGGTTGGCGAGTGTAAATGAGATGAGGCCGCTGGCCCCTGGTTCTGGTGTGAGCAGAGTCAGGTCGGGGACGTGTTGCAGGGCCTGAAAGGCATAGGTATGTAGAGAGGAAATGCGTTCGAACATCCAGTTGTGATGAACGCTCTCTTCGAGCCATTTCAGGACGGCGGCCTGACCGGCGACTGCTGCCGTCTGTCGTCCCCCAAACTCAAAACGTTGTGCGCCGTCTGCCAGCATCCAATCCACGCCATCCTCGTGCTTTACCGACATATAGCCAACGCTGGTAGGGGTGATGTAATGCAGTGATTGCTCACACACGTAGAGCGCGCCTGTTCCGTCGGGGCCGCAGAGCCATTTCTGCATAGGAATAGCGTAGAAATCGACCTGTAGCTCCTGCATGTTCAGTGGAATGGCACCGGCTGATTGTGCACCATCGATCAGCACGGGGATACCCAACTCGCGGCCAAGTTGCCCAACGGCGTGGATATCGAGCCGCGTGCCGGTCGTCCAGGTGATATGTGAAAGAACGATCATGCGAGTGCGTGAGGTGATGAGCGGTCGGATGGCTTCAACAGCGGGGCGATCTGCTTTTGGGCCAAGATCGGCGAAGCGGATAATAACACCGTGACGATCTCGGTTCTGATAAAGGGGAGCCAGGACTCCCATATGCTCGTGATTAGTGGTAATGACCTCGTCACCTTCATGCCAGTTGACGCCGTTAATGGCGATATTAATGCCGTCAGTAGTGTTGTTTGTGAGGGCGATCTCACGCTCTTTGGCATGCAAGAGGCGCGCGACGAAAGCACGGGCAGTCATGTAAATTTCTGAGAGCTGTTTGAAGCTATCCGGCCCGATGCGTCCATCTTGCCATTCCTGTTGCAAGCGTAGCTGCATGGCCTGAGTGACGCAGGTGGGTAGCGGCCCGAAAGTGCCGGTGTTGAGATAAATATGGGCTGTAGTGGCCGGTAGTTCGCGGCGTATCTGTTCTACGTAGGATAGGGTTGCCAAGATGAAGCTCCTTTGTAGCGCGTGTAGCGTGTTACCGGAAGGAAAAACCTATCGAGATGTCAAATAGATGACACTAACAGTATATCGCCTGGCGTGAGGAGAGTGCCAACCGAAGTGAGCGGAAGTGGTAGAATGGGGTGAAAATTTCTGGGAAGGATGGCTGGAACGATGCGTATTCGTTATTACCGCGCTGAGGATTTGCCGACGTTGGAGCATCTTCAGCAGCTTGCTATCAGTGCTGATCGGCTTTCGGCTGAGAGCGCACATATGCTGATCGATTGGTTGCAGCAAGCGGTGCTTGAGCCACAGCCAAGCGTGTTTGTGGTGCGCGATGACGACGATGAAATGAATACATGGGGTCAGGCGGGTACGCTGGATGGCGTTGAGGGGGAACTGGTCGGCTATACAGCGCTGAGATTGCTTGATGATGAACATGCCTATCATCTGCGCTGTCTGGGGACGGTGCATCCAGAATATCGGCGACAGAACGCCGGGCGCATATTGCTGGTTTCTGCTCTCAACAGAGCACGCATGTTGGCAGCAGAATTTGAGTTTGAGGCCGAACAGGAGGGACGCCCCATCTACTTTGAGGCGCTCCTGCCGGTGTATGATCCGGCGGCGGCCCGCCTGGCGGCGCGTTTTGAGATGGTGCCGACTGATGAGCCTGTGCCTGCCGGTCTATGCCTGTATCAACGCGAACTCTGGTGAACGGGCCGTGCATCAAACTTTGCGATACTCGGTCGTAACGATGTAAGTACCGTCGCTTAGATGTTCGATGGTGTAGTCATCGAAGAGAATGGCATCGCACATACGCAGGCAGAGGAAGGCGCGAAAGGCCAGTTCACGAATCTCGGTTTCAGCGTGTGAGCTGGCGCGCATTTCGATGAAGTGACGCCAGGCGCGTGCGTTTGCGGTGACAACGATGGGAGCCTCAGTCTCATTGGGCAGGAGCGAGCGAGCCGTCTGCTGAACCTTTTTGCGCAGGTCGGTGCGTGCCTCCGCGTTTAAAATGCTGACACCGGATTTTTGCATCTCCAGCAGACGACCCGTGAGAGCGGCGTATTCGGAGGCAGCACGTTCGATACGTTGGAGAAATTGCTCATGTAATGCATCATCGGCGCGATATTCTGGCCGTTCGACGAAGCGCAACATACGCCCCGATACGTACCTCTGACTTGTTTGGGAGAAACTAAAGCCTGACCTGTGACGTACTAATTCGTGCGTAGTGCTGCGTGAGATGCCGTAGAAGAGCAGGCTGAAATTGGCGTGTTCGAGGACGGAGCCATGACCGGAGGATTTAAGATTATCGAAATAGCGTTTGGCCTGTTCGTTAAAGGTACGACCTTTGCCAAAGGACATATAGCATAACTGACCAGCGACTTTGCAGAGTTGCGCACCCTCTGGCAGCGGTGTGGGATCATCGAGATATTGTGAGAAGTGCAGCGCAGGGTCGAAGCCGTTTAAGAAGCCGGTCAAGCCATCCAGATAGATCTGTGGACGGGCGAGGACGATGACGCCGGGTGCGACAAGGTAGGGAACACCGCCGGGACTGTGCTGTGGGCGGCTATGAATGCTGGCAAAACCCTGGGCCAGTTCGCCCCCAAGTTCTTGAAATAACTGAGTACTATCCAGATCAGACATAGGTACCTCCTTTGTGGCCTAGTATAGCAGATAGGGCAAAAATGGCAAAGATGATAGAGGGAGAGAGTGCATCCGCCAATTTTTGGCAGGATGAACACGAGGGATCGTTTCTACAAAGAGATGGTGCATTTCCTCCCTATTTTTCGTTATAGGAGCGATACCTTGCTTGCTGGTGGCAACAGGAGGACACCCACCGCCAGGCAACCCGTACAAGTTATCTAGCGATGGGTGTCCTCTTCACGCTTTGTTTGTTTGCTCTCCTTGAGACGTGTGTCTCTTGCCGCCAATTAGCTTACTGTTTGCTGAGGCGGGGTGAGCAGATTATCGAGTGTCGAGCGGCGAATGCGATATGCCTGGCGCTCACCCTTATGGGGGAGGGTGATAGCTTCCAGTACACCATTCTTGATCCAACGACGGACAGTGGTGTCATCGACACGTAGTTGTTTGGCGACCTCACGTACAGTGAGCAATTCCGCTTCATCGTATGCCACGGTTTCCCTCTTTCTGGTCTTATTTGGCAACTAAGACCCTATACTATACAAGACGATAATTCAGTCCTTTTTTTATACCTGGTGGGAGTATACAAGGACTGCTGACAAATTGTCTATTTAACTATAACGACGAACGTATTGTTTTTGGGTAACATAGAATGTATGTGTTCGTCATTGTGGCTTTATGGGCAAAGTTTGAAATCATTATCTTTACCCACACAATGAGTCTTTTTTTGGTCGGAGAAGGTATGGAAACGCGAACTATCCACCGATCATAGACATGGAGCGATTAGCGCGCTTGAAGCGTTTGTCTCCAATATAGTGCTTAAGTTCTTTGTGCCAGACGGCCTGGCGAATGGTGGCAGCTACTACCTCGTCGTCGGCTCCTGAGCGCAGGATGGCGCGCAAGTCTGTTTCTTCAGTGGCGAAGAGGCAGGTACGCAGTTGCCCATCGGCGGTAAGGCGAATGCGATCACAGCTTGCGCAGAAAGGTTCACTGACAGGGTTAATGAAACCAACTTCCCCGATGCCGTCGCTGAAGGTGTAGCGGCGTGCGGTTTCTGAGGGATTACTGCTGGTAATAGGTACGAGTGGGCCATAGGCGGCCTCGATAATGCTCTTGATCTCACCTCCCGTTAAAATGTCCTCCTTGCGCCAGAGCTGGTCGGCATCAAGGGGCATAAATTCTATCCAGCGCATCACGTAGGCTTTATCACGGGCGAAGCGAACGAAATCAAGGACTTCATCTTCGCTAAAGCCACGTACCGCCACGGCGTTGATCTTAACCGGATGAATGGAGGGATATTTTTGCAGTTCTTCCAGCCCTTCTAACACGCGATCAAGCTGGTCGCGGCGGGTCAGTTTGGCAAACTTTTCGCGTTGCAGAGAGTCGAGGCTGACGTTGATGCGCGTCAGTCCGGCTTCAGCCAGGGCGCGGGCCTGTTGCTTAAGGAGGATGCCGTTAGTGGTGATGCTCAGGCTGCGCAAGCCTTCGATGGTATGGAGCTGGCGCACCAGCTCTGGCACATCACGCCGCACCAGAGGTTCGCCGCCGGTTAAGCGAATCTGCTCGATGCCGAGCGAAACCGCAATGCGCGCGATGCGAACAATTTCCTCAAAAGAAAGGATTTCGGCTTTTTTGAGCCAGGGTAATCCTTCGGCGGGCATGCAATATGTGCAACGGAAATTGCATTTGTCGGTGACTGAAATACGCATGCTCTTGATGCGCCGTCCATAACTGTCAACAAGTGGTTCCATGACGAGACTCCCTTCAGGCTGATTACCGGAATGAAAGGATAGTTTTCTTAACTATAGCACATTTTCACCGCATTTGTCAGCAGTGAAATGTGGAACAATGTATGTTCCGTACTACGACATGTGGTATGCATTGGATGGGCGATGTAACGAACAGTGTAGCATTTTGCATTGCTACGTGTCGTCCTCTGTTTTCTCCGCCCTGAAGCTGTGACAGATAAATGGGAATTGTGTGACCGGAGGGAGAGCATACTCGTCTTCAAACATTGACATAATAGGACTTCTGTCCTATATTTTTTAGCGGGGATACTGACTGATGGCCCACAATAAAAAGAGGAGGACGAGAAGTCTGAGCGATGCCAAAGATTGTTGATGAGCAGATGCGGGAGGCGATGCGCCGCCGTATTATCCAGCGCGCAGCGGGTGAGTTTGCGCGCCTGGGCTTTGACCAGGCGAATATCAACGTGATTGCGGAGCAGGCGGGCATTGGCAAAGGTACCATTTACCTGTATTTTGAGAACAAGCGTGAGTTGTTCCTGGCTATGCTGCGGCAGATTGCCCAGTCGCAATTATCCGTCATTCGGGCAGCGCTAGCCTCACAGGCGACCATTCGGGAGCAGTTGGAGCAATTATTTTATGCTTTTGCTCAACTTGCTCGTGATGATCGTGACAGTTTTAATGTGTATATGAGTGCGTTATACGGTGTAAATCGAGCATTCAAAGCCGAGGCGGTGAAGTTGTTACGTGATTACATAGATGTAATCACGCAGGTGTTAGAGCAGGCGGAGCGTCGTGGTGAAATTAGCTGTCCAGACCTGGAAGCAACCGCGCTGCTAGTTTTATCGCTTACTGAGTCATATGTGCTATCGGCAGGCGTGTTAGACTATAGTGAGTGGGAGATAGAGCGTCATGCCGGTCTGGTGGTGGAGGCGATTCTGCATGGTATCGCGCCGTTAAAATAGGGTTAGCTTCTTGGAGCGGCTCAAAGTTTTTTGTAGCGTAGATGGGTGACTGCCCATTCACAAACCTGTGGCG
>DAOTVZ010000283.1:0-52328 GCA_034436045.1 Ktedonobacteraceae bacterium | reverse complement strand
GTGGCGATGGCGGCGCTATTCATGGGTGTTTGTGTTGCAGGGCCAAATTCTGAATCACTCCAGGCATAAAAGACAAGGCTTGTGGCTCCATGCTCACAGAAACTCTTACTTTGTGTTACCATACTTTTCACATCAGGTATTATCCAATAAGCCTTTTTATGCGCCATATGGCCGCCAAACGCCTGCCCTATGCCAATCAGAGGCTCTTTCGCTATATCCCAACCGCGCCTCTGTAAGCTCGTAAACATAGCGGACAGCAGTCCCGCCATCGACCAGTTATAGTCGCTTGAAGCTGTGACAGGGGTGGTATCAGGATATGATGGGGCATATACATACAAGCCAACCGCATCACACCCTTGAGGGGAGAAATTATCGGCAATCCAATCATTCCATCCATACTCCTGGTGCAATCCAATACTGCCGCCGAAGCCACAAATGTCTGGGCGACCTGGTGTATACCGCTGAATAAGCTGATGAATTTTCATGAGGAGTAACCGTGCGCTCCCCGCATCCCACTTCACCCAATCATCCAGCACCCAATAACCAGTAATCAGGCGATTGTTCTGTACCTGCTTTAGATGGGCAGCGATAGTGGCTAGCAGTACATTTTCATTCGTCAAATCTGGATGTGAATCATATGGGCAGTACTGCCCCGGTCTCAAGAGAGCAGGTTTTAACACTGCTGTGCGATGGCATTCGTAATAATACATATAGCTGGAAATATATCCATCTATCACTTTCATATGTAATGACTGAAGCCTCTGGCCCACACTACTATTCTCAGAGGGGGGTGTACCATAGTTAAACACTACTTGCACCCCCTCGGCGGCAGCCCTTGAAGCTGCCGTAGAAGTCGCAATTTCAAAACCACCCAGGATATGTGTTATACCAGACCCATTTGCAATATTTTGCTGTGATGTAGCACGATAGATGATAAATAAAGGTAGAGCAACAATGAAGAGAACAACCAGGATGGTAAGCGAGATCAAAAGAATATGTAACCGCTTCACAACCCCTATACCTTTCACGAATATTCTGTATCGATGCTACGGGCAAGGATCAAGGCGTATGGCAGCCATAATCCACACCTGATGCCGTGTCCTGGGTCAAAGGCTCGTTAAGAACAAGCGATTGCCGAGGCACAAACAACTCATGGTTAAATGGCACAATATCATTGGCACAGGCAGGGAGTGTTATGTGTACCTGCACAGTGCGCAGGATACCCGCCTGGCGCTGAAGCAGGTACCGATAGTGCCAGCCACTCCTGTCATGCGCAACTGTGCCTTTTTCCCGCCAATCCAGTGTGATGCTATGTGTCTCGCCGAAGGTCAGGGTGAAGAAACCGGTAAAGACCTCGCGCCCATGCGCCGACGTGATACCGTAGGGTTGCCAGCCCTGCTGAGTCAGCAACTGGCTCTCCGGTGGCACATAGACCTGTACATAGTCGCGGTAAATGGGATTGCCATAATTCTGTCCTGGCAGAGTCCAGGCATAGGTGAGCGTCATATGATGCATCACCTGACCTTGCGTGTTGATCGTCACCTGGTCATTGATTGTGCTGGTAATAAAGCTGTTGGCTTTGTTGGGTGACAGGTTGGCATCGACTACCATCAGGCTATCACCGGCAGGACTCTGGATGGCATCATCCAGGTGTGAGAGCGCTAGTAATTGTTCGACAGCCGGTGCCGTGAAATATATCTGTATGTCTTTGGTACGCACGCCATTGATAAATACCTGCATAAACTTTGCCGCCTCGGTGGGTGCAAGCTGGCGCACGCGGGCGAGAAGGTTTTGCGCTAAGATGGCGGTGAAGCGCTTACGTAACGAAGAGTAGCCATCGGGCGAAGGGATCAGGTCGCTGCCCGCTTTGGGGCCAAGCTGATGATCGTGGATCAACGGGATAAGATTTTGTACCGTGACGGTATCACCATATTCAGGCACTGCAATTGGCCCCGTAATCTGCAAGATTTGTTGCATGAAGGTCGGCGTGATGGCAATGACCCCCTGCCCAGGTGGCGTGCCACCTTCCAGTGTATAGTTGGTGAGCGCATAACGGGCCGAGGTAGGGAAGTCCGCGTCCAGATCGGAGTCGCGCAGGCTCCAGGTTCCCGGCCCCAGAATTTCATTGAACCATTTGTATTGTGCAGGTACCGCGATGGTATTCCCGGCGGCCTCAAAGGGGCGGTCGAGCAGATCAACATCAGTAATATGTGCGTCCACCAGGCGTCCGCCGGAAAGGGTGGCATAGCCATAGTTGCCGATGAAGCCGCCCCCAGGGCGCAGTTCTGTTGAGTCGAGCACCTCGATCAGATAATTGGTCGACGTGCCCACACCGAGCAGCGTTGGCAACACCGGCAACGCCTGTTCGAGAGTCTGTACCCACCTCAACGCCTCTGGCACGTATGTATGCAACTCGGCCACTACTTTACTTAGCTGCATGTTGAACTGCACCTCACCCGATTGAACCTGTGCTAGCTGGATGCCAGCATTTGTGAGATCAGCCCGCATTGAGCGTATTGCGCGCGACATGCTTGAGAGATCGGTGGTCGTAATGCCCTGAGCGTGTGGATTGAGAGGATCGTGCAAACGAGCTGTTAGCAGACCGAATATGCTACAACCGGTTAGCCCGGCCTGGATGAGCGATTGGGCCATAGCAACCACATGGACGATGGTCTCGACACGTGTTCCATAGACAGGAACAAGCGTCGTCCCCGGTGGTAAGGAAGCGAGATCACGCTGTAACTGGCTAAAGCTGGCGCTTGCCTGTGATAACTCTCGCTGCGCCTGACTCACCGTCTGTGCATCAAGGGGATTATGAGACAAACTAAGCAGTAAAGCCTCAGCTTTTTGTGCATGCTGTATCCCCAGCCGTGCCAGCCCCATATCACGCTGATACATCCCATGATAGATAAGATAGCCGATAACAGAGAGAAGGGAGCCACTTATCACGCTGAGAAGCAGCACAGACAGTAAGAGGTAGCGTCGCCATTTTGCAGCATGCCGCCTGCCAGGGATACGGGCCTTGATTTTCAGCGTTGGTTGCTCGCTTATAGTCGGTCGGAATTGAAATTGAGGTGTTGACATTTTTATCTCTCTGGCAGTCTAAAACATATTTGAAACGGTAAAATATGCCTCTAGAACATAAAGATAGGTTTCTCTATCGTCGTTATGAAGGAGGTAGCGCGTAAAATGCTGCGTTTGAGTACCTCAGCATTATGGTGATTCGTAACATAGGCTCTTGCTCTCTGTCCCATTTCACGACAAAGCCCCAAATCACTACAGAGGCAAATAAGTGCTTTACTAATCGCAGTAGCATCACCAGGTTTGACAGCAATGCCTCGTCCCTGGTCGAGTAATCTGGCGTTCGACAGGGGAACGGTTGAAGCAATTATTGCACAAGCAGCAGCCATTGCTTCAAGAATCGCCACTGAATAATTTGTTCCTCGCGTTCCTGCATAGAGAAAGATATCTGTTATTGCAAGAAGCTTGATGACATCTGATGGCGTTGCCTCACCCCATAACATACAAATCCCCTCCAGACCATCGTGGAGGATATAGTCCTCGATCTGGGAGCGCATAGGTCCATCCCCTGCTATAATTACCCTCACTCGTGTGCGGATTGCCGATGGAAGCTCAGACAGCGCTGAAGCTATCCCATTCAACGCAATTTCCAGCCCTTTCTCCGGCGCAAGACGATTAATCATCGTAATGATGATATGATCGTTTGTTAACTCTTGCTCAGCACGTATCTTCGCTTTCGCGTCTTCATCCAGCAGGTTGAATCGAGATGTATCCACCATATAGGAATAACGAAAGATGCGGTTCGCCTGTACGCCAAATCGGTTGCGGTAAACTTCTTCTACCTCATCACCTGCGACAAGAAACTGATCGCTGCATTTTGTCGCAATGGCCGCCAGTAGGCTCAGTGATGCCCAATAACAGGCATAACGTACACGAGAAAGTAGTTTTTCAGGCCAGGGAAGAGTTTGAGTCATCCGCGCTCTTTCCGCGCGCAAAGCAGGATTTTCCAACCAGGTCATATTGCCATGATCCATACAAACTACGCGCACTCCCGCCAACTTACCGATCAAGGCCGCAAAAGCACCGGTAAAGACCCCATCCTGTGAAAGAATAAGGTCATAATGAGCGTTTTGACGCAGTAAAGAGAGAAGTTTGACCGCGCCAGCGAAGCTATAGAACCAGACATTTGGGAAATGCCAGGGATGCGTTTTTGCACTGCCGAACGTCTTAATGGTCAATCCTTGCGTATCTTTGCCTTTGCAATACGTGAGATAGGTGATTTGCCACTGATCGCTCATGACTTGAGCCACGCCGGAGAGGACAGAACGCATTCCGCCCGCGACCGGAAACGCCGTGATCGGGATACAGACCTGCTCAAGGGTCGCTTGCTTCTGCTTATGCACTATGGGAGCGCCAAAAATAAGGCGGCGAAGGAGCTTCATAGCTTGTCTTCTTTCTGTAGATGGGTGAAGAGATGCATAAGGCCCACCTCTAATGGGATAGATGGCAGGAACTGATAAGCCAGCCTGAAAGGCTCAGGATCAACTACAAATTGAATATATTCAGCAGAAGAGCCTTCATGGTTAATGACTGGTTCCAGGCCAAAGAGATGAGCGGCGCGCGTGACAATTTCATTGATCGTGTCGCCGCTTCCTACACCGAGGTCAATGCAGCGAACTTTCTCAGCGGGGGGCCTTTCTAACACAGCCAACAGAGCCTTCACTGCATCACCGACATACATCGCATCGATAAAATTCTTTCCATCGCCAATGACAGTGAAATAGGGATTGCGCTCAAAAGCAAACCGTCGAACGAGTTTCGTGTATAGCTTACGTGAAGGTTCATAAGGGCCGTATGCCCCGAAGAAACGGATGATCGTAGCATAGGTAGGTGAATGGCGGTGAATGACGTGTGCGCGTATATAGTGTTCTGCCGCCAGCTTGGATATAGCGTAAGGCAAGGTGGGCGAAACCACCGATGTGGGATCAACTATCCCTGATAACCCTATATACACAGCGCCAGATGAAAGATAGACAAGATGCTCAAAAGTACAGGCCTGAAGGAGGTGAAGCAAGCCATTGACGTTCGTCGTCAGATCATAAATAGGACGCTGTATCGAAACTGGAATGGATGTATTGCTAGCTAGTGCAAGACAGGTATCAAAATTTCTTCCAATCTGGCCAACGGCTTGCTCAACCTGGCAGGCATCTGTCAAATCGCATGCTAGAGGGTACACATGATCTAGCCGATGCGCTTTCAAGAAAGCCTGGAAGTCATGATTACCAGATCGGTAAAGCGCTACTACTTCCCAGGAATGTGGGAAGGCAAGAAGCATATTGCGACCAATGAATCCGTTGGCACCTGTCACAAGCAAACGCATCACTTTTCTCCTTTATGAAAAGTATATAAGCTATTACGGTAGTATTCTATAGTTTGCCTTAAACCTTCATCAATCGATACCTGCGGCTCAAACTCAACCAGGCTCTTTAAAAGTGTGATATCTGCCAGATGCCGACGAACATCACCGGGCCGGGGGTCACGATGGTGGACAGGAATCTCCCATCCCAGAATTTGCTCAATCTTTGTTTTGAGGTTGATAATGCTAATTTCTCGACCAGAGCCAATATTCACCACTAACCCTCTTGTTTGCGAATTTTTGTAGAGGTCGAGAGCCGCCTGAACAGTATCGGTGACATAAATATAATCCCTCGTCTGGAGACCATCACCAAAGAGAGTAAAAGCACGCCCTTCAAAAGCGCACTTTAAGATGGTGGGGATAACGCCTGCATATTGTTGTTCATTCTGTCGAGGGCCATAATTATTAAATGGACGCAGGACGATGGCATCGACACCAAATGTTGTGGCATAAGTGCGCACAAGATGATCACTTGCCGCTTTACTAGCTGCATACGGGGTAAGAGGATCTAATTGATGATCTTCACTCATTGGGACAGTTCTAGCTGATCCGTATGCCTCTGACGATGAGAAATGCACTAATGTTTCAAACAAGCCCTCACGTAACAGCTCACAGAGTACCGAGGTCATCATTACATTTGTATCGAAGCAAAACTTCGGGCGCTCTAACGAGGTAGGTAATGGAATGACTGCCAGGTCGAAGATCACATCAACTCCATTCAATTTCGAGAAGACATTACGCAATACTTGCTCATTCGAGGCATCCGCATGTACAATCTGCAAATCCGGCATCTTTTTTCGTGCCTCAGCGAGGTTGATATGTTTTCCTAGAAAAAAATTATCAACTACCGTTAGCCGTTTAACCTTTTCCAGTATCAGCCGGTCAACAAGATGACTTCCAATAAAACCAGCGCCACCCGTTACCAGCACGTGTTTACCTGCCAAAGATCGGTTGATTGAATTCATTATGTTACCCCTCTTTCTTTATACTCATCAAACTTTTTTTGAGCAAAGGAGAAGAAACGAGACCTAAAATCAGCCATCCTAATGCTGCCAGGGGAGGAAGCGTCCAACCATTAATGCTTATACTATTGATACTTAGTGCAAAGACAGAAGCTATGACTGCACCTATCAAGGGACGACTTCGCTGATCGGCCAACATCCAGTTACGCAATGCTAACCACAATGCCAAGAGGAGAACAGCTAAAAACGCTGCAAGAACTGGTAAACCAGCCATCGCTCCAATTTCCAGGTACGCATCATGGGGATGTGCTAAAGGAAGATATTGTGTCCTGGCCTGATATAGTGAGGACTTTTGCAAATAAATTTGCTGGCTCAACCCAATACCTGTCAGAGGAAAAGTGCGAATCACATTTATGGCGGTTTGCCATACCCCCTGGCGTAGTGCCAACTCATTTGGCGCTGTTGCATGTTGAAGCTGGGCATTAATCTGCGAGGAGAAAAAAATTCCTCCTGCCAGCGCTATCACCCCAAAGAGACATAACATAATTAGCCGATACCCGACGTATCCTATCAAAATTAATAAGACAGCTATACCTGCAAAAGCTCCTACCCAGGCACCAGTACTAAAAGTGGCAAGCAAGGCGATCAGGATAAGAAATATTTCGATAAAATACAATATCTTTTCAAACAGAGAAGAACTTTGGATAAAAAGGCCAATCGGCAGAAAGAGCATGATACTAAAGAATGTTCCATTCCAATCTGGATTTACGAAGAAAGAGCCTGCACGAGAGATGCTAGAGCCACTAAAAAGCGCAAAATCCGATGTCTGTAAAAGCTCATCAGTAAAACGCGATGACCCGAACAACAATGTTCCTGTCATAAATTGAATGATAGTAACTATAGCGAAAAATGTACCGATAGCAGCTATCATCTGAAGAATCATGCGCATATTCATTTCATTATTGGCAACAACTATCCCTAGCCAGAATATAAGTAAGGCACCAGCAAAGACGTCACAATAGTAATAGAGGAAATTATAAAGGCCGCCTCCCTGGATCGTAGCAGGTATGCAAAGAACGAGAAGGAGAAGCCACAGCCAGATCGCACGCGGCATTACCCAGGGAGATGCAGGAGATCGGCGAAGAAAATAAACAGGTAATAACATAATTGGTATTATCAGAGCAGCAGCTAAAACACCAAAATATAAATCAATATACAAGTGTATGACAATAATGAGAGCGATTATTAATTTTTCCTGTCTGAGAAGCAGTAAAATTGCTACAACCAACAAACCAAAAATTCCCACCACAATATCAAGCCCATAGAAACTAAACTTCCCTTCTAAAAGCATGGCAAGAGCCATACCCCCCAGAAACATTACAACTGCCAGTACAAGCCACAAAAAATGTAGAAAGATAGAAGAAAATGTCTTATGGTCATCACTTCTTATGATGCTAGCTACCCATGTCTTCGTATTCATCATCATCTACCCCTTGCTATGTATATGATTGATCTCTGGTTACACTTGCTGCTTTGGCTAAAAACTTCTTGTCTTCACAGCGCAGGCAAAATAAAAATGGCAGTACGGAAATAAGGGTGAAGCGGGCGGACATGCTGAGCGAAGCATGTTTTTCTCGCTCGGCTCGTGTAGTCATGATTTTTCTCCTCTCGTTCATGTGCAAAACGCATATCTCTTCATCGGCCATTGCCAGTTATAACCGCAATCATCGTTTTCATAATAATGTATATATCCAGTTTGCAGCTACGATGAGCAATGTAGTACAGATCATAATTCAGCTTAGTGCGCTCATCTTCCAGCGTATCGCCATAATGGTGCTTCACCTGGGCCAGGCCGGTCAGACCAGGCTTCACCATCATCCTGCGATGATAGTCTGGAAGCGCCTTTTCCAGCTTGCAACTGAAAGCTGGTAAGGGAGGACGTGGGCCGATCAAGCTCATATCCCCGCGCAGGATATTCCACATCTGTGGCAATTCGTCTATGTGCGTGCAGCGCAAGAAACGTCCTACGCGCGTAACTCGTGGGTCCTGCACCTGTGCCCACATCAAGTGGCCGGTACGGCTCGCCTCTGCGCTCATTGAGCGGAACTTATAAATACGAAACAGGCGTCCATGCAATCCTACCCGTTCCTGGCTATAAAATATTGGCCCAGGCGAGTCCAGGTAGATCAGGGGAGCGAGCAGAGGTAGCAACAGCACGATTAGCAGGCATCCGATGAGACCGAAGACAACATCTCTTGTTCTGCTCCAAAGGGAGTAGGGATCAAAGCGAGCGCAAGTCACACTCGGCTGGCCTTGTGCTTGTCTTGCATTCTTACCTAAAATGGCATTTACGTACTTTTCAAGTACAACAATTTGTTGATCGCGGCTGAAGCGCATCTCTACCAGACGGCGGCCCTGCTTGCCCAGACGGGCCGCCATTTCTGGCTGTGCTTGAAGAGACAGGATGGCCTCTGCCAATGCCTGCGCGTTCTCCGGCTCGACTGCGAGGGCTGCACCTGCCTCTTTTGCCACAATATTGCACGCTTCGCCTTGAACACCCAGAATAATTGGACGCGCACAGGCCATGATCTCATACATTTTTGAGGGTAATGCACCCTCAAACAGTGGAAGCTTGCGCAATGGTACCAGGCAGGCATCGGCGCTGGCAATTAGCAAGGGCATACACTCGTGCGGCTGTGCTTCCAGAAAGGTCACATTCGGCAAACCCCGTCTTTGCGCATCTGCGATCAGTTCGGGCTTAGCCGCTCCGTCGCCTGCCAATACGAAGCGTATATCAGGATGGTCACGCAGGCGCTCAGCGGCATCCAGTACCGTCGTTAAGCCGTGCGCCAGGCCGTGTGTACCGGCGTACAGCGCCACAAACTGCTCACCCCAGGCAAAATGCGCCCGTGCCTCCTCCCGTTTCATTGGCCTGAATTTATGAATATCGACACCGTTCGCCAGCAGGAAGACTCGCTCCGATGGCAGGCCACGTTCAACCAGGGTGCGGCGAATCCCTTCTGTCAGTGCCCAGACAAAAGCGGCTTTGCGATATGTATACCAGGCCAACTGCTCCGCCAGCCAGATGAAGGCCCGGTTGCGTAACACCCCTAACTGCACAGCGGATTCGGGCCAGAGATCAGAGACGATAAAGATAAACGGGCAACCTTTGAACCATGATAGAATAAGAGCAGCAATCGCATCAAAGAGAGGTGGTGACTGAACAAGCAGCAGATCAGGATGCCCAATAGCGCGCCAACCCAGCACGGGAGCGAGCAAGCCAAACGAAAGCTGCGCAAGAATGCGCTTCAAAAACCCTTTGTTGGCCGTAATATAGCTCCATACACGCACAACATCAACGCCATCACGCTCCTCGCGCATGATGCGTCTGCCACGATATGCCGGTGGCACGATGCCCGATGGATAGTTGGGCATCGTGGTAAGCACGGTCACGTGATACCCCCGTTGAGCAAGGCGAACGGCGGTTTCGCTGACGCGCACGGCGGCGGCGGCCTTCTCCGGTGGATAATAAGGAGTCACAAACACAATATGGTTCTTCGTATCCATCACATGCCACCTCATCCTGCATCCTGCAAGCTATGCGCAATGCGTTGTGCCGCCTTGCCATCTCCAAAGGGATGTCCCTGTGTCCAGCACGGTTGAGGTTGCTCGACCGCGCTGAGAATGTCTGGCCAGCGCGTGCCGACCAGTGTGTTCCAGCCATCTACCAGCGTCTCCGGCCATTCCGTCTCTTCGCGCAGCGTGATACAGGGGACCTGCAAGAAAAAAGCCTCCTTCTGCACACCGCCGGAGTCCGTCAGAATGCGATACGCATAGCGCTCTAAAGCCAGCATGGCAAGATAGCCCACCGGTTCGATGAAACGCACATGGCTCTGCCACACGATGTCGTACTGCTTGAGACGCTCGCGCGTGCGCGGATGCAGAGGGAAAATCACGGGCAATGTTAAGCGATTCAATGCTTCGGCGATGGAGCGCAGAGCGTTCGCATCGTCGGTATTGGCTGCGCGATGCACCGTGACCAGCACGTAGGACTGCGGCACCAGCTCATAGTGACGCAGCAAAGCGCCACCACGTTCATCTAACACGGGCAACATCTGCAATAGCAGGTCGTACATCACATCGCCAACCTGCTCCACACCCTGCACAATCCCTTCCTGTAACAGATTGTGGCAGGCTACTTCGGTAGGACAGAAGAGGCGCGTGGAGAGATGATCGGTCACGACGCGATTGATCTCCTCCGGCATGGCGCGATTGAAACTGCGCAGGCCCGCCTCAACGTGGGCAACCGGTATGTGCAACTTGGCAGCAGCCAGCGCACCCGCCAGCGTCGAATTAGTATCGCCGTAGACGATGACCCAATCACAAGGGTCTTGTAACAATACCTGCTCGATACGCTCCAGCATACAGCCGGTCTGCGCCCCATGAGAGGCCGAGCCGCAATGCAGATGATAATCCGGTGTGGGCAAGGTCAGTTCCTCAAAGAACTGCTCCGACATACTATAGTCGTAATGCTGCCCTGTATGAATGATTTTTTCCTGGTGATGCTGCCGCAGCGCCTTGCTCACAACTGCGGCTTTAATGAACTGTGGGCGCGCGCCCACAATTGACACGCAACGCATACAAACCCCTCACTCCCCACAAATCTATTTTGATATGATACTCTTTCTAAAATGCTCTGAATATGTTTATACACGATAAATTGTGCGATAGATATTGATAAATCATATCCTTACAGCGGACTGCCGTCGCCAACGGCAAGATAGCGCATGCCAGATGCTTCAATCACCGCCTTGTTCAGTGCGTGCCGCCCATCCATTACCACCTTGCAGCGTGTGAAACGGTGGAAATCGAACGTTTCATATTCATGATGATTCCCTTGCAGAATGATGGCATACACAGCACTTTCCAGTCCCAGTGGCAAGGGCACATAGCCCAACTGGCGTAATTCGTTATCACTGAATAAAGGATCATGCGCATAGACCTGAGCGCCACGCCGCAGCAACGCCTTTTGCAGTAGTTTCGCGCTGCTAAAAGCTGTTTCGCGCACATTGCCGCGATAGGCCACACCAAGTATTAACACAGGCAGAGTATCCAGTGAGCCGATAGCGCGCTCGACGCGCTGCACGGTATATTCGGCCATCACATCATTGGTTTGACGCGCCAGCAGCGGTAGCGCAAAGGGTGTCTCATACCCTTCATCCAGTGGATTGGCGAAGAGGAAATATGGATAGACGGGAATACAATGACCACCCACGCCCACACCGGGCATATGAATGTGCGAATAGGGCTGCGTATTGGCAGCAGCTATCGCATCAAATACATTCAAACCATGTTGATCGGCATAGCGCGCGTACTCGTTTGCCAGCGCGATATTGACATCGCGGTATGTCGTCTCTATCAGCTTGACAAACTCAGCCTCGTCACATGAGGCCATCGTCATCACAGTACACTCAAGCACGGAGCGGTAAAAGTGCGCGGCGCGTTCGGTACTGCGCTCGTCAATGCCGCCAACGATTTTTGGATAGCTGCGCAGATCGCGGAAGATGTGGCCCGAAGAGACACGCTCCGGGCTATAGGCCAGGGAGAAATCTTCACCGGCCCGCAACTGCGAGCCGCGCTCCAGGAGCGGGCGCAGACGCCGGGCTGTGGTGCCTACTGGCAACGTCGTCTCATAGATTACCAGCGTTCCCGCGCGCAGGCCCTGTGCAATGGAGCCAGTAGCCGCATCAAGCGCGCTAAAATCAATCTCGTGCTGCTCATTGACCCAGACCGGCACAATCACGACCACCACATCCGCCTGTTGTACCGCCCTGGCTGTCTCCCCGGTAGCCGCCAACAAACCCTCTTTGACCAGACGTGGCACGGCAGTCGCCAGTTCCGCCTCTTCCTGCACGTGCGAATGCCCGGCATTAATAGCCGCAACAACACGTTCATTGCTATCACAACCGAGAACGCGATAGCCGTGTTGCGCGTACTGCACTGCCAATGGCAGACCGATCTTACCCAGGCCCACTACGGCCACCGTCATCGGCCTGGCCTGCTCAGACCGCACCAATCTATCATCCTGCATGGCGTACCCCCACATTCATTGTCTGTTGAGCCGACTGGCCTACCGTCTCCTGCGGATGTGTTGAGGCCATCAATTGATGGGCGATGCGCAAGACGGCCAGGCCATCGGCACCGCTCACTCTGGGCGCGCTCTGTGTACGAATTGCTGTACACACATCCTCGTATTGCAGGCGCAGTGGCTCAACTTTCTGTACTTTCAAGCGGGTCATCGTGCCCTCGCTCACGCCCGTGAGATGACTGACCTCTTTCCAGTTGTTCGCGCTATAATCGTTTTCATAAAAATACAGGTCTTGCGTTAGATAATTCACCAGGTACATGCCGCGCTCGCCGGTCACGGCCAGTTCGCGCACCTTTGTTGGCGTGAGCCAGTTTACGTCGAGCATGCCGACCGCGCCGTTGGCAAAACGCAGCATACCGAGTAGCGAGTCTTCGTGTAAGCTATGTACGCGGCGCTGCGTCTCAGCATACACGCGCGTCACCTCGGCCCCGACCAGGTAGCGCATGACATCAATATCGTGGGTTGCCAGATCAAGTACCACGCCGACGTCGCGGATGCGCGGCGGAAATGGCCCCAGGCGACGCGCATGCAACTGAAAAATCTGCCCCAGTTCACCTGCCGTAATGCGCTGCTTGAGCGCGACCAGCGCCGGATTGAAGCGCTCGATATGCCCGATAGCCAGCATCACACCGCGCACACGCGCCAGTTGCAGCAGCGTCTCCGCCTCCTCCGGCGTACTGGCCATCGGCTTTTCCAGCAGCACATTGATCCCCATGTCCAGCAGATAGCTGGCGACTTCAAAGTGCAGATGTGTTGGTACGACCACTGCCACCAGATCGGGCCGCGTCTGTTCGACCAATACGCGATAATCCCGATAGCCCGCGATATGGAAACGCTGCATAGCCGCGTGCAACGCCTGCTCCGCCGGTTCCGCTACGCCCACCAGTTCAACCTGCTCTGTATTGAAATCGGCAAGAACGCGCAAATGGTTTGTACCCATTGCCCCCGCTCCCACTACCGCCACTTTTAGCCGCATAGGCTCATCACCTCTCTCACAATCGTATGCAGGTCATCCGTTGAAAGTGCGGGATGAACCGGCAGGGACAGCACCTCGCGTGCAGCCTGCTCTGCCACAGGCAATACTGAAGCTGTGGATGAGTCGGCACTTACGGCCCGCCAGAGCGTACATTGTTCCTGATAGAAGGGCTGACGATGAATAGGCAGCGGATAATGCACGGCAGTTGCCACGCCTTTCTCACGTAGTTGCTGCATCCAGGTATCGCGTCGCTGCGGCACACGAAGAGTGTATTGATGATAGACATGGCGATAACCCGCGCGCTCTACTGGTGTCTGTATCTTGCGGGTCAGATGCTGTGTCAAGAAGGCAGCGTTAGCGCGGCGCTGCTCCGTCAATGCTTCCAGCCGCTCAAGCTGGATCAGGCCCAGCGCGCCTTGCAGTTCGGTCATGCGCAGATTATGGCCCAGCGCGATGTGCCGATAGCGTTCCTGCTGTCCATGACTGCGCAGCAAACGCACTCTCCTGGCGATGAGCGGGTCATTGGTAGTAACCATGCCGCCTTCGCCGGTCGTGATATTTTTTGTCGCGTAAAAGGAGAAACAGCCAGTGCCGAAACTACCCACGGGCCGCCCCTCAATGCTGGCGGCGTGCGCCTGACAGGCATCCTCAATAATAAGCAGGTGATGCTTCTGCGCTATTTGTAGCAGGCGCGGCATATTAGCCGGATGCCCATAGAGATGCACAGGCATGATCGCCTTCGTCTGCGCAGTAATCGCCGCCTCGACCAGTGCCGGATCGAGTGTATACGTGTCAGGCTCAATATCGACAAAAACGGGCGTGGCTCCCGTCAGTAGAATAGTATTGGCGGTAGCTGCGAAACTGAACGGCGTCGTGATTACCTCATCGCCGGGGCCAATCTCGTGCGCCAGCAGGGCCAGATACAGAGCCGCCGTCCCCGAAGAGACTGCTACCGCATCGGCCACCTGACAGACCTGCGCGAAACGTCGCTCAAACTCCTCCACTTGCTGCCCTTGCGCCACCTGTCCCGTGTGCAGAACGGCGGCGACGGCGGCTTGCTCACGCTCCCCAAATAATGGACGCGCCACAGGAATCATGAACTCTCGTCCTTTCTCAGCAGATATGACTCTCATTCATCTATTTCTATTATTGCTTAGAATATTCTCTCGCAAGCAACGAAGCAGGTCACTTCATATGTTAGAGGAATATGATCCCATACATATCATCTCTGCTGTAGTATAGTATAAAGCGATCTCAAAATATGCTGGTACTATTGAGTATTGCCGCCGGACAGATTTCGACCATCTGGTGGACACGCTCACGCCCAAGCATACGCGCCGCGCATTGCAAGCCTTCCGCCACACGTGGGGGGCGGGTATGCAATCCATGCGCATCTGAGGCAATGCATTGAATCAGCCCCTCCTTGAGCAGGGCCTCGGCGCAGCGCCTGATCGTTCTGCCTTGCAAGCCAATCAGGCTACTGGCTGTGATCTGCGCTATCACTCCTTGCTGCAAGAGAGCTTTGAGGCGGCTATGATCTTGTTGAATGGCCCGATAACGCTCCACATGCGCCAGTACCGGAATAATGCCGATTGTTCGCAGTGCAAAGATAATGCGTTCGGTGTCGGGCAGCCACATACTGTTCCAGAGTTCGAGCAGCAGGTACCGTCCCCCATTGAGCGTTGCCACACGCCCGGTCTGAACATCCTCCAGCAACGCGGGACTGATCAGTACCTCGTGACCGGCAAAAAGACGCAAAGGAATGGCATACCGCTCAAGCTCCTGCTGAACCTCACCCACGCGCTCGCGGATCTCTGCTGCTGGACGTTGTGGAAATTCATCATTGTAATGGGGCGTTGCGATGGCTGTGTGTATTCCCTCCTGCACCAGCGCGCGCGCCAGTTGCAAAGTCTGTTCCATCGTCTTCGGCCCATCATCAACGCCCGGCAAAATATGTAAATGTATGTCGATCAACCGTCCTCACCTCACCACGTTGTATAACTCAAGCCAGCGATCAAAAACGAATAGACGAAATAGTGTCTGACCGTACTCCCTGCCCTTGCCACGCCAGCATCGCCCGGCCAGAGACTGCACGTCACGCGGCGCGACATACTCCCACAAAGGGCGCTCCTGCCTGAGCCAGCGTTGCAGTTCCGCGCGCAAGCCATCGGCAATCCAGGCATCCTGCGGCACTTCAAAACCAAACTTTGTGCGACGATAGAGAATCTTCTTCGGTAGAATTTTTTGCATACCGAGACGCAGAGGCCACTTTGTCCAGCCATTATGATAGAGTGTCTGTGGTGCGAACGATAAGCACAGTTCGATCAGCTCGTGATCCAGAAAAGGATAGCGCCCCTCGACAGAGAATGCCATTGAATTGCGATCATCCCATTTAAGCAAACGCGGCAAGGTCATGGTGCGAATCTGGGCCACGCGCCATGCCTGCTCGCCTAGCGCGAGTACCTTTTCCAGCATAGGCGTATACGCCGTTGCAACAGAGGGGCGCAGGCGTATCAGCGTTGCTGGCTGACGGCGAGCATAATAGCGTCGCACCATGAGCGGAATTTGTGCCAGCAGATGCGGATTGCCCTGGCCCAGCATAGTGCCCGCGAAGTGCTTGAGCAGGGAAAAGATGTGACCTTGCCCGGCGAGCGCACGCAGGTGCAAGAAATATGACTGCCAGTAACCGGCAAACAATTCATCACCGCCTTGCCCATTCAGCGTTACGGGGATGCCCGCCTCTCGCATCAGACGCGCAATGCAGTACGATGCATAGACCGACAGACTGCCGACCGGCTCATCATGTATGTACAGGAAGGTATCCAGTTCGCTCAAAAAATGTTCAGCGCACGGGATCACGTAATGCGGCTGCGCGTGTATATGAGCTAGCATAGCCTCAACATACTCCTGCTCGTTGAGTGCATCGCCCGGAAAGACACAACTAAAGGTATGGAGTGGGGCATCTTGCCCGTTCCTGCACTCATTAACCAGCGCTGCAATCGCGCTGGAGTCCATGCCACCGCTGAGCGCGCAGCCCACCGGCACGTCACTACGCAGGTGCAGACGCACGCTCTCGCGCAGCTTGTTCACAAACAGCTTTCCCGCCTCGTCAGCATCTGTCACCATAATGGCCACACGTTCGGGAAACCAGTAGCTGACCGGTGTTGAGGGTACCAGTGTGCTGAGTGGAATACGCAACCAGCAACCCGCCGGTACAACCTGTACATCACGGAAGAAGCTGCGCTCCGGCTCCTCATAGCCGGTTTGCAGGTATTCTACGGTGCTGGCCATATTCAAGTGTGGTATAAAGCCGGGGAACCGATGAAATTGTTTAATCTCCGAGGCGATCACGATTTGTCCGGCACCTTGCCAGAAGTAAAGCGGCTTGATGCCGAGGCGGTCACGGCAAAGAATCACTTCGTTACGCTGGTTGTCAAAGATGATCAGTCCCCACATGCCGCGAAAACGTGCGAAACATTCTGTCCCCCACGCACTGTAAGCTGCAAGAATAACCTCTGTATCGGACGAGGAGCGAAAGCTATAACCCAGCTTTTCCAGTTCAGTTCTGAGTTCAACGAAGTTGTAGACCTCGCCATTATAGGCAATCCAGAGTTGTTCGCGGTACGTCATCGGCATATGCCCGCTGGAACTTAAATCGAGGATAGAGAGGCGACGCGAGCCAAGCGCCACGCTCCAGTGTGCCTCTGTTTCAGCGCACACCCGCCATTGTTCTACCTCACGAGAGAGAAACACCACCCCCTCATCATCCGGCCCGCGATGACTGATCGCGGCGAGCATCTTTCCTATCACGCCCACAGGAACGTCTGCCGTTCGGCCTCGAATGATACCAGCTACACCACACATTACACATCTACCCTTCAATACTCAAAAGCTCTCGCTATGCCAGAATCGAGAGATAAAGCTTCTCAAGACGCTCGGCCAACATCTGGCGGCTATGGTGTGCAATCACCCACTCACGCGCCCTCATTCCTACGTCCCGCGCCTCAGCGGGATGCAAGAAGATATATTCTAACTGTTCTGCTACTTGCTCTGCATTAGTAGCCTGGAATAGAGGAGGAGGAACAGCATAGGCATCAGGGTACCTGAACGCAGCTATCACAGGCTTCGCACAACTCATAGCTTGTAGCTCTGAAAAACCCAGAACCCCGGCCACAAATTGTCCGATAACGACATCAACTGCTTGTAGTAAGTATGGCACTTTTTGGGGTATAACTAATGAAATAAATTCAAAATAATCGCCATATAATTGCTTATATTTTTGCCTTTCCGGTCCCCAATCAAGCACCTTTACCAGTACATCGGAATGACGTTGCGTGAATCGTGCTAGACCGTTAAACGCAATATCAGACCCTTTATCCATATCAAGGCGTGAAAAAAGCAAGATAGTTTTACATTCTGCCTGAATTGCTTGCTTAGACAAGGATGGCACAAAGACATCAGTATCAATCGGGCCAGGAAGAAAAACAGCATCAGGTGACATCGTTTGTAATACCGGTATCAAATCAGGGGTAATTCCTATAACACCTGCTGCTTGTTTAATAATAGGCTCTAAAATGAGGCGAAAAGTAGGCTTACGCACATCATCTCCATGACAATGAACCACATATGGTACCTGACTCAGTAGACCAAGAATGCCATAGCTTGCCCAGTGAATATGTACAATATCAAAGTGCTTTTGATTAAGCTTACCGACGATATGGCGCATGTGCAGAAGACGCCGAGGCATCAGTGCCATTTTCAGCGCTAACGGCGCGAAGCCGCCTGTCAGATCTGGCTCATAAATGGTCACGGCATGGCCACGTTTTCGCAAATCTTCTGCGAACATCTGTGGTACCTGATTAATATTGTGTACTTGAAGAATACGCATAATATTATCTCTTACCTTATAGTCAATTCACTGCGGTTCAGCAATAAAGCAGCTTCATCACGGCCCGTTTTCAGGAGACGCTGGTAGAGTTTAATGAGTTGTTGACTTTCCCGCTCCCAACAAAGCTCAGATTGCACTACACATAAAGCATTCTGGTGCATATACTCTAAAGATGCACTATCTGCAAGTATAGCATTGATAGCAGCGCCAACCTCTGCTGGTGTAAGTGAAGGTATAATCCTACCAACGGCATACATCGTGATTATCTCTTCTACTGCTTCAAGAGAAGAGGCTAGAACCGGCAGACCTGCCATTAAATATTCAAAAAGTTTATTAGGAAGGCACCAGCGTATGTTTGCAGAATCTGATTCATATACGATCAAACCGACATCAGCCGAAGCTGTCCAATCCAATAGCTCTTGATAGGGAACAGGAGCCAGCAGTTTCACCCGATTGCCGACTTTCTTAGTGGAGATTAGCGCTTCAAGTTGGGTCTGTGCATTTCCAATATTCTTACCCATCAGCACCAGGACAATATTCTCACGCAAATATGCTGCTGCATGCACCAACAGCTCCAGCCCGCGATCTGCCTGTAAGTTGCCTTGATAGAGAGCTATACGTGTCTCAGATGTCAATTCTAACAGTTGACGTAAGCGATCACTTTTCGCCACCTGCCTGTAGGCAAGAACATTACGCACAAGCGTGACTGACGAGACACGATAATATTCACGGATAGCTTCAGCTATGGGAGGAGAGACAGTAATAACACCAGCACAATACTGTAAAAGGTGAGTAAAGAAACACATGAGCAAGGCACGTAGCGGTCTCCAGGCCATACTCTCTAGCCAGCTTAAAGGCATCTCATGCGCATCAAATACCAGGGGTTTCCGACGCCACCTGGCAGCAATGTAGCAAGGCAGCAGAGTATTGTCGTCATGAGCATGGTACACATCAGCAGATACCTGCAACAGTTTAACTGTAGTACTGATAAGCTTACCAAGTGACCTGATGAAGCGACGCGCCGTAGAATGGGGCGGAATAAACCAGTGCGGCTTGAGGAGGTGAACCAGGCGAACACCATCCATATCCTCTTCGGCAGGTCGGCTGAGATCATGCTCAATATCCACAATAGTGACGGCACAACCGGCCTCTACTAGAGCAGAAGCCTCACGCAGTACCCTTCCATCGGTACGTGCCACTCCTCTGACATGCATACACACCTTTACAGAAACGTTTTCCTGCGTATCTGCTTTCATAGTTTTCTTGAAAAGAGTTAATGCCTCCATAGCTTAAAATCCTTCTGTTGAACCTTACGTATGTCGATACGCCCCTTGAACAGTTCAAAAGTAATTAGCACGATGCCGTAAAGAATAAGGGCCACCCCATAGATCGCATAGCTACCATAACCCCTCTGCTGCTGCGCTAGCAGAGTGCTACTGATGAACAAGGTAAGACCCACCAGCATCTCAATGAGCAGTGAATCCATTTCAAATGGAATGGGATAGATACGCTGATTCACTATATACGCAATAACCGCGAGTACAGCATAGGCAATAAACGTTGAGATTGCCGCTCCCATCGAGCCATAGAGAGGGATAAGATACAGATTAAGCGCGAGATTTACAATCGCTGAAGCTGCGGTAAAGAATACTGCATACCATGTCTGGCGTCTTACAGAAATTCCTGTGGTGAAGAAGTTATACAGGCCATAAAAGACGGAAGAAAAAACGATGGTGGGGATAACCGGCGCGGCTGAATGGTAGGAGGGCGGAAAGAACCAGGTAAGTACAATCAAGCCGACCAGCGCCAGAGCAAAAGCACACAAGAAGAGGATGACACAATACCAGCGGAAGACCGTCTGGAAGATTTTTGCAGCATCCCTCCTTTTTGCAATGCTAAACATTGCCGAGGGCCAGGCCAACGTAAATGGCGAAAGCACCACGACGTTCACAATACTGCCCAGGCTGTAAGCTACCGCATAGCTGGCCGTCTGCGAGAGCGATCCCAGGCGACCTAAAAGAAAACGATCCGATAATTGTAGCACCCACACCGCAATGAAATTGGTAGCATTCGGTATACCAAAGGAGAGTAAACCTTGTGCCACATCGAGGCGGGGCCGCAAACCAGCGCGCCAGAGCATAACAGGAATGGTACAGAGGGCCACGAAGGCGTAGCCACAGCCCGTTGCCAGCAACGAACCGGCTATACCCATATGCAGGAAACCTACAAGCCCGATATTAGCACCCAGGGAGAGAGCAAGATTCATGATAGAGAGCAATGAAAAGAATACAGCGCGGTTCTCGGCGCGCAACCAGGCAAAACCGGGGATGCTCAGGTTTTGGAGCAGAATTATCACACCGGCAATAGAGATATCGGAGCTATAAAAATTACTCCCTAAAAGTAGAGTTGCCAGACCAGTGGCACCTACTAGCATGATGACAGCAATAAGGAAAGAGGTACCAAATAACAGAACAATAGTTGTTGACAGCACACTCAAACGATCCGGCATCGTCTCATAGTCATAATTATAGGAGCGAAAAAAGGCCGAACCCAGACCAAGCTGAGTGATTCCAGCCAGTAGAGCAATAGCCGTATTCAGAACCGCCAGCGCACCATAATCGGTATGGGTCAGATGGTGTGTTAAAAACGGTGCCAGCACGAGCGATACCAGGGGTGAGGCCAGCGAAGACAGCGCGTAAATGCCCGAACTCGTGATGAGGTTGCGAATATATGCGGTGTAATGCTGCTGCTCAGCACCGCGCACGCCAACCAGCGTACCTGTTTTTGATACATGTGTAACAGGTAGTATCAGCGTTTCCTCGTCACACAGAGGGGAATAGTGCCTGTCATGTTCAAACGCTGTTGACGTACCTGCTCCACTTTGTGCATTGCTGCTCGCAATACCTTTGCTATGGCCGATGCGCGGCAGCACAAGCGTGGGCATATCCGCGAACAGCAGGAGATTAGCATCAGGCATATCAACGATGTCCTGCTCTTCTCTATCCTCTATGACCTCTAAAGGAGCCAGACGAAACTGCCTGACCAGCTTTTTCTTATGCACAGTCGGAGGATGTTCAGCGCCATCCGCGTCATAAGATGTTGTCATGGGTCACTACTTTCTCCTGATCACGAGACGCAGCGGCAACTTGCAGCAGTGCTGCATGCTTTCCCCTCATTTACACTTGCTATAACTGTTCAATTATGGTTTCTTCCTACTGCTTCCCCCTCAGCGGTACACCCGTCGGCATCGAGATAGGCGGCGGAGAGACGGGCTGGCCGTTACTGATGGGCGGGTTGTTGCCTTTCGGCTCGTCGCTATGGCCATAGTAGTAATAGTAGCCATAGGCCGAATTTTCGCGGTTGTGGCGCTGTTTGTTGACGATGCAGCCCAGCACATGGGCGTTGGCCTGCGACAGAATCTGCTTCACCTGCTTAAACTGGGGGCGTCTGGCGCGCGAAATGTCGATCACCAGCAACACACCATCGACCTTCGAGGCGAGAATGCTGGCGTCGGATAGGCCGAGCAGCGGGGGAGAATCGAAGATCACGACCTCGATGCTCGAATTTTCCAGCAGCTTCAGCAGGCGCTGCATCGATTTTGACTCCAGCAGTTCCGAAGGGTTCGGTGGTAGGGGACCAGAAGGCATAACCCACAGGTTTGGAATGCCGACCGTGTGGATGAAGGGTTCTAGTGGCAATTGTTCGCCTGCGTTTGCACCGTTTGGCATCTGTGCGACCGGTAAGGGCGTGAAAAACTGACGCGAGGTCGGCGCTTTGGGCATTGCGGGCGCATTCATAGCCAGGATGGCGTTGCTCAGTCCTGGCTGATCGGGGGCCAGGCCGAAGATGTTGCGTTGGGATGGCAGACGCAAATCGGCATCGATCAGCAGCGTGCTTTTGCCCGCATTCGCCATAAAAATAGCCAGGTTCGCTGCAACCGAACTTTTCCCCTCGCCAGGGATACAACTGGAAACCAGCAGAGTGCGCAATGGCTTATCGAGGCTTGAGAAGCCGATGTTGGTGCGCAAGATGCGATATGCCTCCACGTTGGGATCGTGTTTGGTGGGATTAATCACCTGCTCCTGCTTCGCGGAGTCAGCATGCCAGATAGAGGCCAGCACCGGCCATTCCAGCAATTGTGTCACCTCGTCCGCGTTGCGCACGCGCGTATCGAAGCGCCCATAGAGCAACGCCAGCAGCAGACCCAGCAGCAGACCGACTACAAAGCCGCCAACGGTATCCAGCATGACATTGGGGCGAACCGGTTTGCTGGCCGGTTGAGCCTGCTGAGCTATACGCAGAAAATCGCCATTTTGCGCCTGCGCCAGTTCAAGTTGCGCCAGCGCTGCTTCCCACTGATCATAATGCTGTTGTAGACTATTTAACTGCTGCTTCAAGCCATTGACCTGGCTCTGATCGCCGCCGGGTGCCTGGGCCGCTGCAAGTTTCGCATTGATAGTATTGATCTGCTGCTGCGTCTGATTAATCTCTTGCTGAAGCTGTTGCTGTGATTGAATATTATTCTGTGCAATCGCCTGCGACTGCTGCTTAATCAAGGTGGCAGCGATGTCGTTGGCAAGTTGCGCGGCGCGCGTGGGGTCTGGATCAACCACGTCAATCTCAAAGAGCTGCGTGTTGGTTTTGGGGCTTGTACTTACCTCACCGGCAAGCTGAGCGGCAGTCAGGCCTGGATAATGTGCTGCCACTGCGCTCAGCACGGAGTTACTGGTTGCCAGCGCCGCTTCCGTCTGTACCAGTTGATCACTGGCGAGCAATGCAGTATAGTCGGCGGGCGTGTTGCTATTGGAAGTCACTTCAATCTGCACCAGCACCGATGATTGGTAGACCGGTCGCATCAACTTACTGCCGATAAATGACGCCACACCTACTACTAAAAAACAAAATATAACTAAACGCCACTGTTTACGTAAAATAGCCCAATACTGCTCTAGCGTCATACCATCATATCCCTTCCATCATACATCCCTTATGGGAAGCTCATTCCGGCTCAGGCCCACATGTTTCTTCCTAAAACAGTATACCGGGCCTGCCAAATCATCGATGAGGAGACAGGACTTCTCTTGTCCCACCTGCCAAAATGGGATATTATCAGGGCAAAACTTTCACGACGAGGGGATATAATGACAGAGAAGAGCATAGGGCAAGATGTCGAGGGGGTCGGCGACACCGCAGGCCTGCCGCTGGTGGTGGGCGTAGACCTGGGTGGCACACAGATACGCACGGCGGTTATGCGTGGCGCAACGCTGCTTTCCCGCGTGGGCCTGCTGACCGGCGTGAACCCTACCCCTGAACGCACCATTCCGCGTATCTGCACCGCGATTCGGCAGGCGCTCGACGAGGCAGGCGTGAGCATTGAACAAATCACAGGCATCGGCGTGGGCGCGCCGGGGCCGCTGGATAGCCGCACCGGCGTGGTCTTCGCACCACCCAATCTGCCGGGCTGGCAGAACACACCGCTGGGCGACATCCTGCGCGCCGAGTTTCACAAGCCTATTTACATCGAGAACGATGCCAACGCCGCCGCGCTCGGCGAATATCTGTTCGGGGCGGGCCAGGGCGCGCATAATCTGGTCTATCTGACCATCAGCACCGGTATTGGTGGCGGCATTATCACCGAAGGCAAAATTCTCGATGGAGTGAGTGGCACGGCGGGCGAACTGGGCCACATGACCATTGACATGCATGGACCACGCTGCAACTGCGGGAATATCGGTTGCCTGGAACGGCTGGCCTCCGGCACCGGTATTGCACTGCGCGCTAACGAAGCGATTGCCCTGGGCCAGGGCGACGAACTGCTGGCCTTTGCCCTCGCGCATGAAAGCCTGGAAGATCACGGGGCCGACACCCCCTACGATCAGCGTGTCGCTGCACCGCATGTCAACGCGCGCACCGTCGCGCTGGCCGCCGAGGCGGGCATTCCCCTGGCGCGCGAGATCATCGCGCAGACGGCGGAAGCGCTGGCGACAGGCATCGTCAACATCCTGCATATTTTCAATCCCGACATACTGATCCTGGGCGGCGGCGTCATGCAAATGGGTTCACTGCTGCTCGCTCCGGTGCAGCGCATTGTGCGTGAGCGTACCATGCGTGTGCCCTATGAGGCCGTTAAAATCGTCATGGCGCAACTTGGCACCAACGCCGGTCTGGTCGGCGCGGGCGCATTGATTTATCACCACCTGTAGAGATATTGAGAGACTATGGCAATACAGAAGGAGCGTTTGGACGTGGCACTGGTGCGGCGCGGTCTGGCCCCCAGTCGGGAACGCGCCCGCGCCCTCATCATGGCCGGGCAGGTCTACGTCGATGAGCGGCTGGTCGATAAGCCCGGTACGTTTATCGCGCTGGACGCGACCTGCCGTCTGGCCGAGACGACGCCCGAACTGAAATACGTCAGTCGTGGTGGTCTGAAGCTGGAGAAGGCCCTGGATATCTTTCAGCTTGATCCACGCGACCGCGTAGCCATTGATGTGGGAGCTTCCACCGGTGGCTTCACGCAATGTCTGCTGGAGCGCGGTGCGCGGCGTGTCTACGCCGTCGATGTCGGGCATGGTCAACTGGCCTGGACGCTGCGCAACGACCCGCGTGTTGTCGTGATGGAACATACCAACATTCGTCACCTGACCACGCTGCCGGAGCCGATGCAGTGCGCTGTCATCGATGTCTCCTTTATCTCGCTGCGTCTGGTGCTGCCTGCCCTGGTACCCCTGATGGCACAGAATGAAGACACCTGGATTGTAGCGCTGGTCAAGCCGCAGTTCGAGGCGGGCAAGAGCGAAGCGGATCGCGGTGGCGGCGTCATCAGCGACCCCGCCATCCATGAGCGTGTCCTGCGCGAACTTCAGGAATGGATTCCCGCCCATACGCCCCTGCAAGTACGCGGCGTGATCGAGTCACCCATTCGTGGCCGCGACGGCAACAAAGAATTTCTCTTCTGGTTAGGGCTGCATCTGGCTGACCAGGGTAAGCGAGATGCTCAGAAAGACGCTCAGGCTGATGACGGCGATCACCGGGTCCAGGAGCGGCGCGGCGATCAGGCTGCCACGCAGGCGGAAACGCTGTAACAGGTTGGGTAGCAACAGAGCACAACAGGTGGCAACCAGCAGCGTCAGGCCAAAGCCGAAGGCCACAATGACACTAAAAAGGAGCAGGTGGAAAAGCAGCCAGCTTAACAGACCGGCCAGAATGCTGGCTAACACCCCTCCGGTGGTTCCCAACTGCAACTCGCGGGCAATGCTGTCCCACAAATCTCTGCCACTGGCCGAGCGCAGTTGCCAGCCCGCGATACCGAGCGCTTGCGAGACCGCACTACCACTGGTCAAGAGCAGCATCGGCACCAGACAAAGAATAGCAAACAGGATAAGACCCTGATGGGAAGGCGCTGCGACAGCGAAAAACGGCGTGCTATGCAACAGCACCAGCGCGCTGATCGCCGTGAGCAAGGGACGAAACACTGTAAAAAGGATGATTGCCAGCACAAAGCCCGCCACGACGTTGAGCGCCAGCCAGGAGAAGCGACTGAGTGCGCTACGCCACGAAAAATGTTCCTCTTCCTCGGCCTCTTCGACATCGGCTCCGGTCAACTCAGAGAAATCTTCTGCTTGCTCCTCGTGGATCACATCAATCACGTCATCGACTGTGACCAGTCCCACCAGCTTGCGCTCGCTATCCACCACCGGCACGCCGAGCAGGTCATAGCGAGCAATGATACGCGCCACCTCCTCCTGATCGGTTTCGGTAGTGACGCTAATGACATCGGGGTTCATCAGCGAGCGCATGGGCGTATCCGGCTCGGCCGTGACAAGCTGGCGCAGCGAGACGACGCCTACCAGATGCTGCTGCTCATCGACCACGTAGAGGTAGTAGATCATCTCAAGATGCTCTGAGTGCTGGCGCAGATATTGCAGCGCGTCCTCGACCGTCTTGTCCTGCTGCAAGGCCAGCACTTCTGTGGTCATGATGCCGCCCGCCGTCTCCGCGCCATAGCGCAGCAGTTCACGAATAGGCTGCGCTTCGTCGGCAGGCATCAGATTGAGCAGTTGCTCGGCCTGCTCGTGCGGAATATCGGCCAGAATATCGGCTGCATCATCGGGAGCCAGCCGCTCCAGCAGGTCAGAGGCACGCTCCGGCCCCAACTCATTAAGTAAAGCAGACTGACGCGGGTACTCGACCTCGTTGAGAGCATCGGCCGCCGTCTCCATATCGAGTTGTTCCAGCACGGCCCCGGCCTCCTCAACGTCCAGTTGCTCCAGAATATCGGCAATATCGGCGGGGCGCAGATCGGCCAGTTTGGTATGGCTGACATTCAATTGCACCTGCGGTATCACGCCGCTGGCACCCACACCGGCCAGTGCGGGCGTCAACTGGCCCGTTACCGCACCCTGGCGCACCACCTGAATCGGCTCGACATAGTTCCAGGTAACGATGCGCTCCTCCATTTTTAAGGGTAGCACGCGGCTCAGCGCTGCGAACGGTGCCTCAATGCCCAGACGGCGTAGCAGGCCGCTTGTACTGATATCCACCCCCACCAGCCGAGCCGTGCGCTTGATCTGCGCCAGTTTGAGATCGTTGACCTTCACCACGCGATAGCCCTGTGTATCTACAATCTGCTTATCCAGAATATCGCGCCTGAGCAGAAGTTCATCGTCCTGCGGCGTATAGGTGGGCAACTGTGCCTGGGGCACGGTCAATTCAATGCGCGGCTCCTCGATGCTGCGCACGCAGGACCAGGGAATCAGCAAATCGTTGCTGCTGCTGCTTAGTGCAGGATGGACGATCAAAGCCGTAACGACCGGAAATGTTTCATGCAATGAAACCGAGACATCGCGCAGGCCTCCCAGCCGATGTCCCTCGCTATCATAAACGCTCTTGCGGAGCAGTGCGCTCAAAAAGATCATTGGTACCACCGCCTTTCGTTTGCACCGACAAAGAGTTGTGCGTAGAAAGCCATATTGACGCACACTTATCCACAGAAATTGTGTATAAGTGGCGAAGTTATCCACCATCGTAACAGTGGTTCCAGGAGCAGAGTACGCCCTCCCACGTGTTTCCTGGCACAAGAACACGCCACTGACGTACTTTGCCAACATGTTACCGGGGACGCCACGAGTGTAGTGGCAAGAGGACGAACTGGCAAACGGGAGAGATTCTTACTCGATTACTCACCTGACAGGGTCAAGGCTCATCGAGTAAGGCGGTGGGTTAGAAAACGCCTGGATAGGAAGGTTGCTATATGCAGCGATACCCCTCGTGGGTATCAGGCCAACATGCTATCAATCACAGGCTCAAGGCATATCCATCCAGCAAGACTTACTCGATGAGGAGCAGAACACTCCCAGAAACAGACAAATGCGAACGACCAGCCTACTATGACTGGGGCCAGCGTCCATGTCCCTCACCTCCTTTGCCCAACAACTGGAGCTATATCCTCGGCCTCGGCAGGCATGGTAAAGCCACCCCTCCACCGATAGTCTTTCCAATTGATGGGATAACGACAAAATTTGTTCCTAAGAACTATAGCACATGTAGGGAGTTTACGACAAGGGATAGGCCAGGAGTAATACGAATGGGGGTGAGCGGGTATCAGACCCCGCTCACCTTCTTATTTTTTTATCCCTGTGGCAGAAGGGGTATGATGCGCTGCTTGAGTTGCTCAAAAATGCGCTCGACGGGTAACGCGGCGTCAATGACCTGGAAGGCGTACTCGTCGATCATCTGATCGAAGGTGGCAAGCAATCTGGACTGGTAGTTGACGAAACTTTCATAAAGATCGTTACCCAGGCGCATATCCATCCCGGATTCCCAGTAGTCGAAACCGCCGCCCTGTAAAACGCGCGGGATCAACTCGCTGACACTAATTTTGAGGTAGAAGATAGCGTCAGGCTTGAGCGCCAACCCATAGATCGAGCGAATCCAGCCGGGGTCGGCCCCACGCACAATCGCGCGTGCGATCAGTGAATAGATGTAGCGATCGGTCAGCACCATAAAGCCGGCGCGCAGAGCGGGCAGTATCTGGCGTTCAAAACGATCCACGAAATCGGTGGCATAGAAGAGATTGAGTGTAATCGGGCCGAGCGTATGGCCTTCCTTCGCCTGCTTCAATCCCGCTCCCACCAGTTCTGAGCGCGTCATCTCGGTGCTGACCACCGCGTAGCCGCTGCTCTCCAGCCAGGGACGGAGCAGGCGCAACTGTGTGGAGCGTCCCACGCCGTCGGTACCCTCAATCACGATCAGCCGCCCCGGTAAAACTTCCTTCTGTTCGCGCAGATGGATGGCATCAATCCCGTAAAATTCCAGTTTTGTCATACGTTATCCTGATATCAGAGATGAGAGCTAATCACACGAACCAGCAGGGCGAGCGCAAGGCATCCTCCCTACAATGGAAAACAGGCGGGAAACGAACTGTATCATTGCAAAGACGATGCCTTACGCTCGCCCTGCAAAGCATTGACCCGACCATTCGTGCTGTCAGTCGTTATTTCAAGTTCAGCACTATGCTGGACCAGTTCTTCTCTAGGGGGTCGCAGACGGCGCACGCCCTGTAAATAGGGCCTGACCAGTTCACGCATACGGCGCTGTTGTTCGGGAATGGGAAGCGTAGCATCCATCACGGTCAGGCCGAATTCAGCCACCATCGACTCATATTCGCGCACGATACGCCTCTGGAACAATTTGAAACTCTCGAAGGGGTCGCTGCTCAGCCCCAGGTCCATACCGGCCTCGTAATACTTCAGTTCGGCACGCCCGGTGAGAATGCGATTCAGCGAGACTTCCAGGGGGACGCGATAGTAGAAAGCTAACGTGGGTTTGACGGCGAACTGGTAGAGCTGGCGCACCCAGCGACGATCCACGTTGCGCGCAACATCGCGGGCAAAAGCGGTATAGATGTAGCGATCTGCCAGCACAATCGCGCCAGCCTTGAGGGGGGGAATGATGTCATGCTCGGTACGGTCGGCGAAATCGGTCGCATGGATCAGGCTAAAGGTGGTGGGAGTCAGTAACTGTTTCTTCTTGCCGCGACTGGTGGTTTTCTTGACCAGGGGCGACGAGTTCCACTCACTAAAAAAGACCGTGTAACCCTCGCTGATTAGCCACTGGCGCAACAGCGCGATCTGCGTACTTTTACCTGAACCATCGACGCCCTCAACCACAAAGAGGCGTCCCGGATATTGATGTTGTCCATATGTTTCCATCGTTCGCATCCTTTACGTACCTCGCACTTTCTATTGTCAGGCCATGCTACATGTTATATGCCATATATTACATACGTATCAACCAAAAAAGAAAAGTCGAGATACACCGAATATAGCCAGGGAAAGATATATAGAGTATGCTCAACTGTAGGCAATTTGTCAAGTTTATACAGAACGGTCGCTAGCCCAGGTCGGCTGGTTCACAGCCGACCGATATACTCTTTCACTTTCTCGGCGGCGTCGCGCGTCATGCCATCAAGAGCGGCCAGTTCATCGATACTGGCGGCACTGATGGCACGCACTGAGCCGAAGTGCTTCAAGAGCGCCTGCTTGCGTTTGGGGCCGATGCCGGGAATCTCGTCCAGGATCGATTTGAAGGTGCGGTCGGAGCGCAGTTTGCGGTGATAGGTGATGCCGAAACGGTGCGCCTCGTCGCGGATACGCTGCACGAGATACAGGCCCTGCGAGTTACGAGGCAAGATAATCGGGTCGGGCGAGCCGGGAATGAAAATCTCCTCATTCTCCTTTGCCAACCCGACGGTGGGAATATCCAGGTGCAACTCCTGCATGACCTCCATCGCCGCGCTCAACTGGCCTTTGCCGCCGTCAATAATGATCAGATCGGGTAGTCGCCAGTCGTGAGCCATCTCCGCGCTGCTCTGCTCAATCTGCTCTGCTGTCACCGTGCCCTCCTCGTTGGGTGAGCAGGCAGCCTGGGGAGCTTCTTCGGCGCTGATCTTGGCTTCCTGCCCACCGGTGTTTTGCGCGTTGACCTTGCGGAAGCGGCGACGCAGCACCTCTTGATGGCTGGCAAAGTCGTTCGGCCCCTCGACGGTCTTGATCTTAAAACGGCGATACTCGCTGTTTTTGGGTCTGCCTCCCTCGAAGACTACCATCGCGCCCACCGAGTTCGTGCCTTGCGTGTTGGAGATATCGTAGCACTCGATGCGCTGCGGGGGCGCGACCAGATTGAGCGCGACCTGGATCTCCTCCAGGGCCATCTGCGTCTTCTGACTATCGGTCAACCACTTGATGCGTTGCTGCTCCAGCACTTCCTGCGCGTTCTGCTTAACCATCTCGATCAGGCGCACTTTGTCGCCGCGTTTCGGTACGCTGATGGTAACGGTGGAGCTACCCTGCGCAGTGGCGGTCTGTTTGCGCCGTTCGCGCAGCCAGTTCTGCATAATGGCACGGTCGTCCGGCTCAACCTCGACAATGATCTCCGAGGGCACGTGGGGCGAGGTTTCGTAGAATTGCTGCATGAAGGAAGCCATGATCTCGCCGGGGGTACTCTCGCGCGTGCCCTGTAAAATGAAGTATTCGCGTCCCACCAGCTTGCCGCTGCGGAAGAAGAAGACCTGTGCGCAGGTTTCGTCGTCGCCGCTCGCCAGTGCAATCACGTCCTGGTCATCCTGGCCCTCGGTATTGATGATACGCTGCTTCTCCAGAATATTTTCAACGGCCTTGATACGGTCGCGGATGCGTGCTGCCTCCTCAAAATTCAGGTTTTCAGCCGCCGCTTCCATCTTCTTATGTAGTTCTTTCAACACCTCGTCGTGCTTGCCCTCAAGGAAGAAGATGACCTGCTGAATGATCGCATCATATTCCTCACGCGAGGCATAGCCGACGCAAGGGGCCACACAACGATGAATGAAGTATTGCGTACAGGGACGCGGCAGCAATTTTTGTTTCCAACCGGCAGGCGGCTCGCCCTCACGCGGCGGTGCCCAGTTGCTGGCGTCGTAGCGGCAGGTGCGAAAGGCAAAGAGCTTATTAAGCAGGTCAAGCGTGGCATCGACAGCGCCGGAGTTGGTATAGGGGCCAAAGTAGCGATTGCCGTCACGCTGATAGCTGCGCACGCGATAGACGCGCGGGAAATCCTCTGTCAAAGCTACCTTGATATAGGGATAATTTTTGTCGTCGCGCAACAGCACATTATATTTCGGGCGATACTGCTTGATATAATTGCTCTCCAGCACCAGCGCCTCAACCTCGTTCCGCACGACCAGAAACTCGATATCCGCAACCTTCGCCACCATGCTGCGATTCTTGGGACTCAGATCGGTCGATTCCTGAAAGTACGAGCGCACGCGATTATAGAGTGAGATGGCCTTGCCCACGTAGATGACTGTGCCACCGGCATCTTTCATCAAATAGATGCCGGGTTTATGTGGTAAGGAATTTAGAACAGCCTGTATCTTCTCATTCATATCTAACGATAAATGTCCACACACGAATTTTATTACAGGAACGCTTTGACAGTAGTGCGCCGATAGAGCGCTGCCACCGGAAGAGTGACGCCGATACTGACTAACTCTACAGTATCGCTTGCTGCATAGGCATGATAAGCCGTTCAGCCACCCTCGGTGCGACGAAAAACCTCAACCGCCTGGTGATCGGTCGCTATCAATACATACTCCTCAAGCGTGGGGCATCTGTGGCCCTCCTTGCGAATCATCAATACCACCTCTATGATACACCCAAAATCAAGGTGATAACCAGTTGCACAACGTCTGTGTGCCTGTAGCGAGCAGGGCGATATGTGATATACTGCATGTATGCAGACACATCCTGAGAATCAACCGACCGCAACGTCGCTGCTGCGGCGCAATCACGCTCTGGCCGTTCTGTATAGCATTGCTGCCTACCTTAATCATACTGTGGATGTGCGAGCAGCATTGCAGGAAGTGCTGGTGCGCGTCACTGAGATGCTCGGCCTGCAAACCGGCTGGGTCTGGTTGCTGAACGAGCAGGGACAGCCCTATCTGGCGGCTTCACAGGCACTCCCCCCCTACCTCGCCGATCACCCGGAGCGCATGACCGGCTATTGCCTCTGCCTGGATACCTTTCTGGATGGTGCGCTCGAAGGAGCCGCCAATATCGACGTGCTGCGTTGTAGCCGTCTGAAAAATGCGGAACGCGACAGCGACCCCAGTTCGCTTGGCCTGCGCTTTCACGCCAGCGTGCCGATTTATGCGGGCAATATCCCCCTGGGCGTGCTGAATGTTGCCAGTAAGGACTGGCGCGAACTGACAACCGAGGAACTGCAATTATTGCACATCATCAGCGACCAGATCGGGCTGGCTGTGCAGCGTGCGCAGCTCTCTGCCGAACGCACCCAGGCGGCGGCGCGGCTGGCAACCATCGAGGAGCGCAATCGATTGGCGCGCGAGATCCATGATACGCTGGCGCAGGGGCTGGCCGCGATTACGCTGCAACTGGAGACGGCGGACGCGCTGGTGACCTCCCGTCCCACGCGCGCTCATGAGGCCATTCAGCGCGCGCTGGCCCTGGCGCGCAGCAATCTGGAAGAGGCGCGCCGCTCGGTGATGGATTTGCGCGCTGGCCCGCTACAAAACCATACGCTACCTGAGGCGCTGGCTGCGCTGGTAAGCAGTATGAGTACGGAAATGCCGTCAACCCGGATCGGTTACAGCAGCATACCTGCCGTCAATTTTCCCACGCTGCCCGCACGCATTGAGGCCGGTCTGTATCGTATCGCCCAGGAGGCGCTGACCAATGCACGCCGCCACGCCAATGCCAGCAACATCACCATTCTACTAATTGCCGAGGAAAACACTATTCGTCTGATTGTGCAAGACGATGGCACCGGCTTCGAGCCTGACACGGTCTTGCAACAACGCCAGCCGCAGCATTTCGGCCTGACAGGCATGAGCGAGCGCGCCAGGCTGCTGGGCGGCACGCTCACCATCGAGAGTACCTCTGGTGCAGGCACCTCGATAGAAGTCACATTGCCGCGTTAGGCAATCAATACATGAAAAAGAGGGAGGGAGCAGCATGATCCGCATTCTTCTGGCCGACGACCATCCGATTGTGCGCGAGGGTTTGCGCGCCGTACTGGAGACGCAAGATGATTTCGAGATCATCGCGGAATGTGCAAACGGCGAAGAGGTGCTACGGCAGGTCGCGCAGTTACAGCCGGATATGCTCCTGCTCGATCTGGAGATGCCGATCATGGACGGCGTGGAAACCATCCGCCGTCTGCATCAGATGCAGCCCGGCGCGACGACTCCGCGCATCATCGTCTTCACCGCCTTTGATAATGACGAGCGTATTATCCACGCCATCCAGTCAGGTGCCGACGGCTACCTGCTCAAAGGTGAGGCGCGCGAGGAGATTTTCCGTGCCATCCGCGTCACAATGCAGGGCGGCTCAATGCTCCAGCCGGTTGTGGCTTCCAAACTGCTACACCATGTACGCCAGCAGAGCGAGCGGTTTACCGCGCCTTCTACTCCCTCTACCCCTAACGTCAGGCCCGTGGCTCCTGTCGAGTTGCTCACCGAGCGCGAACTGGAGGTGCTGCACCTGCTGGCCCAGGGTATGCCCAACAAAGAAATTGCCGCACAACTCGTCATTAGTGAGCGCACGGCCAAATTTCACGTTAGCTCGATCATGGGCAAGCTTGGTGCCACCAATCGCACGGAGGCTGTTTCACTGGCGGCCCAGCGTGGCCTGCTGGATACACCCTGGCCCACGTCCAATAAAAAGTAGGCTTGATATCCATGAGGGTGACACATACCGGATAATTTGTGATGTTGTTGTGTGATAAAGCTCTACAAATGTGATGTCTTTATGATGTTCGGTAGCTAGGGTTGATATATCTCAATGTAGAGTCCGCATGGAAAGGAAGAACGGAGCCATGTTAAAAGAAGATCATAGTACGCAAGGTAGCGAAGATGAAGACGTTTTGGAAGTATCACTCACCGGCCAGGCGCTGCTGGAAAACCCTCTTCTGAACAAGGGTAGCGTCTTTCCCGAAGATGAGCGGCGCGAGTTTCATCTGCTGGGGCTACTGCCACCGCACGTTGCAGAGCTAGAGGTGCAGGAACAGCGCACATATGAAAACTATCTCCGCAAGGATAATGACCTGGAGCGTTATATTTTTCTGGCTTCACTGCAAGATCGCAACGAGGTCCTCTTTTACCGTTTGCTATTGCAACACGTCCGTGAGATGAGTCCCATTATTTATACGCCGGTGGTCGGCCTGGCTTGCCAGAACTATAGCCACATTTATCGTCGCCCACGTGGTCTGTATGTCTCATATCCCTATCGGGATGAAATAGATACGTTGCTACAGAATGTACCTCACAAGGATGTGCGGGTGATTGTGGTGACCGATGGCGAACGCATCCTCGGCCTGGGCGACCTGGGTGTTGGCGGTATGGGCATTCCGGTCGGCAAGCTCGCGCTCTATACATTGTGTGCCGGTATTCATCCCGCAACCACGTTGCCGGTCGTGCTGGACGTGGGAACCGACAACCGGGCATTGCTGGCCGACCCGCTCTACCTGGGCTGGCATCACAGGCGCGTGCGCGGCGCAGATTACGACACCTTCGTCGATAGATTTGTGCAGGCGGTGAAACGCCGCTTCCCCTCAGCGCTGCTGCAATGGGAAGATTTTGCCAAAGGCAATGCTCGCCGCTTGCTCGACCGCTACCAGCAGCAACTATGCAGCTTCAATGATGACATTCAGGGAACGGGTGCCGTCACGCTCGCCGGTTTGCTGGCGGCCATAAAGATTACGAAGGCAACGTTGAGGAAACAGCGGGTGGTCATTCTGGGCGCAGGCTCGGCGGCTACCGGTATCGCCGAACAGATCGTGGCTGCTATGCAGAGTGAAGGAAGCTCTTTAGAGCAGGCGCGACGCGCC
Organism: Ktedonobacteraceae bacterium; assembly: GCA_034436045.1. Lineage (GTDB taxonomy): Bacteria > Chloroflexota > Ktedonobacteria > Ktedonobacterales > Ktedonobacteraceae > H111-94. Next base: position 17,036 of record DAOTVZ010000283.1, on the reverse strand, counting down.
ATCTGGCTGATTGATAGTCACGGCCTGGTGCACAGTGGACGCGACGACCTCGAAACGGAGAAAGTACCCTATGCGCAACCGCAGGAACGTATAACAAACTGGCCGCTTTCACCAGCGCAGAAGATCGGCTTGCAGGAAGTGGTCGAACAGGTGCATCCAACCGTGCTGATCGGTACGGCAGCGCAGGCCGGTGTGTTCACCGAACAGATCATTCGGGAGATGGCACGCCATGTCGAGCGCCCGATCATCTTCCCACTTTCCAATCCCACCTCTAAAAGCGAGGCTGTTCCGGCGGACCTGATCGAGTGGACGGAAGGACGTGCCTTGATTGCGACCGGCAGTCCCTTCGCGGATGTCATCTATCACGGGCAGGCGATCTCCATTGGGCAGTGCAACAATATGTTTATTTTCCCCGGTGTCGGTCTTGGCGTGCTTGCCAGCCACGCACAGCGGGTGACGATTGATATGTTTGTGGCAGCAGCTCACGCGCTTTCCGAATGCTCGCCCGCGCTCAAGGACGCAAGGGCTTCGCTTTATCCAGCGGTGGAAGATGTGCGAGAAGTATCACGGTGCGTGGCTATCGCTGTCGGTCTGGCAGCACAACACGCGGGCGTCGCCAGACCAACGTCGCGCGAGGAATTGGAACGGCGCGTAACAGCACTCATGTGGGTTCCTCACTATCCGCGTTTGAAATATAAGGCCGATGTTTAGATGATAGTGCGTTCTTAGAACAGGTCAAAAGCATATTCGGCATAGCTCGTAGTACTGCATATACTAACAATAACGCTGTTGCCGAATCTACCCTTTACAAGAAAATGAGACTCATGGAGGGAACAGAACATGGGTGCATGGGCTTTACTGCGCTCGCTCAATGCCGAACAACGTAATACGTTTCTGGCAAGTTTTCTTGGTTGGACTCTGGATGCATTTGACTACTTTATTGTGACGTTCGTGGTGATCTACATTGCGAAGGATTTTGCGGTCGCAATCCCTCTGGTCGCGCTGGCCATCACCGTGACCTTGATGATGCGACCGGTGGGCGCGCTCATCTTCGGTTTGCTAGCCGACCGCTTTGGGCGGCGTGTCCCCTTGATGATAGACATCGTATTCTACTCGTTGATCGAACTCCTGACCGCGTTCTCGCCCAATTTTACTATCTTCTTTATCCTGCGCGCCTTGTATGGCGTCGGCATGGGAGGTGAATGGGGCGTTGGGGCGTCGCTGGCGATGGAGGCCCTGCCAACGCGCGCGCGGGGCCTCTTCTCCGGTATCCTTCAACAAGGATACGCAGTTGGCTATCTCATCGCTGCGGTCATCTTCTTTATCGTGTTCCCGATTTTTGGCTGGCGAGCCTTGTTTGTTATCGGTGTCCTACCAGCGCTGCTGGTTCTCTTTATCCGCACGAAAGTGCCTGAGTCCGAGGTCTGGCAGCAGCATCAGACGGAGCGTACCGAGCGGGGCATCAGCGTCTGGCGCGCTATGGGCAGCGCGATTAAGGAACATTGGGTATTGTTCATTTATGCGATTCTGTTGATGAGTGCCTTCAATTACATGTCACATGGGACGCAGGACCTCTATCCAACGTTTCTTGAGAAGCAGCGTGCGTTGAGTACAGGAACCGTTTCGTTGATCGCCATCATTTATAACATCGGTGCGATCTGCGGCGGAACAATTTTCGGGTACTTCTCGCAACGCTGGGGGCGTCGCCGCTCGATCATCATTGCAGCCATCCTCGGTATTATCGTGATACCGTTGTGGGCGTTCTCGCCCTCGCTGGTTTTACTGACCATCGGCGCATTCCTGATGCAGTTCATGGTTCAGGGGGCCTGGGGTGTCATTCCGGCTCACCTGAACGAGCTTTCGCCGCCCTCTGTGCGGGGTACCTTCCCCGGCTTCACGTATCAGTTGGGGAACCTGATCTCGGCTCCGGCGGCCACGCTGGAGGCGCTGGTTGCCGAAAACTTTAAAACAGCTAACGGGTCACCGGACTATGCTCTCACACTGGCAGTCCTGGCCCTGATCGTCTTCGTGCTGGTAATCTTCTTCACCGCTATCGGGCGCACCGAAGCGAAAGAGATTGATTTCAAGCGCGAGACCATCACCGGTGAGGGACGCGAAGCCTACGGGCAATAGACGCTATTCTCTCGTGAGGATGGGGACGAGCGGGTAGAGAAGCGCCTGCTCGTCCCCACGCTCACGTAACCTGCCTGTTTCTCTTCCAGTCTTGCAAACAGACGCGGCTCAAGCCGTAGCCCTTCCTGTTCCTTGCGTTCATCACGCCGGGGCATGACTTTCTCCTCTCCAAGCATCTAATTTATTGATTGTGCTGTTTTTGGTGGCTTTCAATAAATTATATTCCGGCATCGTCAAGAAGGTAAGAACATTTGTATCATCCTGCCTGTGACTGGTATACCTCGTAGCTTCCTGGCACCATCAATCGTGCTGTTCATAGAATGGCGATGAAGGAAGGGGCGATGAGGCAAATATCGTTCACGAGGCGCTGGAGTATAGTGCTGCTCTGTCTCTTGCAATGTGCGTTGCTGAGCAGTGGCATATTTCATGTTATACCTGCTATGAAAGCATATGCGGGGAGCGTGCTACCGGCGACGGTTTATGATGACAACGGGCCGGTGGTGATACCGGTGGTGACGGTGCAGGCCAACGGCAGTATTACTTATACCGTGACCAATCTGGACGGGATCACGATTGCGAAGGGGCAGGCGCTGGTGACTGCCGGACGGGCCTTCGTGACGCCGCCACCGGAGCCGGATGGCTATTACGTGCTGCACGTTGTCGATAATACTGTCTCGCTGCCCGCGACGCAGCGCATTCCCTACGCCATTCTGGCCCCGTTCCAGGCCCCATCAGCCTCACCCTTTGGCGTCAGCGCGCACTTTGATCGCGGTGATGATCTCAGTCTGGTACCGGTTGCCGCTATGCTAGGCGTCAGTATGGTACGCGAAGATGCCACCTGGGCGCAGATTGAGAAGGTGGCAGGACAGTATAGCTTTGCGGGCCTCGACCCCTCTATGTCCGCTCTCCAGCAGAACGGCCTCATGCCTCTGCTCATCCTGGATTATAATAATCCCCTCTATGACAACAATAAAACGCCCTACGATAAGGCAGGTTTTACGGCTTTCGCCAACTACGCGCGTGCGGTCGTCGCCCACTATGGGACGCAATTGAAGGCGGTTGAGGTCTATAACGAGTATAATGGGACGTTCTCGAACGGGCCGTGTACACGCAAAGCTTCCTGCTACGTGCAGTTATTGCAGGCGACCTACCAGGCTATCAAAGCCGCTCGCTCAAATGTGACAGTGGTCGGTGGAGCGGTTTTTGCGGTCGATCTCACGTGGTTTCGCCAGCTTTTTCAACAGAAGGCGCTGGACTACATGGATGCCGTCTCTGTTCACCCCTACACCACCGATATGCTCTTTTCATCAGAGATGGAGAACACGGAAAAGCAGTTGCAGGATTTGCAGAAGCTGATCAAAAGCAGCAACGGCGGCACGGCGAAGCCGCTGTGGGTGACAGAAATGGGCTGGCCCACCTCGCTGCTTCATGTCGATGAACGTACACAGGCCGATTATCTGGTGCGCTCCGCCGTCCTTTGTCTGGCTGCCGGAGTTCACAAATATTTCTGGTATGATCTGCTCAACGATGGCACAGACCAGCTTACCGACTCCGACCAATTTGGCCTGTTGCGTCAACCGGACCAGAGCGGCCTGTATACACCCAAACCGGCCTACGTAGCCTACGCCGTACTCATACGCCAGCTTGCCAACCAGCAATTTGTGGGCCGCGAGTCGGTCGGCGCGGGCGTCTATGATGAACGTTTCAGCAGCAATTTGCGCGTACTCTGGTCAATATATGGGAAATCAAACATTATTATACGTACTGCGACCCCTCTCACCATGACCGATATGACCGGCGGCACACGAGCCTATAATCCATCTCAGGGCCAGGTCACGCTACAACTATCCGGCGATCCTATCTATTTGCATGGTGCCGTGCAGAGTATAAGGTTAGCATAGGGACGACATAAATCTATTTCTTGTTTTGACGTAAATGTTCCATAATCCATTGCTTGCTGCGCTCCTGCTGCTGTGGGTCAACGTTGTGGGCATACTGTTCGTTAATATCGGCGATGGTTTGTACACGGAGCGCGTCGCGCCATGCTTTTTCCGCTCGTGCCATCGCAACATGAATGGCACAGGGCAGATGATAGTTTTGTGGCTCAAGCGCGAGAGGGCCTTGTTGACGAATTTCGGCACAACGAAACAGTGACCCGTGCCCGTCGATGGCTTCTACAACCTCAAGCAGCGTAATCTTCTCAGGGGGGCGTGTCAGTCGGTAGCCACCGCGCGGGCCAGGCACCGATTCCAGTATACCTGCATTGGTTAGGGCTTGCAAATGCTTGGCGAGATAGGTTTCTGAAAGGCCGTGATATTCGGCCAGAGCTTTCATTGGCAACGTCGTTCCCTCTGGCAACATTGCCAGCACAGAGACGCAATGCAATCCCCACTCAACCCCTTCACTCAGTTTCATAAGCACTCTCTCCTCATCTGGTCAGTCCTCTCATCTCCTGCGGCGCACCCAACATAGTTTCTCCAACGAGCCGTATCATGGATATATTTTATCCTTGACAAAATTTATCCATAATCCTATAATCTGGATAGAAGTTGTCCTGGATAGTATAGCAGTGAGGCGGGGCGAGCGCAAGCAATAGCCGCATCCGGGGTAAGTGCTAGGTTTTTGCATAGTGCGTGGTGAACAGGATTTGCACTCACCCCGCCTCGCTACCCGTTCGCTCTGCTGGTTTTAAGTAAGGAGAATCAAATGGTTGCACGTCTTCATTATGCTCTGGCTGCGCCACAGGCTTTGCAGGCCGTGAGGCAACTGGAAGAGTATGTCGAAAATTGCGGTCTGGAGCTACCGCTGCTCAGGTTTGTCCAGATACGCGCATCGCAGATTAACAGATGTGCTTTTTGTTTAGATATGCATACGAAAGATGCCCGTGCTGAAGGTGAGGATGAGCAACGCCTTTATCTGCTCGATAGCTGGGAAGAGGCACCGTGTTACAGCGAGCGGGAGCGCGCTGCGCTGGCATGGACCGAGGCCGTCACACTCCTAGGCGAGGGACATGTGCCCGATGAGGTCTATGAGCGCGTTCGCCCTTATTTCAGCGACGAGGAACTGGTAAACCTCACGCTGGCAGTTGCAACCATCAATGTCTGGAATCGCCTGAACGTGGCATTCCGCACTCCGGCAGGTACGTATCGTCCTCGCAAAACAGCTTCTTCGTAAGAGCAAAAAAGCAGGCGTGTGCGCTGTCAGCGTGCCAGCACCATCAGCCGCCAGCCGCCGAAGATACGCACGGCCAGGTCCTGATTGATGAGATAGAGCAGATGGCCGGGCAGGCGTTGTAAGCCTCGTTTCGAGACGCGCAACAGTTTTCTGGCGAGCCGTCGTGGCTCAAGAGACCAGGGATTGGTGTCCAGCGGAGGGAGGGTATAGAAAGTATCGAGGATGTCATAGCCCGCCTCGCGGATAAACTGAAGCGCCACGTCCTTCGTGAAGAAATGCAGATGGCCCGTAGCAAAGTGAAAATCAAGCAGTTCATTCAGCAGAACTGTGACAACGGAGATATCGAGTGGCAAATGGAAAATTTTATACTCGCTTTTGGGTTTGATTTCGCGTAGGACCTGAAAACAATCTTCAAAATGCTCCAGCACATCAATCAGTAAAATTACGTCGTAATGGGCGTCGCGGGTCTCCGGTGCGGTAAAAAAATCGCCCAGGTGGACGTGCAACTGGCTGTTCTCGCGTTGCTTTGCCAGTTCGATAGCCTGCGGCGCGATGTCATAGCCCTCGAACGTACAGGAGGGAAAGTGACGCTGTAACTGAGCCAGGATTTCGCCGGTCCCACAGCCAATTTCGCAGACGGAATGAGGTGTCAGGTGATTGCGTGCCAATACTTGCAGGATGCCCTGGGTCTTCCAGGGGGCTGCGCTGGTATGCCAGTCAGGATTGTTGCGTAGATAGCTTCCGTCGTAATAGAGTTCTTGTACCGTCATGGTTTCTTCCCTCTCAACTCCTGATACATGGCCGTATATTTATCAATGATCTGCTCAAGACCGTACTGCTGTTCGATGGTGGCACGTGCCTCCTGCCCGTAGCGCCGGAGCAGGGAGGGGTCATTCAGTAGCGTGAGTAGCGCCTGCGCCATCTGCTGCGCATCCTCAGGCTCGACCAGTAGCCCGTTGTGTCCTGACCTGATGAGATCCTCGCTCCCGCTTACCCGCGTGGCGACACAGGCCAATCCAGACGCCATTGCTTCCAGCAGCGCGTTCGGCATGCCCTCCCAGCGCGAGGGGAGAACCGCGATGGCCCCACGCTGTAACTGGGCCGGAACGTCGCGTTGCAGACCGGCAAATTCAACGCTATCGGCAATATTCAGCGCCCGCGCCATCTGTTCGAGCGAGGCCTGGACTGGCCCACTGCCCACCAGAATGAGTCTGGCCTGTGGACGTCGCTGATGAACGAGGTGCCATGCCTGCAACAGCACATCAATACCCTTCTCATAGCGTAATTTTGAGACACAGACGACGGTCTGAGCGCGCTGTGCGTCGATGGCATCCGCGTTGAGGGCCTGGAAACGGTGCAGATCAACCCCATTGGGGATAATACGTGTATCGCATACGTCAAAATGGTGTTCCTTCACGTAACGCAGCATGCGTGAACTCAGCACGACAATACAGGCTTTCACCCGTTGCAATAGCCGACGGATCAGCCAGCAGATGAGCGGCCCGGCAGCTTCTACGCCGTAGAGGTCGCCGTCGATCCAGGTCTTGCCATCAACTTTGAGCCAGGGCAAGGTGGGATCAAGCGAACCGGCTTGCAAGGTGGCCGCTTCATTCGTCTTGGTGCGCTTGCCCGCGCCCGCGCTGATGACGATAATGACCAGTGGCTTTCTGGTGAGCAGGCAAATGAGTGCCAGTGGCAGCACCAGGACATTGAACTGACAAATTTGTAATATATCGTACTGGCGACGCCGCTGCCAGAGAACCCGGCTCAGCACAATAATTGCCAGCAGGTAACGGAACTTCTGCTGCCAGCGCGGCAGGGCCTTGCGTCCATCCAGCAGGGAACCGGCCACGCGCGTCACCGGCACGCCCTGGATAACCTCTTCGCGTGGCCAGGCGGCTTGATGGCGAAAGGTGAAGATATGCATGTCATAGCCACGCCGGATGAGGTTTTGACATTGTGCTAAGGTCTGCGTTTCAGCACCGCCGACCGAGGGGAGAAAGGTTGTAATCACGACGGAGACACGGAGCGTATTCATCATCGATTCTCCCCTGGCTAGTAACCCACTTGCCGTCTGGTATGCTGCTTGCGCTTGAGACGATGCCAGACGTGGTCGAGCGTTTCACAGGCCGCTGTCAATACCGGTCGCAGGTCTTGCCGGTCGAAATAGTCGTAGCCGGTGGGGACAAAAAAGGCCGCGATGAACTCTGCGATGGCTTGTGGAGGCGGCGTTACTCCAGGGCGTCCCCGTTCGACCAGCGTTTGCAAGGTGGTCAGGAAATCTCCCTCAAGATAACGCATTCTGAGGCCGATACGATAGTCACGAACGGGTGAGAGCGATTCCCCACTAACCCATTGATACACCAGCCAGGGGAAGTCCACGCCCGCGCGTACCGCCAGTTCAATGCCGGAGGTCAGGCGCGGATTAATTTCCATCAGGTAGGCCCGACCGGCGCGGTCGCGGCGAAATTGCACCTGGGCATAGCCTTCCAGATCAATGGCGCGGATCAGGCGTTCGGCATACGCGGTAATATCGGTGGGCAAGGCGATACTTTTTCGATAGGTGGAGACGCCGCCCAGCGGTGGGTGCGAGCGCATGGTGCGCTGCGCGAAACGAGCGTAGAACTCTCCTTGCGCGTACAAGAGACTGATCGACTCCTGCTGCCCCGACAAGAATTGCTGAAGAAGAACTTTGCCACCCCCCTGTACCAACTGCCGTACCGCTTGACGCGCCTCTTCGGCAGTTGTAACCAGCTTGCAGGTGAGTCTGACTCCCTGCTCTGCTCCCCAGAGCCACGATTGCGTGGGTTTAACGACGGCAGGTAAGCCGATCTCGCGTAGCGCCGCCCCAACCTCGCTCTCGGCTCTCAGTATCACCCCGCGCGGAATGGGAATGCCCACCTGTTCGGCAAGGGCCAGCGTGGCGTCTTTCTTGATTGCGATCTCAAGCGCAGCTTCATCCGCCAGGGCCAGGCGAATCCCCATACGTTCAAGCTCGGCACGATAGTGGCGCAAGACTTCAATGGTGCCATCGGAGGAACTGATGAGGACACCGGCTCCGCTGGCGGCAATCTCTTGCTTGAGAGCGGTGAAGAAGGGTTCTTGTTCTCGCTCGTAACCTGGGAGCAGTGTCGCTTTTTGGCACCAGCGCGATGAAAAGGTGGGGATATGCGTGGAGCGTAGCAGTGTGCTACTGGTTTCCAGGGCCGCAACCCGTTTGCCCCGCCGCCCCAATGAGCGCGTCGTCGTCAGTGATTGACGCAGTGTCGCGTCCAGAATCAAGACATCATAGGCCCTGCTTACGTGAGTTGCCTGGAGCGTAGCCGTGTCGTTTTCGCCAGATAGAATAGTACGGCTTGTGCCGTGTTCCTTAAAAGAACCTTGCATATGTTCTCTTCAGCTTCCTCTCTACAAATAGTATGACGAGGGAGGAGGTACGTCAGGACAAACGAAGAGGGGCCTGATACCCGCCGGGAGCATCATGTCGCCCTCTGGAGTCAGGTTTGCTCATCGTACCATATAGACCAGTCTTAAAAAGAAATTAAAAAACTAGTGGCAGCATAACAGACTCAGCCTGAAGGACAGGTGTTGAATGTGGTTGAGATTCAGTGGTGATGGGGGAACCAGGAGAAAGAAATCTCCATTTGCTACACAAACCATGTGTTTGAAGAGCACTTGCTATCGTCAAAGCAGGCAGTAAAGAGATGGGGGACATGAGGCCCTGACAGGTCTCATGTCCCCCAAAGGGTTATGTCCCAACCCTTATAGCCCTGTATCCACAATTCACTATCCCTGGAGAGCAGTAAACTCCTCAGTGGTTGGAAAATGCGCTACATTCATATTTACCTCACGCTAGCCAGCAATCGTGAAATGAACGCGAACCACGTTAGAAATGAGTCCGGGGATGTCATCTAGATCATTCAGGTTGCCCTGGATAAAGGCCGGGGCGGTACCTTTGACCACGAAGACGGTAAGCGTCGTTTCCACACCTGCCCCTGCAATAGGTTTGCCGACTTGCCAGGTGTTCCAGGTTTCGGCAATAGTCCCCCCGTTCACCCGCGCAACACCGTTGATCTGGAAAAGACCAGCCAGATTGGTACCAGGCCCTTTGAACGCCGTGCCAGGGATGGTTCTGGTAGTCGAAAGGAGAACGACCAGGCCAGGTGCTCCCAGATCGGGTCCAGGATGGAATGTCGGGCTAGTGGGATTATTGAAGAAAGGCTTGTAGCCATTAGCGGCCGACAAATACCAGTTGTCAGCTGGATTGGCAGCATCAAGCGAGAGGTCAATCACATAACCAGCACCGGCAACGCCGGATACATCGCCTTGACCGGGCGAGAAGACTGTAACAACTACCGGATAACTGTTATGGTGATGGGAGGTAGTACTCTGCGCCATTGCCCCTACTGTACTGAAGATTGCCAGACCCAGAGCCAGGGTTAGAAAGGTGCCAATCGCAAACCAGCGTTTCGGCAGACGATGCAATATACTGTGGGACTTCGGTGAGACGGCAGTGTGTTTCTTAAACATACAATGGTACTCCTTAATAAACAAACTTCTATGCGCATATCCTTACAAGCATACCTGCGCATCTATAGACATACTTCCCTCAAGGGGTTAACACGTCATCACTCATAACGTTTGCATACCATTCAAAAAATTTCATGCTCACGTATGAGTGACTTTCTATCAGGTATTACAGCAGAGGGTTACATCCAGGAGTGAAAACGAATACCTGCTATCCAGACCCATCATCCTTCTTTCTCTCTCTGCTCCTCGAAGAGTGGGCTATGACACACCCCAGGTACTTTGCTGCGTTCCCCATACATAGACGTTGCCCCCTTCTACATGCACAGTGATCTCCGGCAAAGGGCGCGGTGGAATACCGGCAGCTACCGTACCATCGCGCTTAAATTGCGCATTATGGCAGAGGCAATAGAAACGTTCCGTCTCCTGGTGCCAGTTAATATGGCATCCCATATGGGTGCAGATAGCTGATACTGCGCGATACACTCCATTTTCATTAAAAAGATAGCCATCAACACCACCAGCACTAAAGCGATGGACACTTCCAGGTAGTAGATCGGCACTCGCTCCTAGTAGATACCAGCGCCCGTTTTCGACTAACGGTGGGAGTGGAGCATGCGATGGCTCTAAAACATAATCAACGGCGACGCCCACTAGAACGCCAGCAGCCAGAGTGCCGACCGCGCGTAAAAAGCCGCTGCGGCTCATTCGCCGTCTGGAAACGGGTTGTGTGCGCGGCTGCTGTCCAGATCGCGCTTGATCGACAGCGGTTTTTAAACGACGCAAAAAAGCCTCATCCGGCTCATCCGCTCCTGGACGAAGACTCTTCATCTCAGCGGCCAGAATATAAGGCGCGAGTTCGTGCGCAGCAAGGCCAGCGGGGGGGGCGGCTTTTTGTTCAGCGAGCAGACGCTCGATATAATTATTCAAAGCTTCATCAGCTTCGCTCTGTCTGGAGTCATTATCGTTCACGTTCTGGTTCTCCTAGTTTTGCGGCCTGTTTCAAAGCTCGGTGCTGAATAACTTTGACATTACTTTCCGTTATCCCCAGGGCAGCGGCTGTTTCTGCCAGTGTATAACCATGTAAGAAACGGAGTGTTAAGACGGCACGAGCGCGCTCTGGAAGAGAGTTAAGAATGGTTGCAAGACGGCGTTCATTGGTTTGTTCTTCCGTAATATCAGGCTCTTCTTGAAATAGTAAGGCTTCAATTTCTGTAATATCAAGCATCTGACTGCGGGTTTGTTGCCAGTGGTCCACAAGAACAGAACGGGCAGTCGCATAGAGCCATGCCTGCACCTGCGCGGCGGGACGTTCACCATCGAGCCATTGAGCTGCCTTGAGAAAAACCATACTGGTCAGGTCTTCCGCATCTTCCCGGTTGCCAACCTTACTATAGATAAAGCGATAAATCAAATGAGCATACTGACGAAAGGCCATTTCCAGCGCGTCTGGCGGTGCATCAGCTTTATCCTTTTTCTTATGTAACATATCTCTCACCATCTGACTTCATACTCTTCAATCTTTTTATATACCACTTTCCACGGCATAATCAAGTTCGTAGATTTCTGGTGAGAAGAGCTGATAAGGCTATAGTGAGAGGTGATAATTGTCTACCTTGTCGCTGAACCAGATGAAAAGCGTGCCGCAATTTCATATCTGCAATCCGCACTTCTTCACATACCTTCTCTGAATTTTTTAAATCGAGGGTCGGATCCACTGAAGATACCGCATAAGCTACTCAGTTAGAAGGAGGTTTTGTCGCCACCGCTGGGGGGCACGCAAAGCTTCGGCCAAAAGAGCGGCCTCTGGCGCTTCCAGGAGAATATCTGGTTTACCGCTGGGAGGCAAGCCGTCGGGAAAACGTATCTGAATACGTGCAGCCTTCTGCAAACTCGTCCAGACGTAACACTCTGGGGCAGGAGGGGTGGGAGCCTGTGGCTCGCTTAGCCCAAGCGTTGTCAAAACAGAGGCGGCAGCGGTCTGTCCCTGCGCTTCTGCAACACCGGCGGCACGCGGCAGGGAACTGGCAGCAACATCACCGATGACCCATACCTTCTCCAGTGCGCTCCGTAAATATGAATCGACCTGTACCAGCGGGCCGGTGCCGGGAAGCTCAGCGAGTAAGGTAGGTCGCTGGTGGGGCGGCACAAATAGCCCTAGATCGTAGGAGATGCTGCGTCCATCGGCGGCTACAAGCAGGCCATCGCGGCTGGCCCCGCTATGAAGCTGGAACGTGGTGTAGAGCGTTATCTGGCTCTCATGCAGTAATGACTCCAGAAAAGCTGACACCCGTTCACCGAGAGCTTGCAGGGGGCGCTCTTCGGGTGTTGTCACGACGACATCGACGGCCTGTCGGCGTTCTTGAAAAAAGGCTCTGAGCGTCATCGCCAGACCGTATGGCGCGGGCGGGCAGCGATAGGGCAGAGCAGCGATAGAGATCACGACTCGCCCAGCCGAAAGTGCCTGAACAGCTTGTTGAGCGCTGGCAGCATCCTTCAGTTCCCAGACGGGAAAACTGCGTGGTCCGGCGGGCAATGTAGCGGGGTTGGTTGACAGGCCAGGAGCCGCAATGATAGCGTCGGCACGGAGTACTGTGCCATCGGTCAGCCTGACACGGCCCGTCTCCAGACCGACGACCTCACCCGCCAGCACGCGCACATGTGGCATGGAAATAGGATGATGATACGTTGAGATAGAGTTCAGGCCAGCCAGTATTGGAAGAATACCGGGAAGAAAGGCCGCCATACCGGAGCGCTGCACGATGGTCACTGCGACCTGCTCCGAACGCAGCAAAGCGCGAGCGGCTGCAAGGCCGCCCGGCCCTGCACCAATAATAATCACTTCTGGCAATTTCATACATGTTTCTCCGACAGATGCATCAAACCTTTTGCAAAACGGCCTGATGCATCTGTATGGCCTTCAGCATCAGGCCCGTCCGCGCAACATCCCTTCCCAGTATAGCACAGGCAAGCCATACGCCTTCAAGAGATACATGCTAAAACGCTCTCTGGCCTGACTAAACGGGAACGTTTCTTTCGGCTTGAGATCATAGTCGAACTCGGCCAGCACCAGACGGCCATAGCCTGTCACCAGAGGGCATGAGGTATAGCCATTATATGTAACGGGCTGTGACGAGGCGTCCTTGTGCATCGTAGCCAGCAGGTTTTTCACCAGCACAGGGGCCTGTTTGCGGATGGCTGCACCGGTCTTAGAGGTCGGCAGAGAGGAGCAATCACCGATGGCGAACACATTCGGATAATCGGGGTTTTGCAAGGTATGCTTATCGGCTTTCGCATAGCCTTTTGCCGGGCCATCAGCGGTCTGGGCCAGGGGGCTGCGTTTAATGAAGTCGGGGGCACTCATGAAGGGAGTGACATGCATCATATCATAATGCATGACAACCTCATTACCAGTCTCCAGGCTTCTAAAGACGGCCTCACGTGAGGATGGGCGAATCTCGACCAGATCGTGTTTATACAGTGTCTTGATGCCCTTGCGTTGAATCACCTCATTGAGAACCTGGGCATACTCTTTGACGGAGAAGATACTGGGCGTGCCAGAAATGAAGGTGATCTCAGTTCTGTCGCGCACGTTCGCCCTGCGGAAGTGGTCATCGGCCAGATACATGATTTTCTGGGGCGCGCCGCCACATTTAATGGCGCAACTGGGTTGAGTGAAGAGGGCCTGACCGCCGGAAAAGTTTTTGATCGTTCCCCAGGTACCCTCACATTGCTCATAGGCGTAGTTGCTACAGAGACCATCCTGACAAAGATGACCTTCCAGGCCCTTAATCTTGCCCCAGTCAATCTGAATACCGGCAGCGACAACCAGATAGTCGTATTCAACGGTACGTCCGCTATCGGTAAGGACTTTGTTTTCGTCGGGGCAGAGTTCGACGACGCGCTCTTTGATCCACGTTGCCCCACGCGGAATGTAGTCCTTCTCAGCGCGCCGTGAACGTTCTTTGGGGAAAACGCCGCCGCCGACGAGTGTCCAGAGGGGCTGATAGTAGTGATACTCTGATGGCTCAATAATAGCGATATCTGGACGCTTAAGCGCGCGCGTGAGGCGAGCCGCGACAGAGATACCAGCAGAACCACCACCCACAATAACAATCTGGTAATGCTGTGTGTTGAGTGCGCGTGCGTTCATGGTTTCCTTCCTTTCAAACATTGAAAAGGTCATGAGAACGGTGAAAACCCGGTGACGTGCCGCATCTCCATAGATGTGGCTAGCTCCTGGCCTGCATAACAGGTTAAGAAGAGCTATGATGAAAACACTCAAAAGGCACAAAAGAAAGATGAACCGGATTAAGGATGTGCATGGGTAGCCTGATCGTGTGAAACCGTTACGCCTGCCTCAGCATCGGTGGTTGAGGGCCACCCTCTCTCAATCCAGTCTGGCACGCCACCCTGAACAGCGATGACTTCGCGTCCGGTGGCGGCCAATATACTGGCTGCGATCTCTGCGCGATGACCGGTGCGACAGATGATTGCTAAGGGCGTGTTGCGCGGCACTTTGTCGAGATGCTGGGGCAACTCACCAATATGAAAATGCAGCGCATCGGGGATATGGCCCTCGCGCCATTCATCGTCGCGGCGCACGTCAATAATAGTCATCGAACTATGCTGACGCCAACGCTGATAAAGGGTTTCCACGTCAATACGCTCAAAACTCTCGACGGGCAAAGCTGCCGCCTTCCAGCCTGCGATGCCGCCTTCGAGATAGCCCTGCGTCTGTTCATAGCCAATACGGATAAGTTGCACTACGGCCTCACGGCGTCCTTCCTCATCTTCAACGAGGATCATGAGTGGTGTGTTGAAAGGCAGCAACCAGCCGACATAGGTGCCAAAGGAGCTATCCAGTTCAATATTGATCGAGCCTGGAATATGTTCGCGCGCGAAAGCATCACGGGCGCGTCCATCTACCAGGGGGATGCCTGCCTGCATCTGCTCGTAGACTCGCTGTGGCGTATATGCCTGCGGCATAGGCAAGGTACCCAGAATGCGCGGCCCCTCGTGATTAATTTTCCCCATGTATGCATAGTAGCTGGGATAGGCTGTGTAACCTGCAATCTGCCGCCGCACAAAATCTTCTTCATCCTTTGCCTGCACGGCGGGACTGACGAAGCGTTCCTGGGCGATAGTAGTGCTACGAGTGGTGGAGACGGCGCTGGCGACACAGAATGAACCAGCGCCATGCGTCGGGTAGACACGCACACTCCCTGGGAGTGTGTCGAGCATACGGCGGAGTGAGCGATATTGCTGGCGCGTCAGCGTTAAGGTCATGCCAGGGCCGAGCAGGTCTGTACGCCCTGCGCCCCCGACCAGCATGCTGCCCCCACTAAAAACAGAGGATGGTACCTCGCTCTCCGGTTCAGAGAGAACATAACTTACATGGGCGGGCGTATGGCCCGGTGTAGCCATCACCTGAAAACGCAATTCGCCTACCTGGAAACGCTCACCATCATGCATCGGCTGATACTCATACTGCAGATGGGCCTCGGCGCTACCCACAATCGTGGCTCCTGTGCGTGCTGCCAGTTCACGTGCGCCCGTCACATAATCATTATGGATATGCGTCTCCAGAATGTGGGTAATGCGCGTGTTAGCCCTTCTCGCCGCCTGCTCGTAGATGTCTACATCGCGTCGGGGGTCTACGATAGCGGCCATTCCGCTTTTCTCGTCGGTGACAAAGTATGATTGGTGTCCTAGACCATCGAGAAAGTATTGTTCGATCTGCATATCTGTGCCTCACATCCGCCTCTAAGCTTACGATGACCTGGTACGGCGGCAATTGCCAGGCATCATGTAGCACGAGCTTCGCTGCCTCTGATGTCGTAAGGTGATGACCTTAAGGCGATGACCTTAAGGCAAGTATAGCCAATTTTTCTCGCTATGTCAATATGTCGTCATAATAAGTTTGTCGATTGCCATAGGATGCCGAATACCATATAATGGAACGGAGAAAAGTTGTGCCAATCGATATGTTGTTATGAAAACGATGCGCAAAGAGAGGTGCCATATGGAGGGGCAACATCTAAGTGCTGGGCCTGTTCCGCTCTATCATCAGCTAAAGCAGATTATACGTGCGGAGATCGAGCGCGGTGTCTATAAACCCGGTGATCGCTTGCCGTCAGAAACTGAGTGGATGCAAAAATATGCGGTGAGCCGTATCACCGTGCGCCAGGCGCTTTCAGAGCTGGAGACTGAAGGAGTGGTGGTGCGTCGGCATGGCAAAGGCACCTATGTTGCGGAGCGACATATCGAACAGGAACTGGTACGACTAACCGATTTTGTGGAGGATATGGAACTGGCAGGATTATCACCTTCCTCGCAGGTTCTCCTCTTTGCTCATGAACTTGCCAGTACCTCTCTAGCCGAAGCGTTACAGATCGCTGATGGAACCGAAATCGTGCGTATAGATCGGCTAAGGTTGGCCAATGAGCGTCCCATTGCGCTGGATAGCACCTGGCTCCCCTTGCGTTTTGGCATGCTCTTATCACAGGATATGTTACGACAGGAAACAATCTACCATATTCTGGAAACCCGCTATGGCATCCCTATCGAAGCAGGTGTCTTTCATATTACGGCAGCCAATGCCACTGTTGAGCAGGCCCGCACATTACAGGTAACAGCAGGGGCAGCACTCTTGCTGATCCAACGTATATCGTATACAACCGGCAATGTTCCTGTGTATGTGCAGAAACGGTACTATCTTCCAGAGCGTGTGGGCTACCGCGTTATCCTCTTACGCAGGGGCAATGCGTCAGGGGGAACAGCGCTGCGTGAACTGCGCCCTGTTTTTAGCGACGATGGGCTGGGGGGGGAAGGCACATAGCCATCCACGAATGATCTGATCATTGGACTTCTTTATCCTTTTGAGGAGTGAGTGGAGGCAGCACGCACTAATTCATCACAGGGCATCTTGCCTGATCTTGTCTTCGTGGTGGCCTGGTCGCACAATGGCAAGCGGATCGCCGCCGTCACGCAGGTCTATTAGGGACGTGATGTTGCATTTTCGTGCCCGTATCCGGGAATTGCCACTGTCCCGTAGGGGTGTCATGAATGACACCCTGCTTGCCATGCCTAGTTGTTCGTCGAGCCGCTCCCAGGGCGTCATGAATGACGCCCCTACGGGGTATTCTATGACCGATGGCGGGTGTGAAAATGCCATTATGGCTGAGCGGAGAAACTCCACG
>DAOTVZ010000282.1:0-43135 GCA_034436045.1 Ktedonobacteraceae bacterium | reverse complement strand
GGTAACGTTCATGTTGATGTTCTGCTGGATATAGGATAACGTACTGTCGTCAGATTGAATGCCTGCCAGGTAATAATTAACCCCCCCATCGGCGTATTTAGCTGCGTTATAAGCGATACAGCCGTTGTTGGCGTCTGCTTGTTCTTGCTGGTAGTATTGTTGCATCTGCTGCCAGTTTGCCTCGTAGTTTGAGAACAGTCCACCCAGGTTTAAGCTGCTCCCCAACAGATTAGTGTCAATTTGCAGTCTATACAGCGCCGAGCCGAGCGCATTGTTAGCCGCTGCTATCGCCTGTTGTTGCACAATAGGATTCGTGGGGAGCGGTGTCCCTGTCAACGTGGGTACCTGGATAACGTTTGGAGTCGGTGTGCCTGTCGGTGAGGTAGTGGTCGCGGTAGTGCTGATAGTGGCTGTACCTTGAAGCTGGGCTTCCAGCGCGTTGACCGCGTTGTCGTACTGGGCAACCGTCGCCGCCGTGAGTTGGATGGTGCTGGTCTGCCCATCGGGAGTGGGTACGACCAGCGTAAGGGTAGAGCCATTCAAGGTGCCAGCAATGGTGCGTGTGATGCCGAACATGGAAAGCGTGAAGTTGATCGATGACCCCGCCTGTGTCCCTGTGAAGGTCTGATTAATCTGTTGAATCTGGTTAGGAGTAGCGGACGAGGTGTAGGTGTCTTGCAGACGCCCGGAGATTTGTCCATTAGTGTTCGTCCATTGTACGAAGAGGATGTTGGTAGGGGACGTATAGAGGTAGCCTGTGTCATTACTTGTACCTGTACTCGTCGGAGATGCGCCAGAGAAAATCGGGGCGCAGGCTGTCAAGAGCAACGCCAGTGCAATTGTTGGGGCCAGGAAGCGGTTAAGAAAGTTCTGCCTGAGCAATGATAATGATTGGTTGTAACGCATACTACACCTCTTCTTGCTTACGAAAGAGAAAGTATCTATCCGTTCACTACACGCCTTGTTTTTATAGTATAACATAGATGTGTAAAAAAGTGTATATCTATATCATTGTCTGAAGGGAATTTTTGTTTTTGGTATGGAAAATGATAGAACTATTATGTCAAGAAATAGCGACTATTTGACAATAACGAAAGAACTCACTATGGAGAGATAGCTGACGCTGCGGTAGAGAAGCTCTGTGGGAGCTATGCCGAAGACTCATCTTCTATACTGGCTAGCGTAGGGGTGATGGCAATGGATGATTGCGATTGACCGGACGTGCTTGTGCAATGGAATGGCCTTCTATGGCGTGGAGGCAGCGGGTATGTGCAACCTGGCGATGATAATTGACGACTCACTCACTGTGCGTAAAATCCTGGAGGTAACGCTGCAACGCGAAGGGCTGATTGTTCTCAGCTTCGCTACCGGCACCGAGGCATTACATGTACTCGAAATGGACCCCGGACTGATTCCTGATGTATTATTCCTTGATCTTGTCCTACCGGGCATGGATGGTTTTACGGTATTGCGCTTACTGCGTACTCACCCTCGTTTTGATGGTACAGTAATTGTAATTCTTTCGCGCCGTGATGGTATGCTAGATCGACTCAAGAGCCGCCTGGCAGGAGCTACAGTCTATCTCACCAAGCCATTGAAGACGCGAGAGATTATCAGTATTATCGCGCTTATGCGTCTTGCGGCAACCAGGGCTGTGCCGATGATGATGCCCGCTAACCAGTTACACTCCCAAATCTCTCGAGGACCTTTATCGGAATGCCTGCCCGACACGCAGTCATTGCCAGCGCATGTTTCTTCTCCCGTCTGTGTTGGCGGGGAACACCAGTCTGAAATGAAAAATGAGTGTATAAAGTACATGGTTTGAGAGAAGGGTGAGAGGAGATGCGAGCGATGAGTACACGGCAGTCTACTATTCTGCTCGTTGCTGGTATGACGCCGCTACAGCGTCGTATACGCGCGATGTTGCGCTCGGAAGGCTATGTCGTGCTGAAGGCTTCGTCGTACTCGCGCGCCGTTGCGGTTGCGCACGGTTATCGCCCCGATCTGGTGTTGCTGGATATGGATATGACGCTTGTTGGAAGCATGACGGGCATTGAATGCTGTGCCTTGATACGGAAATCACTGAGTATGCCGATGATTGCTTTTGCCCATCAGGCCGATACGCATACAAAAATTCAGGCTTTTGACCAGGGGATAGATGATTTTTTGACTGAACCGTGGGGGATCGATGAACTGCTGGCGCGTATTCGCGCTTGCCTGCGCCGTGTAAATGGCCAGAATGTGATCGTTGTGCAGGAGAGCATTTTGTACAGCTATGATCGTGTCTTATGCATGGATGTAGCCAGGCGGCAGGTATATCTTAGTGGACAGTCGCTCTCTCTCACTGCCAAAGAATTCGAGCTGCTGTATACGCTGCTCACGCATGCCGGTAAGGTGCTGACATATGATTTTCTATTGCAGAAGGTGTGGGGTGAGGGTTGTCACGAAGGGCAGGAAAAGGGGTATGTGCGTGTATGTGTGTGTAATTTGCGTAAGAAAATCGGCCATGGCTATATTCTCACCCAACCACGTGTCGGCTATCTCTTTCCTGATCGTCAAGAGGGGTTGAAGTATCCCAGAGAGATAGAGCAGGAGAAAGCGGTAGCTTATCAGCAAGGTGCCTGACACCGCACATTCACGGTCAGAATACCCATCTAAGGATGAGATAGTGCTGGTTCGTTAGAAGACACCGGTATAAGACATGCAAAGACATCAATATGATAATGACAAAAAGTACTAATTCTGTCCGATGAGGGCGAATTTCCTGAAGAATTTTTTAAAGTCAGCTACTATCACCAGTATTGGTGATTTGCCACGTTTCTTTTTAGCAAGAGTTAGCAATGAGAGATGCAGAAGAGCTATGACTGTCGGGAGTTTACCGAATAGTTTGCAAAGGTATTGGCGTTGCAATTAGCAGGAAGGGAAAAACGAACGACAATGATAATAACCCGATCAGAGACACGCCCCCCCCAACTGCCATCTGGCATGAAAGCCGTTGGGCCGCAATTTCCATTAAGCACCGGTTATTACTGGATCGGGCTGGCGGAGACACAATTGACGGAACAGAAGATAGGAGGAATTGTGATTTACAACGCGGAGGAATGTCATTTTCTCCACGCCGAAGACGCGCTCTCCATTCTCTATTTTCTCCGTGCTCATGAAGAGACGCTGCTCCAGCAAACCCATATCACCTTCGACTTGCCGGTCTTATTCCCCGACGGGCAGCAATCGGATGATGGCTAAGCGTACAAACCTGTTGTCTTCTACCGCTATAGTGGATTTAGCATAAGACAATTGCCCCTGTCTTATGCTAAATTGTGTCTGTCAAACGAGCTGCTGAGGCATTGATTTTTGTGGCTAGCTTATGTAATATAAGGATATGCACATAGCTTTCAAGAGAGGTATGTGCATACAGCGTCACTAACCCCTTTGCGTGGTAGGTAAGCAAAAAGCAAAGGATTAGTTAGACGAGTGATGTACATAACGAGGAATCGACCGTTTGACAGTTCAACCGAATCACTGCTGGCGGGTAAGACAAGGAGTTTCTTATGCAGAAGGCATCTCCGCGCAAGGTAAAAGCGCCTGTAAGTTATGCACAGGAAAATGAGCATATTTTGCATTTTTCTCTGGATGGTCTGCTACCGAAAGGGCATGTTCTCGCGCTGAATACCACCTTAGGCACCCTTTCCCAACTGAGCTGCGAGGAAACGATGCCGCGTCTGCTGGAGCAGCAGCAATTTACGACCAGCGAGATTTATGTGCTGATACCGGTGCTGGAGGCGCATCCTTATTATTGTGGCTATGAAACATTGCTGGCCAGTTACAGTCATGGGCGCGTGACCGAGGCCACTGTAGCGCGTTGCCGCGAGTTGCTGCAAGCCGCCCAGGAGGAGGGGGTGTGGGATCAGGAGATGCGTCCGGTGCGCAACGTCCTCTCGCGTACACGCTTGAAGATGCACAACTTTGGCATTGACATCACATCTGTGCATGAGACTGGCTATATGCTCAAACGCCTGCCCGTGCGGCGCTATATCGAGGTTGAGGAGTAGTAGAAGCATAGCTGGTGGAGCGTGGGTGGGGAGAGCGCTCCATGCTATCTAGTATCGATTAACTATGATGGGTGCGTAGCTTATAGACTTTCAAGGCCACTAACAGTGGTAGCCAGTGTTCGTGCTGTTCCAGGTCAATGGTACAAAGCGATTGTAGCCGTTCCATCCGCTGAAGCATCGTGTTGCGGTGGATTTTGAGTTGGGTGTAGGTCTTCGTAGCATTGCCACCGCATTCCAGATAAGCCTCTAAGGTATCCAGCAGATGCGCATTTTTGCGCTGATCGTACTCGGCGATAGAGAGTATCTGGCGCTGATAGTCGTCGTGTAATGTATCTGTGCGCGCGAATTTGTAAATATAACGGTAGATTCCCAGGGCATTGAATTGCATCGTACCACCCTCCTGGTGCAGAAAACGCCCAATTTCCAGAGCCTCAAGGGCCTCGGCAAAGCCACGCTGATAATCTGCCAGTGCTTCACAGGGATTACCTATGCCCACTGATAGATAGACCTGCTGTGTACTACGCATGTAGCATACAAGCTCATCGAGCCAGCTTATGAGCATGTCAAGTGTGTGAGGAGCGTCGAGACGCAGTAGGCCAACCAGCACGGTATCGCGTTCGCTCAAGAGCGATCCCGGATAGCGCGCTAAAATACGCTTCTCCAACTGGCTGAGCAAGCCTTTGTAGACTGCCACCCACTCGGCCTCGCGTCCGGTTTCTCTTCGTTCGCTTTCATGTTCTGGTGGAGGAAGGGCCTGCGTAACCTCCATCGTCACAACTACGTGTGGATGGGTCAGGTCACAACCGGCAAAATAGGCGCGTCGGTAGATGGACTCTTCCAGGTCTATCTTATGTGAGAACAGGTCATCGAAGAGTGATTTGACCAGATTCTTCTGCGTCAGTGCCTCGGCTTCCAGATGTTGCAGGTGTTTGATGGCCAGCGCAGCCTGGCTAGCGATAGTGACGAGGATAAGCTGGCTTTCGCCGTTCCAATAGAGCTGGCGAGATGAATAACAATTGATCAACCCGATATATTCGTTCCCGACGATCAAGGGGAGTGCGAGCATCGTGGTGTGTTGCACATTCTTGAGTGGGTTGAGCAGCATCTGTTCATTGCTCGTCAGTATAGGTAATTGGCCCTGTGTCATGGTCTGGCGAAAGTGTTCCCAGAGCAGGCTATTGATAGCGACCGGCTCAATAATCACACCCTTATTGCGCAAATCTGGCTCGCTGGTGTAGACCACCAGTTGATTTTGCGCTTGGTCCATTAACAGGATAACGCAGAGGTCGATGTGCATAGAGGCGGTGATGACAGACGCCAGCGAAGAGAGTATCTGATCCAGCGAATGTGGCTGAGCCAGTATTTTGATCAGGTGGCGCAGCACATCATTCAGGCCAGTTGTTGGGGCCATCATATCGGCGAAGGTATTTTCCTGAGTAGAAGTACCAGATGTGCCGGTGAGATCAGGCTGTGCATTCGCTGCCTCTTGACAAACTTGTTCGAGCGTCAACACATGCATATCCTTTTTGCTTCTTCAAGAATATGTGCTTTAACAATTTCTCCTGCTCGTAAAGCGCCATCCCAGGCCACTCCACGCGCATACTGCACAGGAACACTCGTAACACTATAGCATATTTTCTACTACCTGTCTATATTAACAACGACAAGGAATGATGATAATTAGTATAATATCTTCTACATCTCCTGCGTAAGACGTGGTACAAGATAGTGCTGATGCTTATACCATCTTGTCTGATGTACCGGTTCCAGATTAACGCTGCCTTACTCTCTCTTCTCATCATACCATACGTACCTGGAGGCTCTCTCTAGTGTTCCTGCGCCGAATTATTTTCCAGCCTATGTTGTTAAGGTCTCATCATCTGTTCCCATCTCGTAAGAATGTTCAGGGAAGGATATGGGGAGCCTGTGTAAAGACCTTATAGCATATATTCTGAACAGAAGTTGTGCTGGTTGACCTGATTGATGAGCGGGTGTACTGGTGTATTAAGGAGGTGCAAATATTCGTGAGCTATAAACTCTTTACCTCTTCTGATGTGGGGGAAACGGTACAGGAGAGCAATTCATCGTCGTTCGGTAGATGGCGTCTCAGAGTCACGGTCGCCTTACGGATTGCCTTTGGTCTGGTGTGGGCAATAGACGCCTGGTTCAAAGCGCAACCGGCCTTCGTCCAGAACTTTATCGGCTATTTAGTGCAGGCACGTGCTAGTCGGTCGGCAGCGCTCGTCTCCTGGCTCACCTTCTGGCTGCACATTGTCAAACTGAATCCCCCGCTCTTTGCTTATACGGTAGTTGCAGGGGAAAGTTGTATTGCGCTGTGCCTGCTGCTGGGTGCTTGTTTCAATCTGACCTGTTTTGCCGGTGTGGCAGTATCAATACTGATCTGCTGGACGACGCAAGGATTTGGTAGTCCCTATGGCCCCGGTTCCGCAGATATTGGAGTTTTGATGATCTATGTACTGATCTTTGTCGGACTCTTTCTCGGCAATGCCGGGAGCATCTGCGGTGTAGACGAGTGGCTCGGCAAGCTGCTGGGACGTTGGAGTTTCCTGGCTTCCGGTTCAGCGCAATCGCGGCGGCCATCGAAGCGGCAGGAGATAGCGCCTATCTCGCATGTAGAGACAAATGAAAGGTACATGGCGCTTCTAAAAAGAGTGCCATGAAGAAGTGCAGGAGGTAAAACATGAATGCACAGGCACGTATGGTAGTCAGGGCTGTGGGATGGATTGGCGTCTGCATGATCGTGATTGTCGTTTTTCATCTTGGTGGTTCCTTTGCCCACGTGGTCGGCCAGTTTTCGCCGTTGACCGGTGCCCTCATCGGCAGCAGCATGACGTTGCTAAGCGTCCTCTGGCCTCGTGGTCGGCAGGAAAGCATGGAACCCTGGCTTGGTCTGGAGCAACTGTCGTGGATTCTAGTGGGTCTGGGCATCATGATGTGGGCGATGGGCGAGATGTGCTGGCGTTACTTTATCGCCATGGGCCAGTCACCTTTTCCATCGATAGCAGACCTCGGCTATTCACTGTTTCCGCCGCTGGCCTTTGTAGGTCTACTCCTGCTACCCTCACCCGATGTGCGCAGCCGACGTTTGCTGCTGCTGCTGGATAGCCTGATCTCTATGGGGTCAATCTTTGCAATTGCCTGGTATCTCCTGCTTGGTTCGCTGGCCCAGGCCCCTGGTGAAGCCAATCTGGCGAAGTTCCTGGGTATCTACTATCCCACTGCCGACATGGCCCTGCTCAGTTGCGTAGTTTTCCTGTTACTACGCGGGCAGGGGGGGGTATACAAAGCGCAGGCGCGTCGTGTAAGTCTGCTACTGGTTGGTCTGGGACTGTGTTGCTTCGTCTTCTCGGATTTTGTCTTTAACGTTCAGCAGAATGCGGGCACCTATGTCGAGGCGACCTGGATCGATCTAGGCTGGCCGCTGGGGCTGATGCTGGTGGGCGTAGCGGCCTGTATGCGGCGCTTTCTCCCCGCTTCTCAAGAACAGAAGCACGAGGATAAGGCATCTCAGCAGGTAATGGGTGTCTTTATGAATCCCCTCTCCTTTGTGCCTTATGTGCTACTTGGCTTGCTCATGCTCACACTGACCGTCGATGTCCTCTTGCCAGGGAGCGAAGAGGCCGCTATTCGTCCGGTGTTGCTCTTCTCGACGCTGGGTGTAGTTGGCCTGGTCGTTCTTCGCCAGGTCCTGACCATTCACGACAATGTTGTGCTGTCACAGGCGCAAGCGGAGGCGCTGGAAGACCTGGAACTGGCGAATCGCCGTATAGAAGAGCAGGCACGCGAGATCGCGGAGCATTATGCCGAGCTTGAGCGTGGTATTGCTCATCTCAAAGATGTACAGGCCAGTCTGGCGAATGGGAAGCTTCAGACGCGGGCTACGCTCACCAGTGGCGTACTATTACCTCTGGCTGGTAGCCTGAACATCATGGCAGAACGTCTGGCTCGTCTCGGTGAGATCAATGCGTATGCTAAACGTCTAACCAGGGCATTAAACGACCTTTGTCTGGCCTTCGAGCAAGCATGCAACGGCGCGCCGCTGGTTATTCCTGAATCCTGCAATGACATGGTTGAGATACAGCATCTCTTAACCGCTCTCAGGCTCAAGAAACGACAGCCGTTGCATGCCACCGTGTTTCCCAGCGAGTCATCTGCCTCGGTGAAGCAAACAATATCATCGGCACCACCGACACCGCCGATGACGCCCAGAGCGCCCTCGTCACCATTGATGCCCGCCGCTGCCGTAAAGGCCACCACATCCCGCCCCTTCCCAGCAGCCGAACGGCGCGCGACACAGGCCGCGTCCTTGCGAACCGACCCCCCTGGTGACCTCGGCCATGCTTAAAGATTTCTTATAGCTGTAGAAGCCATAGGCTGATCAATCTGCTCGTGGATATGACGAAGGATATTGGCCAACGAAATCGGTGTTCTCGTAGGGGCGTGATCCATCACGCCCAGAGAGAGCATCGACGGGGGGCAGGGCGTGATGAATCACGCCCCTACGGGATGATGGCGTTGCCGGTTTCGGGTGAAAAGATTTATGATCGTGGCAGAGAGAGCATCGACGGGGGGCAGGGCGTGATGAATCACGCCCCTACGGGATGATGGCGTTGCCGGTTTCGGGTGAAAAGATTTATGATCGTGGCAGAGAGAGCATCGACGGGGGGGCAGGGCGTGATGAATCACGCCCCTACGGGATCATTTCACAAACATTGATGTGTGTTATGCCAGCGTAATTGTGCCGCTCGCGCTATCGACGTGAATGGCGACCGGAGGGAGCGGTGTAGGAGCGGGAGGATTGATCACCGCCGCATTGTGGGCGGGATCGAAGGCCGCGCCGTGACAGGGACAGAGCAACAGGTGACTTGAGGGGTCATAGTCTACCTGGCAACCGGCATGGGTGCAGAGCGCGTCATAGGCCACGAACTGCCCGCTGGGCAGGTGGATCAGGATGCCCGGATCGTTATTGGAGGGAATGGTAAAGTTGACGGAGCTATTGACAGGCACCGCACTGATCTGGGCGATAGTTGAACCTCCTGACGTGGAAGTGGCTGTACTGCTGGCGGTAGTACCGGTAGTGGTCGTATTGGCAGCACCTGTGTCGGAGCCAGGATTAGAGAGATAGGTAGAAGAGTTTTCGGGGTTAATAAACAGGCGGTTGAAAAGATAGCCAACGGCGATCAGGCCAAAAGTGGCTACGCCACCAGTCCACATACCCTGGATAAACTTGCGGCGCTCGTTGCGGGCCTGCTGAATGACGCTATAGCGACGGCGTTGTTGTTGTGCCTGCTTGTGTGTTTTGGGCGGTGGCGCAGGCTCTGGTTCGGAATGCGGTGTGGTGTCGGTGGTGCCCAGGACAAGAGCAAAAATGGAGCGAGCCTGTTGCTGGCGTTCGACCGGCAGTTCTTGCAGAATACCGACGGTGAGCCATTCGTCAACGGTGGGCAGGCCGGTGTTGAGCGGGCCATTCAGCAGCATGGTGAGCCAGCAGAAGATAAAAACGATGTCGGAGCCGTAGAAGTAGGGATAGACGTGCCACGTAGCCGAGAGGAAGAAGAGAAGATTGAGCAGCATGCCAAAGAGGGCTGCGGGCCGGAAGAGCAAGCCCAGCAATGTTCCCAGGCCAATCGCAATTTCGCCGTAGGCCGTCAGGTAGCCGAAGAGAATGGCGTGAGGTGCGATAAGTTGCAAAAAGCCGTGCAATGGTGAACTTAACGCGAAACCCGTGATCTGCCGACCGATGTACCCGGAAGCATGGGGATTAAAAAACTGTGGGTCCGTTAGTTTTTGGACACCGGCATACACAAAGGTAACTCCCAAAAAGAGACGCATCGGTAATAGAACCCAGCGAGGAATCCAGGCTGTATGCAAACTTTTAGAAGGTATCATGTTTTCTCCAAAGCCATATGGTGTGCTTGCTAAGCTAAAAGGTGATCAATACTTCCCTGAAATATATAGCATGGATACGTTAAGATGTCATTAATCTAATGCGTGGAGAAAAAAAGAAGGTGTGGAGTGTGTACGAATTAGGCCTGTTCGCACACACCATCCACCTGTGCAAGACGGTAAAGCCTGTGACACACCTTACCGCTTACGTAATAGAAGTATACTATCTAAATATCAAAAAATTCTCAGGGATATGTAAAATTTCTCAGTCAATTTGCCGTGCCGGGGCGCAGTGTCAGGATAGCTTCGGCCTGTTTCTCAATGGAGCTTCGCTCAAAGAGCATTGGGTGGTACTTGACGGTGCGCCAGAGCGGGATGAGATCGTCGTAATGCTTGTCGGCTGGATGGCCCGATTGACCGGGTGCGTGAACGGCAAGCGAGCGTGTCAGATCGGCCATATCGACAATCTGGCGGAACGAGGGCACGGTGACGACGACGGCGGGGTTATTGGCGAGCGAGGCCCCCATGTTCACTGTGTCGATATCGCCCCCGACAGGAAACGGTCCGCGATTGAAGATACGGTTGAGTGGCCGGACGGTGCCGAGTGGATGGCCGTAGGTCATGGTATGGATTGTGCCATAGCACCAGCGTGTCATATCCGCGCCCAGCATTTCCTGAAGTTCATCCAGGGTGGCTCTTAGCGCAGCCCCCAGTGCCTCATCCCAGGTGGTGGGGCCGTTGGGGATAGCGCTATTGCTGAACCAGCGATCATCGTGCTTCTTGAGCAGGCGAATAAGCAGCGGTCGGGTGCGGCTGGAATAGCCATTTTGGGGTGCCAGGATGGTAGCGCCGATGCCAAAATAGCGATTGAGCAGAGCTTCATCATCGATCAGTGCGCTAAAGGTGATATATTCTAGCTTGCGTAGGAAGGTGGAGTAGATTGCGGCGGCGCTACTTTCTGGTGATAGGACATAATCCCATGTCTTCAGGAGATGTTGCGCGTCGCGCTCGCGCTGTGTGTTGGCCGAAATGCTCAGAATATAAGGTACAATTTCCTGCGCCGGAATTGCGTACTGATCGGCCTGTATGCTTGCCATATCGTCCAGCGAAAGCTGCTCTTTACTAGTCAGCAGGTCACGAATGCGCTGTGCCCGATAGCCATTGAGCCATTCGTTGGTGATGTAGTAAGGGTAGCTATCATCAACAACGCGGTTATTTGCGGTGACGATAAAATGCTGTGGTGGATTGAGAATCTGTGGCAACTCCTCAAAGGGGATCAGCCCCGTCCACTCGTATTCGCCGGTCCAGCCGGGTGAGGGGACAAGCGACTGTCCTTGCGCGCGCACAGGGATGGCTCCGGCCATAATGTAGCCGATATTGCCCTCGCGGTCGGCATAGACGACGTTCTGCGGGGGAACATCCCAATCACGCATGGCCTCGAGAAAGTCCTGCCAGTTGGTGGCGCGATTCAATTTGATAATTGATGAGATGATGCGGCACTGTTCCAGCCCTACCCAGCGCAGCGCGAGCGGTAACTCGGTAGGGGTTGTCGTACTATCATCGGTGTTGTGATTGAGCGCGGGCATATGGGTGAGAATGGGGCCGTGCCGTGTGACCCGTACCTCTTCAACAACCGGACTTTTGGCTCCCTTGACGCTGATCTCCTCACGAATAATCCTGGCCTCCTCCCATTGGCCTTTGTATTCGTACAGATGTGGGTGCTGTGGATGAAACTTCTCAATATAGAGGTCCTGTACATCAGAAATGGCGTTCGTAACGCCCCACGCGATGTGCTGATTGTGCCCGATAATGATGCCAGGTGTGCCGGGAAAACTGGCACCGATAACATCCAGGTCGCCTGCTACCAGGTGACACTCGAACCAGATAGAGGGCGCGGCCTGCCCTAAGTGTGGGTCGTTGCAGAGGATAGGCGCGCCGGTAACGCTTTTCGTGCCATCAACGACCCAGTTGTTGCTACCACCCAGGAGACCAAAGCCGCTCAGCAGTTTCAGTTGTTCATATTGCTGTAGCATGCCGACGTTAACACCTTGATACTCCACGCCAGGGGGAATAATCAATGGGTGTTGTGGGTCATACCCGGCTTCCAACTGCATAGCGCGTTCGACGCCAAGCTTCGCGATGAGATGGGCGCGTATTACCTCTGTCTCCCAATTGCCACCCAGGTTCCAGCCCATCATCTTGGCCCATAAGATAGAGTCGGCAGGCGTCCAGGGCGCAGGTCGATAGCGCAGGAGCGTGAATTCGAGCGGCAGGCGTGTACTGTTGCGTTCAATAAAAGTATTGATGCCACGGCTGTAAGACTCAAGCACGCGCCGACTATGCGCTGAGAGGCGCTCAACTTCGGCAGCGGCAGCGCGGTGCATGCCTAGACGACGGCTAAAGCGGTCAACATCGATGGCAACAGGGCCGATAATCTCCGCGATGCGGCCTGAGCCAATGCGCCGGTTGAAATCCATCTGCCATAGTCGTTCTTGTGCATGGATATAGCCTTGCGCAAAATAGAGGTCATCTTCATTCTGCGCGTAAATATGCGGCACGCCATAGCGATCTGTGATGACCTCGACCGTTTCGTGTAGCCCCGTCAGGCGCACCTTACCCCGTCGGCGTGGCAGTGGGCGGTGTGTGAGCGCGTAGTAAGTCCCGCCGCCGATGCCGACTATACCTGCTACGCCCGCCAGCGCGAGCAATGTCTTTTGCCACCACGATGTCATGGCGTACCCTCCATACATTTATACTAGCTCTGTGCCCCTTGGTGTATCGCGCACCTCAAAGCCCATTGCCTTAAGTTGTTCGCGTAGCTGGTCTGAGCGCTTCCAGTCACGAGCGGCGCGGGCTTCGTCGCGTTGTCGTACCAGGGCGCGCACCTCGTCGCTGATGACGCGCGGTGCTTTTGCCTCAACTGCTTCTAATCGTAGCCCAAGTACGCGATCAAAGTCAAGCACGAGTCGGCGTCGCTCTTCCGGGGCGATTTTGCTGCTGCGTGCCGCTTCGCGTGTGATGCTAAGAGCGGTCGGTAGCTCCAGGTCGTCGTTAATGGCGCGGATAAACTCCTCTCGCATGCGCTCTGCTGCCGGTGACCACTCGTGCGGAGTGGTCGGGTCAATACGCGGCATCTCTGCGAGGTCTTCGCGCAGATTCCTCAGACCATTCTGCGCGGCGGTGATGGACTCATCAGTAAAGTTGAGTTTGGAGCGATAATGTGCGGTGAGCAGCAGGTAGCGATAGGCCATCGGGTCAATACCCCACTCTTTGAGCGTGCTGACCAGGATGACGTTACCCTTAGAGCGCGACATTTTGATGTTCTGATCCTCGTCTTCCCCGTCGGTCGTGTCTTCGTTGCCGACTTTCATCTTACGATGACCAATGACGAGGAATTCGCCATGTACCCAGTAGCGCACCGGGGGTTTGCCGGTCACACCTTCGCTCTGGGCGATCTCGTCTTCGTGATGTGGAAAGGCGAGATCGATGCCGCCGGTATGGATGTCGAACTGCTCGCCCAGATATTTCATGGACATGGCAGAGCATTCGATATGCCAGCCGGGGAAGCCAATACCCCAGGGGCTGGGCCAGTTCATCTGCCGTTCTGGCCCACCATGTTTCCAGAGTGCGAAGTCTTCGGGAGCGTCCTTATCGGGTGCGGTTTCCATCTGTTGCCGCCCGTGCCCGCCCGCGCGCAAATTTTCAACAGTGTTGCCGGAGAGAATGCCATATTTAGGGAAGCGACTGACATCGTAGTAAACGTTCCCATCATGGACGTAGGCCAGCCCGCGTTCGATGAGCCTCTGCGTCATGGCAATCATCTCTGGAATGTGATCGGTGGCCTTTGGACTGAGGTGCGGCGGTAGGATGTTCAATTCCTCGGAGTCGCGCATATACTGCTGTGTATAATATTCAGCTATTGCGCGAGCGGAACGACCGGTAGTGCGGGCCTCGTGTTCCAGTTTGTCTTCGCCACTCTCTTCGATATCATTTTGCAGATGGCCCACGTCGGTGATATTGCGCACCAGGAACACATCATATCCGTTATACTCCAACATGCGGCGCAGCCAGTCGGTCATGACGAAGGTGCGGAAATTGCCGATGTGAATATCTTTGTAGACCGTTGGGCCGCAGGAGTAGATATTGACTCTTGGCGGGTTCAACGGCACAAACAATTCTTTATTGCGTGTTAATGTATTGTACAGGTAAATCGGCTCGTGAGTATTTGTCACCATAAGCTATCTATCCTTCTCTTCACAAGATGTTTGTCTGGATCATTGTTAGCCGTTATTGGGTGGCTAAATGTGAGGTAGCCGCTCAGACAGTGGAAGCGTGTGAGGGAAAAAAAGGTTTGCTAGAGCAATGTGAAGCACATATTCACACGTTCCTACGTCCACGAAGCGCTGAGCGAGATGAATGGCCTTCGTGGACGTAGAGACAGGTGCAGTTGTGCATCGGATACTTCACTATTTTCTCCAACCTTGCCTGATCTTTCTGCTCTCAGAATTTTGTCCCAGTATAGCATATCCTGCAAGCAAAAACCAGTAGGCAGGATGTCGGCAAGACATCTACGCACTATCAAAAACGGGTAAAATACCCATTGTTATTGCAGGCTGCTCGTTCCTTCACATAACCTTTTACAGTATCATCACATTGTTTGTGAAACAAATGTGTGGATATAGACAATTTTCAATAGAAGCATAACATTTTTTAGTGTAAAATTTCTTTAATGAAGATGTTAGAGATTTGTTATGTCAGGCCGTCTAAATCAGTGATAGGGTAATTGTACAATAATCTATAGACAGATTTTACCAATTGCTGCTATCAATGAAGTAGCATAATCCATGCTGTAATGGATTAGAGAGCGAGGGCATGAACGTGGCTATGATCTTGCAAACCTGCCACATCAAAGGTAACGTGTTTCGTCACTCTTATCTATCAGACCCACTAGCTCAGCCTGCTAAACCTGACTCCGGGTCTTCTAGTTCTGACTCCGGTTCCGACTCCGGGTCCTCTAATTCCGGCTCTGGCTCCGACTCTGAATCCAGTCCCGGCTCAGGCTCTACCATTCCTCCCATTGTTGTAGAGCCTCCCTCTGGACAGGGTGGCAGGTGAGGCAAAAGGCAACAACTAGCGCCCAAGGCAGACTCCACCGTGGGCGCACTCTCTCACTTTTCTTTTGTGTGCTTGCGGAAGAGCTAGATATCCAGTCCAGTGTCGGCTAAGTGCGGGTTGCCTCAGCCATGACTGCTCGTACTGCAAAGTAGACGGCTTGAGGATGATGTACTACTATCGCTGCCGTCGATTGTTCTGGTACGAGTTGATAAGCTTCCGTCAGTTCAACACCAATCGTCTCCGGTGCAGGTAGCAACTGGAAGAGGCGCGCATGATCCTCCAGATCGGGAATGGCAGGATAGCCCCAGCTATAGCGTCGTCCGCGTGTCTCGTCCAGACCCAGTTCGCGCCGGATATGGCGGTTGATATACTCGGCCAGCCCTTCAGCCATCTCGACGGAAAGGCCGTGAATGAAGTATGCCTCCGAATAGTTGCCGATCTGTTGCAGGCGGGCCACCATATCGCTGGCGGCGGTACCCATCGTAACGATCTGCAACGCCACCACATCCACCCTGTCACTGTTGACTGAGGCAAAGTAGTCGGTCAGGCAGAGCCGCTCATGGTCGCGCTGGCGCGGACAGTGGAAGCGCGTCACTTCGCGTAATGTACCGTTGCGCTGGTATTGCTGATAATCATAGACAATCAGTGAGTTGCCGCTAGACTGGCAAGGGAAGTAGCCGTAGATGGCCTTCGGTTGCAGGTAACGTTGCTGGCGTGCCTCTCGCAACATTCGTTCCAGACGTGGCTCAAATTCCTCTTTTACCAGGCGAGCGAACTCCTCGCCGTGTGACTTACCGCCCCAATGCAGACGATAGAGTGTTTTGAAGTCCATGCAGGCCGCCACATCTTCTAATCCGATACGTTCCATAACACGCGGCCCCCAGAATGGTGGTGTAGGAATAGTCGGTGCTGGTTGGATGCTGGCCGAAGGTGTCTCATCTTCCGGTTCACTCACTGCATGTTGTATAGGGAGTGTAGTCTTCTTCTGGCGTTCGCGTAGCGCCTCTTCCTTGATGCGTTTGACGTAGACAGCGCGCTCTTCTGGCGAGGCCGTGAGTTTATCAACAATCTCCAGACCCTCGAAGGCATCACGCGCATAGAAGACGCCCGGCTCATAAGCGGTCGGTGTCTCTGACTCTGGGCCATCTACGAACAGGATGCGTCGCCCGTAGGAACGGTTGATGGCGGCCCCACCGACGATGACGGGGAAATTCAGGCCGCGCTTATGGAGTTCTTGTACGCAGAGCGGCATCTGTTTTGAGGTGCTGACCAGCAAGGCAGAAAGACCGATGGCATCGGCTTTGACCTCGATGGCTTTATCGAGGATGGTATTGAGCGGAACCTGTTTGCCCAGGTCATAGACGGTATAGCCGTTGTTGCTCAGGATAGTGTTGACCAGATTCTTACCGATGTCGTGAACGTCGCCGAAGACCGTTGCCAGCACCACTTTCCCCTTTGTATAGCCCTCTTTTTTCTCCAGGTACTGTTCCAGGTGGGCGACTGCCCGTTTCATCACCTCCGCCGATTGCAGCACAAACGGCAGGATCAGTTCTCCGGCTCCGAAGCGGTCGCCTACATCCTTCATGGCGGGCAAGAGGACGGTATTGAGAATATTGACGGCGGCCTCACTCTGTTTGACCTGCATGGTTTCAGCACGCTCTGCAATGAGGGTATCGATCAATGGCTCAATGCCTTCTTTGTGGCGATGGAGAATCTGCCAGTGAATGCGTTCGGCGGTATTCATACCCTCGGTGGGATCGATCTTCTCTTTGCCCGCGCTCTGCTGTGAGCCATGTTCTTCAAAGTAGGCGATATAGTGCGACAGGGCGTCGGAGCGATTGAAGATCAAGTCCTCGGCAAGCTGGCGCTGCTCGCTGTCGATCTCGGCATAGGGCGTGATATGCGTCGGGTTGACAATAGCCATATCCAGGCCCGCTTTCACAGCATGATAGAGGAAGACGCTATTGAGGATGGCGCGCGCGTGCGGTTTCAGTCCGAATGAGACGTTGCTGACACCGAGAAGGGTCATGACACCGGGCATCTCTGCTTTGATCTGCGTCAGAGCGTTGAGCGTCTCAATAGCGGCTGTTTGTAGCTCTTCCTGGCCAGTAGTGACGGGAAAAGTGAGCGGGTCAAAGATCAGCGCGTTGGGGGGCAATCCATATTCATTGACGCAAATATCGTAGATGACGTGCGCGATCTGCACCTTACGCTCGGTCGTCTTGGCCATACCGATCTCATCGATGGTCAGCGCAACTACTGCTGCTCCGTGTTCGAGTGCCAGTGGCAGCACGTTTTCGATGCGCTGGCGGCCTGTCTCCATATTGATTGAGTTAATGATAGCGCGCCCAGGATAGATTTCCAGGGCTGACTTGATGACGCTGGCCTCAGTCGAGTCAATCACCAGGGGAGCCTCGATCCCCATTGAGAGCTTTTTGACAGTCCTCGCCATCTGTTCTGGCTCATCGGTGCGTTCGGTCAATGCCACCTGCACATCCAGCACATGCGCGCCGCCCTCGACCTGCTCACGGCCAATGGCGAGAATAGTGTCGTAATCATCCTTCAGTAAGGCTTGTTTGGCCTTGCGACTGCCCTGAGCGTTGACACGCTCGCCGACCAGCAAGGGGGGCGGGTCTTGCTGCATGGCGACGGCGCGAATGCCACTGGAGACGAAGGAGGGTGTGAAGCTCCTGAAATCTTTATTGAGAATATTGTTATCGGCGATAGGACGAGCGCGTCGTGGGGCCTCGCGGCAGGCTTTAACGATGGCGCGCAGATGTTCATGTGAACTGCCGCAGCAGCCGCCAATGATGTTGACACCGAACTCGGTGATAAATTCGCGTAGCGCTGCCGCCATCGGCTCTGGCTCCATCGGATAGACTGCCTGCCCGTTGACATTGAGCGGGATACCAGCATTGGGAATAGTTGAGATGGGCAGTGGGCAGTTTTCCGCCAGGAAGCGTACTGGCTCGCGCATATATTCCGGGCCGGTGGAACAGTTAAGGCCGACGACATCAACGCGCAAAGCGACCAGCGTGGTCATAACGGCGGCGATGTCTGTGCCGAGCAGCATGCGCCCGCTGGTGTCAAGTGAAACCTGAGCCTGAATCGGTACAATGCGCCCCACCTGCTGCATGGCGCGGCGCGCACCGGTGATTGCTGCCTTGACCTCCAGCATATCCTGGCTGGTTTCAATTAGTATGACGTCAACACCACCTTCCAGCAATGCGGCGGCCTGCTCGTGAAATATTTCTGCCAATTGCTGATAGGTGATCTTGCTGAGCGTCGGATCATCGGAAGAGGGCAACATGCCAGTTGGCCCTATCGACCCGGCAACGAAGCGGGGCTGCTCCGGCGTGCTGTAGCGATCAGCCAGGCGGCGTGCGAGACGCGCGGCGTTCAGATTGATCTCATGGGTGCGCGCGCCGAGGCCGTATTCATCGAGTTTGAGGCGGCTGGCGGTAAAAGAGTCGG
Organism: Ktedonobacteraceae bacterium; assembly: GCA_034436045.1. Lineage (GTDB taxonomy): Bacteria > Chloroflexota > Ktedonobacteria > Ktedonobacterales > Ktedonobacteraceae > H111-94. The sequence goes on along the minus strand of DAOTVZ010000282.1, from coordinate 24,590 downwards.
TTTCCAGCACATCGCAACCGACCTCGAGGAAGCCAGTGTGGATCTCTTCAATGACGCGGGGTTTGGTCAGGACAAGATATTCGTTACAGCCTTCAGTTGTCTGCCCTCCATAGTCCTCGGCGGTCAACTGGTAGCGTTGGATATTCGTTCCCATTGCGCCATCATAGATTAAGACGCGCCGGGCAAGGGCTTCAAGAAAATTGCTCATATGGATCCCCTCAACTTCCCTATAAACTTTTAGTATACTTTTTCGTGAATGTTATGATTGCGAGTGTTCTGCAAGAGCTGCTACAAGTTCGCGGCAGAAGGCGGGAATATCTTCGACGACACGTCCCCAGACCATATTGCCTTCGCGAAAAGCTGGCTCGTCTACCCATAGTGCGCCCGCATTGGTTAGATCATCCTTGATGCCCTTTGAGCCGGTTGCTTTGTGCCCGCGCACGATGCCAGCCGAGATGGGTACCCAACCGCCATGACAGATAGTAGCAACGATTTTGCCGTGTGCATGTATATCGCGTACCAGTTGCAGTACTTTGGTATTGCGGCGCAATTTGTCGGGTGCCCAGCCGCCAGGAATCACAATGCCATCCAGCGTATCTGCTGCCGGAGCCTCATCGATACTGATGTCGGGTGTCATCTCTAAGCCATGTTTGCCGCGCACGGTTTCTGCCGTCAGGCCAATAACGATGACGCGTGCACCCTCTTCGCGGAGCCGCATCACAGGTACCCAGAATTCCAGGTCTTCCACTTCTGATGCTACCAGATAAGCAATAGTTTTTCCCTCTAAGCGCATAGACAGGCTCCTCTACATAAGCAAGCTAGATCGATGATTTTCAGATTCTGATGTAAGTATACCACGTAGGGAGATGGTGACAGGGAAAAGGGGAAAAAAGGCGTACCGAGCTAGCTAGCCTGTGCCTTTACCCCCTTTGATAATGAGATATGTCAATTTTCCTCTCTCGCTTATCTATTCAATTTTCCCCCGTTTTTTGTTACAGGTGACGGAGCTTTGTAGGAGCTTATCAAGATCATAATGGGATGCAATGTGGTATGAGAAGTGGGGATAGGGCGTGGCATAGACGCCCTGTACCCCAAATTTGCGTTTGAGTTCCGCCCACAGTTGCTCAACGCGCTCATAATAGGTGTTGTCAAGCAGAGAGACGATAGCGTGCATACAATGCCTACTTTACAACAATGACGGGTAGTAGCATACCCATCGCGTAATGATTGCCATAGTGGCAAGCAAATTCGATGCTCCCTGCCGGTTCTGGATATTGGAATGTGTAGGCCAGAGTTCTGATAGTGTGCGGCTTGATGTGTTCGACCAGCGCGAAGGTGACGCCCATCATACTGCTGGACATGATATGTCCGCCCATGCCTGCCGGTGAGATCATAAACTCGTGTTCCACGTTATCCTTGTTGATGATGACAAAAAAATAATGCACACCAACCTTGAAGGTGGTCATCGATGAGTGAATCTTGATGTTTTGCAGCGTAATCTGCACTAGTGTATCGCCCGCCGGTACCGTCGGTTGCGTTACTGTTGCTACCGGAGCGGCGCTGGTGGATGGTGCTGCATTACTGCCACAGGCCACCAGTAGCACAAGGCAAAGAGCCAGGGCAGACAGTGATACTGTAGATAGAAACCTGTGTTTCATAGTGATCTTCTCCAAATATTAACCTGCAAGCTCTGCGACTCTGGCGCAAAACTGCTCAATCTCATCCTCAGTATTATAGTAATGTACAGAGGCGCGTACCATGCTAGTGAGTTTGCGTGCATCCATATCGAGCAGGGTTGAACTGCGTGTCGTGACAGAGACGTTTATCTTATATACGGCAAGCTGGCGCTGAATCTCTTCCGCTTCAACACCTTCAATAGTAAACGTGACGATTCCGCACTGGATGCTGCCGCGATCATGCACGATGACGCCCGGCAATGGACTGAGCTGTGTGCGCAGTTGGTAGGCCAGTGTTTTGATACGCCGCCAGATGGTATCCATTCCCCATTGCATGGCATAGTCGATGGCAACGCCCAGGCCGATTTTCGCCGCGTAATTGGCTTCCCAGTTCTCAAAACGGCGTGCGTCAGAACGAATGGCGTAGCGGTCGGGGGCCACCCATTCTGCCGCATGCAGATCGAGGAATGGTGGTTCCAATTGCTCTAGCATGGCGCGCCGAACGAAGAGGAAGCCGGTGCCACGTGGCCCGCGCAGATATTTTCGTCCGGTGGCGGAGAGCATATCACACCCAATCTGCTGCACGTCGAGCGGCAACTGGCCCACCGACTGGCAAGCATCGACCAGGAAGGGAATACCGGTCGCCCGCGCGATCTTTCCTATAGCCTGAATTGGCTGTACCAGCCCGCCGTTGGTCGGCACGTGGGTGATAGCGATTAGTTTCACCCGCTCGTCGATGCGTTGCTTCAGCGCGTCGAGTGAAACCTGCCCATATTGGTCGTTGGGAACTGGCTCGACAATGGCTCCGGTTTTCTGTGCAACCTGCAGGTAGGCGATATAGTTGCTGGCATATTCGGACATGGCCGTTAAAATGCGGTCACCAGCTTTGAAAGGGATGGAGTAGAAGGCCATGTCCCAGGCGCGGGTGGCGTTCTCCACGATGGCAACCTCGTCGCGTGCGCAATTGAGCAGGGCTGCTACCGCGTCGTAGACGTGTTCGACCTGTTCATGCGCGCTCTCGGCTGCCTCGTAGCCCCCTATCTGCGCCTCCAATTGCAAGTGGGCGATAATGGCATCCAGCACCGGCTGTGGCATTAATGATGCCCCGGCATTATTGAAATGTAGCACGTGTGTACAACCAGGGGTATCCTGCCGTGCCCGCGCGAGATCAAATTGCATGGTCATGCACCTCATCTCAGTGTTATCCTGGTGTTTTTCTCCATTGTAGCAGATAGTGGCGTATATGAGGATACAGCATGACACCCTGAAAAGTGCCATGCCGCTTTATGAGTTATTCACTGGACGGGAATCACTACCCGGCCCTGGCCCGTGGGGGGAAGATGTGGCCCATTGCCGATATAGCGGATGGCCGTTCCAATAGCCGTGTAGGATAGGAAGCCGACGAGTTGCCGTTGCCGGCACTTTTCCGACTCCCCTCCTCCGAACCGGACGTGCCAGTTTCCCGGCATCCGGCTCTCTAGCATCAGTGTCATTCTTGACCTCCTTGAGCTTTGGCTCGCCTCATTGGTCTCCCGTAGGTGACATCTTGATGGCAGGTCCGACATAGAACGAGTGTTTTGCGTTTACGTGCGGCCATTGCCTTAACCCACTCTGGTTTCTCTCGACCTGTGTATTTTTGCAGGTCTTTGAGAGCGCGGATATGGTGGACCTCGATGTGGTCTGTGGCACCGCAATGCTCACATTCCCGCGCCAGCAGGCGCTTTTCGAGTTCCGAACGGTTATTGCCGTACAGTCGCTTTGGTTGGTCCTCTAGGGTAGCTTTCATATCCCAAATGAGCGGAATTCCTCCCCATGTTACCACAAGGGGGTCTCTCCCTTCTCTAGGTACGACGACGCGTAGCCCTTTGTAGGTTTTTCCGCCTGCTACTATCTCTTGCTGGTATTTCTCATACACTTGATTTACTGAACATTTCAGTTTCATTGCCAGCGTCTTGGCGAGTGATATTTCCATCACCCACTTCAGATACTTGAGCGTGTGCATGTTACTCGCCAGCTTGTAATAGTTGGCAATACCCCGAAATTCAAGCTGGTATTTGGTGATGATGTCGAAGACGCTCTCGTTTTCCAGCTCTGAGCGATGGATTGCCTTTCCGTTTCGCATATATTTTTGGCTATATGCGTCCCTTACGTCCTTTGGGATAGTGAGTTTAGCCCTTCCATTGATGCTTCTGCGGCTAATGGTCCCCGTTGTGCGGTTATCCTTATGCCGTTTGGTATCTGCTTGACTGGTGCTAATTTCATATCCCAGAAATCTCGCTTTTTCACTCCTTGCATTGGTGATGAGCGTCTTGGCTTCAGAGAGTTCGAGCTTGAGTTCATCTTGCAGGAACTTTCCAATTTCCTTTTTGATTTCTTCCGCTTCAGACTTCGGACCAATAAACCCCAGTAGAAAGTCGTCAGCGTATCGGACGTAACGCAATCGTCGATAATTCGGGTCTTGGGTGTCAATTGACGGCAGTTCCTGGAATTGTTTCCGTAGCCTTCTGGCTTCTTCCTTGTCTCCGTGTTTCCACTGAGCATGGTATTGCCGTTGGAGTTGGATGTATTCTGGGTTAGGCCGTTTCTTTTCACCTCTCGTGTACTTTGGGATGAGGACCGTTTCTACGTATTTGTCCAGTTTATCGAGCAGGATGTTTGACAAAATCGGGCTGATAATCCCACCTTGCGGCGTTCCGCTCAGTGTTCGTTGCCATTTCCAGTTTTCTATATATCCTGCATCGAGCATATGCTGGACGAGGCGGATGATTCTTCCATCATGAACTTTCTCCTGAAGGGTTTTCAGGATAAGTTCGTGATCTAACCTGTCGAAACATGCAGAGATGTCGCCCTCAATGAACCAGTTGGTTCCCGGCCACTTGTAATAGATTTCCCTGAGTGCAGTATGGCAACCTCGCCCTGGACGAAAGCCGTGTGAATGGTCGCTAAACTGGGGTTCGTAGTACGCGCTCAAGATAGAGCGGAGCACTTCCTGAACCAATTTATCTGACCAGGTTGGCATACCTAAAGGTCGCTGTCTCCCGTTTTTCTTCGGGATATACGTCCTTCGGGCTGGTTTAAACCGATACCGTTCATGTCGCATGGCTTCGATGATGGTTTCGATTTTCTCTTCTGACATGCCATCCACCGTTTCTTTCGTTGTCCCAGGCGTCATAGCTCCTGCGTTGCGGTAGATTTTTCCATAGGCCGTGAGGTACAGGTTTTTGTTGAACATCTGCCTGTAGACTCGTTCCAGTGGCAGACCTTTTCTGCCTCGCTCTTGGATGAGTTCCAGGTATACTTGGGTTTCCTGCATTACGCATACCTCCGTATCTTCTGAACTCCTGATACCTACTCCCCTTCGCCATGTACCGGGCTTTCTCCGGTTCGGACTACTATGAGAGTTCCGTTGTCGTAGGACTCGCGTCCCGTAGACAATCCCGTTGTTACGAGTATGGAACGTATAGTACGTTTAGGTGCCACGTTCGGTGCTTACACACTCGGTTCATTACCGAACCTCCGCCGTAGGGAGCGTTTTTGCAATCGAAGTCACTGATTGCATATTTCCATTGCGAACAACTTGCAATGTCTTACGGCGTCACCGCTTCAGATATGCTGCGGTGGGTGTGGATATCCACCAGGTCGAACTTTGGTTCGTTTTTCACTCACCATGCGTACAGGACTTGCAGAGCCAGGTCATACATATCTTCTGGCCTTCTCCGCTTTAATGCCATGCTATTTTCCTCTTCGAGTTTCCCCGTTAAGTAAGGCATCGTCCTAGAAGTCATTTGCTCCCAACTTCTCCCGTGTTTCACGGGTATTCCATATTCGCCTCTAACGGCGCACGACCTCCATCCATTCGTTGTTATGCATGAATTCAACTTTGATATCGACGCCAATGACCCCATCGGCACCTAGTTGGTCGGCCTCGAACTGCATGCGACTGAGCGCCAGTTCGCGTGCCTGATACATCAGTTGTGAATACTCTTTCAGTTCACCCTGAAAATTGCCCTTGAAGCCGGCCAGCCAGTTACGTACCGCTCCCATTGAATAGATGCAGTTGCCCAGCACCAGCCCCAGCGGCTGAAAACCCTTATCAACGACTAGCCAGAACTCCTGTCCGGTCAGGTCTGAGGTAAAGGCTCGTCCGCGATAGCCGGGTTTGACCTCCATTGCGTTGCGTGGCTCGCCCATCGAATTGCTCTCTTTCATCAACTATCAGGTCAGAACAGCCTGAGACGTTCAGTTGCCATAGAATAGAGTATAAAGCCCTCTCTGTCAACGTATGGGGATCATTACTTTTCAAGTGAGCAGTTTTATTGTATGGTAGAAAACTTGGCTCACCATATGCAACTTTGTGGGCGTGATATCAAGGTTCGGCGTGGGTTATGCTACTGAGTCGGGAAGGGATATATTTGATAACTTCACGAACTTTCATGCATTGTTCAGCCGCCCTTATAATCTCTTCTTGCTACCCATCCCTATTATGCGTACTTGATCAGGATTGTCAAGGATACCCCCCTTGACAGTCAGCTTGCCTATATGGTATATGATTCATGACTCATGTGTCATGTTCACATAGAGAACTTCACAACCCTGTTTCGATGAGAGGTTTTTTCAAATTGAGTTGCTCGTCGCGCCTCTCATATCGTACTCCATCAGGAGGTTGTTATGTCCAGGTTTTTGCGCTATCTTATCGCATTCGTACTAACACTGGCGTGTGTCTGTTCTGTTGTATTTCTGTCCAGTTGGCATGCTCATGCCAGCAGTAGTGGCACCTTCACGCAGTACACCTATAATGGGCCTGCCGGAAGTCGTCCCTATTATGTCTATACTCCTGCCAACTATCAAGTTGGAAAAGCCGTACCTCTAATTGTCATGTTGCATGGATGTACGCAAACCCCAACCGATTTTGCCAATGGGACACAGATGAATGCGCTGGCAGACCAGGATCAATTCATTGTGGTGTACCCGCAGCAAACCAGTACCTATAATTCTCTTTCATGCTGGAACTGGTTTCAGCCTGCTGACCAGTCACGAGGTAGCGGTGAGCCAGCCATTATTGCCGGTATTGTGCAGACTGTCGAGCAGGCAACCTCACAGTGGACTATCGACACTAATCGGGTCTATGTAGCCGGTCTTTCGGCAGGAGCGGCTATGGCGGTTATCATGGGCGCAACCTATCCTGATATCTTTGCTGCTATTGCCTCGGCGTCGGGACTGGAGTATCAGGCGGCGACCTCAGAAACGGCAGCCACGACGGCGGAGATGCAAGGTGGCCCTGATCCCACGACGCAAGGTCAGGCAGCCTATCAAGCAATGGGGAGTGCGGCTCGCGTCGTACCGACGATTGTCTTTCAGGGGGAGAGCGACTACACTGTGTATCCCATCAATGGCGATCAGGTGGTCGAACAGTGGATGGAGACAGATCATCTGGCCTCCAATGGCAGCTACAACGCCAGCTTTAGTAGTCCCACGACTACTACAAATGGGCAAGTTCCCGGCTCTGGTGGCCACTCTTATACTGTGCAGACATGGAATGATAACAACGGGAACGAGATAGAAGAGTACTGGAAGATCAACGGTATGGGACATGCCTGGTCTGGTGGTAGCAGCAGCGGCTCATACACTGACCCTAACGGGCCGAGTGCTACAAACGCCATCTACACCTTTTTCATGAATCACCCGATGCATCCAGGCTCTGCCACCCCCACTCCCACACCCGGCACAACGCCGACAGCCACTCCTACCCCCACGATGACTCCAACGGCCACACCCCCAGCTATAAGCTGTCAGGTGCAGTATAGTGTGGTTAGCACCTGGCCCGGTGGCTTCCAGGCGGGCCTGACAATTACCAATACTGGAACAGAGGCTATAAACGGTTGGACTCTGCAATTTGCTTTTGCTAATGGACAGACCATCACCCTGGGATGGAACGGCAATTTTTCGCAAACTGGTAGTGTCGTCACAGTGACGAACCAATCGGTAAATAGCACTATACCGGCAGGTAGCTCATTAGCTGTAGAACCGGGGTTCCAGGCTACCTGGAGCAATACAAATTCTCCACCAACCTCATTTACGCTCAATGGCTCAGCCTGTAGTATTGGGTAGACAGGCTGAGTAGTGTCAAGTAGCGCCTCTGCTCTTCAGAATGCAATTTTGTGAAGAGCAGAGGCACCTGGCAGAGAGCAGTGTTCATCTAACAGAGATGGACTTATCAGGGAGATGAGTCCGGCAGATCAACAGACGCCATCTGTACCATGAGGCACGTTCATACAAACCTGGCTCCTGGTGAGATAACCGGTGTTGATGATCTCGGAGAGAATATTGCTGCTATCGACCAGTACGGGAGTTTCGAGGACAGAAGGGATGAGGCCGCCATCGTAGGTAGCCGTCTTTCCATTAATCAAACTGGCGGTAGAGCTGCCGTCGTAGATCGCTTTCACCAGCTTGCCGGTTGCCTGGGCCTCCAGAGAGATGGGTTTGTAGACCGTCATGCTCTGGTATCCCAGCAGGATATTGTTGATTCCCTGGGCGGTTCCGTCCTGGCCTGTCACCAGCACCTTGCCGTTCAGATGGACTGCGGTTAGCGCGGCAATCACTCCAGCGGCCATACTATCGTTGGCAACATATGCGATCTGAATGCTGTTGTTATCCAGTATTGCCGCCGCTTCGGACTGAGCGATATTGTTATCCCAGTTGGGAGTAAATATCTCAGGTAGGCTTTGCAGTCGTATACCATCGGTCATTTTCAGACCGGCCAGATAGGGATCCAGTACCTGATGCGCTCCTTCGCTAAAAAGGAGCGCGTTATTATCGGTTTGTGAGCCGCTAATCATCATCATGTTTACCGAGGTGCTGCCGTTCTGAGCATAATTCTGGTAGTGACTGACAATGTAGTCGGCCTGGAGTTCGCCAACCTCGATATTGTTAAAAGAGACATAGTAGTTCAAGCTGTCCGACTCGATCATGCGGTCATAAGCAATCACTGGAACATTTTGTGCCCTGGCCTTCTGGACAATGGTTGCAGCGGCTACGCTATCATGAGCGCCAACGATCAGGATGCAATCTCCGTTGGCAAGGTCTGTTTCGGCCTGTTGTTCCTGGAGATTGGAGTTATTCTGGGCGTTATTATAATCGATATGCACTCCCGGAATAGCATTTTTAATGGCCTGGATCAGCAGAGGACGATCCTCTGTCTCCCAGCGTGGCGAGGAGATTGTTTCGGGAAGTAGAATGCCGACTTTCGTGCAGCCTTTCCCCCCCTGCGTAGCATAGGGGCCAGGGGTAGTGCTGCTATTGCAGGCCGCCAGTAGTAGCGTGGCCAGAAGGAAGGCACTGATCAGAGAAACACGTGTCCAGGCGTCTTGCCGGAATACAGGTACGATTTTCATTGCATTTTTCAAGGCTATTCTCCTACCACACGGCGCAGTTGTGCGATAACTTCTTCCAACTGAGAAGCAGCATCCGAGGCAGCGGCGGCTCCCGAAAGAACCTGTTCGGTGATCTGGCTCGTTACCTGGATTGCGGTAGACAATCCCCGGCTGCTGCGCTCCTCGTGCGCATTTGCTTTTATGATATAGTCCGCGGCTCTAAAGATTTCGAGCAGATAATGCTGCCGTCTCTCAAGGTCAAACCTCTCCCAGTTTTGCATCAAATCTTGCACAACCTCTTCCAGTCTCTGTGCGGCTGTACTGCTGGCCTTTGCGTAGTATTGGACCGATTGCAGACCTGTCTGAGCCGACTCAACAATCCACTTCTGCTCCTTGGCCCTGGCCTCTTCGCGGGCGGAGAAGACTTTCAGCGTTTCGCTGTTCTTCGTAAGAGAAGCGACTGATTGCAGGAGAGGTCTGGTGGTGCTTCGACCAACCAGCAGACCGACGATACCGGCCAGCAAGGTGACAACAACCGCGATAATCAACAGGTAGATATCCTGCTGGCTGGCCGCGCCGGTGATGGTACTGACAGGCCGCAGAACGATGTAGGTCCAGGGGACCACTTGAACCGGAATCTGGTAAGCCTCATACGCTTGTGTTTGCTCTACCGGGTTGAATTGGTAAGAGGTTTGTTGTCTTGTGTCAATCTTCTGGGCCAACGTGGCATCGAAGTAGGTACTTGTATTGACGACACCATTGCCATAGAGGCCCTCTTGCTGGATCGTATGCTGAAATTGTGGTGAGAGAGGTTTAATAGCTTTAAAAAGCAGGGCTGGCAGAGTGGTTAAAGTCGTATCGGTGTTAGTGTAGGCGATACGCACCCCATTCCCATCGATGACTACTGCGTAACTGCCCGTTGCAGCGTTGGTTTCATTATTGACCGCCGTCCATATCTCATTCAGCGTCAAGGTCGAACGAGCAATGCCGTCCACCTTTCCGTTGCCTGGGTTGACGAGAGAAGTATAGATATCAATATATGCCGTACCGAGGCTCCGATTAAAATAGACGTCGGAAATGACTGTTTTATAGGGTTTCTGCATCTGCGAGAGAATGGCCGGAGGGATATAATGCCCGGCGCGCTCGGAGGGGGTTGTTGGGGTCTTCGGATAAGAAAGAAGAAAATTCCCCTGTGCATCCAGGAGCGTCCAATCGGTATAGTTTGAGTACAGGCTGTATCCTAGCTGCAATTCATTTCGCGCTTGATCAGTATATATTGTGTTACCGGAGAGAACTTGCTGAATAGCATAATATGCCCCTACAGCTTCAAGGTCCTGTTCGCGGGCAATCAACAGCGAATTAATTGCCTGCTCATGTGAAATAGCATCATTCGCCATCTCGGCGAGAGCCTGCGAGGTCAGGGTTGGACGTAAGATAACTTCGCTACTGATAATAGTAATCATTAGTGGTAGTATCACCGCAGCTATGAGCAAGGCGGATATACGTACTGTTAGAGAGATACGCTTGCGAGAACCGGGTAAGCGTTCCTGTCTTCCTTGCATGGAAGGCTCCCTTCTTGGGTTGGTGGCTATTGTTGAATCAGGCCTGCCCGTTCTAGAGCATCAAGCATGACCTGGACTTCTTCAGGGTCGCGTGCCATCAAACGCGCCAACTCGCTCAGGCTTCTTTGCCCGTTCACCAGCAAGAGCAGGCGGCGATAGGCCCGCTCAAGCTGCAATGGTGGAGGATTCGCCAGGGCCGCCTCGCCAGCTTGCAAGCGTCTGGGGAAAGGGGATGACCATGCCATGTTATGAGAATCGGCAGCATTTTGCGGGTGCTGAGGGAGTGGCCTCGTGGGTATTCTGGGGAAGGATTGAGAACGGCTCTGTAACACCTCTGGTTCAGCGTCACCGGCATCTATAAAAGAAAAACGGCAGCTTCTCCAGGTTTTGAGGTAATTGAATGCGCGCACGCCATCGTACTGATTTACCCTGGCATCTACAACCCGACCATTCACGAATACAATGGAGCCTTCTTCTCTTGTTTGGCCTACCATTCGCTCTACGGTAAGCGTTCCACTGCGGTATCCAAGTTGTAGAACCTGGATAATATCCGCAAGATTGTCTGTCAGCGTTTCTCGTTGCGGTTGTTGCATATATATCACCCTGGTCGCCAATGACCCCAAATAAGAGAAACCACCCACTTCGCCAGATTACTTCATCATATGTGGCCTGGCTATTAAAATAAAATACCCTGAAATAGTCCCGGAAGGCCTGGCGAATCCCTGCTTCTCAGCCTTTACTGTTCTCACCCATGTAGGTGAGACAGAACTGAGATTGGGATAACGTTCCAGCCTTGTGAGAACGGTCTGTGGATAGGCTAATATAGCGTATATTTTACACTGATTCTATGCTTTGTCAAATGGCTGTGTTGTCCGATTCCCCCTTTGACATTTTGCACAGAATACGGTAAAGTACATGTATTCGATAAAGGGCTAACGCACTACATTTATATCGTGTCCATATAGGGGATTGTATTGTTATGACCACGCCCGCGCGCCGACAATATCTGGAGATGAAGAGCAAGTATCCAGACGCGATCTTGCTCTATCAGATTGGCGATTTTTATGAAACCTTCGACGAAGATGCGCAGATTACGTCGCGTGAACTGCAAATTGTATTGACGCAGCGTTCCTATGGCAAGGATGAGCGCGTGCCTCTGGCCGGTATTCCGGTTCACGCGCTGGAGAATTATGTCGGGAAACTGGTGCAGCGTGGGTATAAAGTGGCTATTTGCGATCAGGTCAGTGAGCCGAATGGCCGGGGACTGGTCGAGCGCGCCGTGACACGTATTCTCACGGCGGGTACGCTCTCTGAACCCAATCTGTTACCGGCGAAACAGAATAATTATCTGGTAGCGATTGCCAGGGGACGCACGCAAACAGGACTTGCAGCGGTCGATGTCAGCACGGGCGAGTTCATGGTCACGTGGTTTGCCGCTGCTGAACTGCCTGTTGCACTCGATGCCGAGTTGCAACGCTTAGCTCCTGCCGAATGCCTGCTGCTGGAAGGTGACGCACCGACGCAGTATCAGTTCTCCTCGAAAACGGTGACGATCACCCATTGTCCCCCTTATTTTTTTCAGCCCGAAGCGGCGCACACGCGCTTGTGCCGTCTGTTCGGTGTGCAATCGCTGGTCGCGTATGGCTGCGCGGAGTCGCCCCAGGCTATCGCGGCAGCGGGCGCGATAGTGGCCTATCTGGAGAAGATGAACGAAGCGTTGCTGCCCTTGCTGACGAGCCTGCGTTCATATCGTACAAGCAACTATATGATTCTGGATGCGCACACGCAACGCAACCTTGATCTTCTGCAAGGACCACGCAACGGCACAGTGCATAGCAGTTTACTTGGTGTGCTTGATCGCACAATCACACCAATGGGGGCACGCCATCTACGCAAAATCCTGACGCAGCCCCTGCTCGACCTGCGCCTCTTGAATAGCCGTCTGGATGCGGTTGAAGAACTGTACGAGAGTCCGGCGCTACGTAGCCGTTTTACCATGTGCCTGCAAGCCTTTGGCGATGTCGAGCGTATCGCGGGCCGTATTCGGCAAGGTAACGCTGTACGCAACGAGGTGCTGGGCTTATGTGACTATCTGGGCATCATTCCACAACTGCGCGATCTGCTCCTGGGTTGCAATGCCACTCTGATGCACGAACTGGCCGATGAACTGGATGCCTGCCCGGAGGTAGCCGATCTAATTAAGCGCGCGCTGGTGCGTCCCGGCGATAACGATGATGATGAGGAGAGCCGCCTGATTCGCCCCGGCTTTCATACCGAACTGGATGAACTCTTTGCCTCTATCCGTGACTCGCGGCGCTGGATGCTCTCGCTAGAAGCACGTGAGCGTGAGCGCACCGGTATCAAGACGCTCAAGGTCAGTTATAACAAGGTCTTCGGCTACTATATTGAAATTAGCAATGCCAATCTCAAACTCGTGCCGCCGGACTATATTCGTAAACAAACACTGGTGAACGCTGAGCGTTTTATTACGCCGGACATGAAGGAACATGAAGCGCGTATTTTAAGCGCCGAGTCGCGCATCGAGGAGATGGAGCGCAGCATCTATGCCGATCTGTTGCGCCAGATTAGCTTTTACTATCCGCAGCTCTCAACAACGGCGGTGGCCATTGCACAGGTCGATGTGCTGTTGAGTCTGGCCGAAGTGGCGGCGCATCAGGGCTATGTGCGACCAACAGTGGAGCATGGTCAGGGACTGGAAATTATCGGCGGGCGGCATCCCGTCGTCGAGTACGCATTGGACGGCGATGTCTTTATCCCTAACGATACGCAGCTTGAAGCGGAGCATGGCTCACGGATCATCTTGCTCACCGGCCCGAATATGGCTGGTAAATCAACGTATCTACGGCAGGTCGCGCTGATTACGTTGCTGGCGCAGATCGGCAGTTTTGTTCCGGCACGCAAAGCTCGCATCGGGCTGGTTGACCGCATTTTCACGCGCGTTGGCGCTGAGGACGATATTGCATCCGGCAAGAGTACCTTCATGATCGAGATGGAGGAGACGGCAACGATCCTGCATCATGCTACGCGCCATAGTCTGATAATTCTCGACGAAATCGGGCGCGGCACCAGCACCTATGATGGGCTGGCTATCGCGCGTGCCGTAGTTGAACACCTGCATAACGTCATCGGGGCACGCACGCTGTTTGCCACGCACTATCATGAACTGGCCTCGATGGCCGATGAATTGCTACATTTGAGTGTGTATACCATGGCGATCAGTGATGACGAGCAAGACGGCATCGTCTTTTTGCATCGTGTTGTTCCCGGCAGTATTGGCAAAAGCTATGGCGTGCATGTCGCTCGTCTGGCGGGCATGCCCCCTGGCGTTATTCAGCGTGCCGAGATGGTGCTGGCGCATTTAGAGGAGAATGCTCGTCACCATAAGCCACTGGTCGCCGAGAGCAACGGCGTTTATGCACTCACAGCACCCTATGTTGCCGACGATGACGGTAAGGGTCTGGCAGTGCCGTATGAATGGCAGAGTGAGGAGGCACGAGCCGTGGCCGCGCGGCTGGAACAGGGCGAGGAGCCGGATGTACAAATTATCAACGTCAGTTCGATCACGCCGCTGGATGCGCTCAATCTTCTCTTCTTGATGCAGAAAAAGAAAAGTATATTACGACGATGAGCCAGAGTAGTTACGATATCATGTCTATGCACTCAACGATGCAGCGCACTCCCCTTCAGACGCTTGCGCCGGAGGTGGCCGAACGTATCGCCGCCGGTGAGGTGATCGAGCGACCTGCCTCGGTTATCAAAGAACTGGTAGAAAATGCGCTGGACGCGGGTGCGCACGATATTCGCGTTGAGGTGCGCGGGAGCGGCATGCACCTGATGCGCGTCACCGACGACGGCTGCGGCATTCTTGAGCAGGAGATGGAGGCTATCGCGCGTCGGCATACGACCAGCAAGCTTACCAGCGTGGAAGACCTCGATCATCTGCGCACGCTTGGTTTTCGTGGCGAGGCGCTGGCCAGTATTGCTGCCATTTCTGAACTGACTTTGCTGAGTCGCGCTATCGAGACGGAAGCTTTGGATGAAGAGCAACCCGCGCTCTGGCTCACATGGCGTGGCGGCGAGATTGTGCAGCGCGGACGCAAGGCGCGTCCACATGGTACGACCGCGACCGTGCGTGATCTGTTTTATAACGTTCCGGCGCGTCTCAAATTCACTCACGCTACACGTAGCGAGAACAGTCACATCACGCAGTTGCTGCAACGCTACGCAGCGGGCTATCCAGGTGTGCGCTTCAATCTGGTTATCGATGAGCATATCGCCTTGCAAACCAGCGGCTCCGGTGATCTGGCAACGACGCTGGCCGAACTCTATCACCTGCCCTTGAATGAGTTATTGCATCCCGTGCATGTTGCGCGTGAGCAGGTGTGTCGCATTGATGGCTATATCGGAAATCGCGTGCTGGCGCAAAATAGCCGTCAATATGTCATGCTGTTTGTGAATGGACGCTGGGTACAGGTACGCGCCTTGCAGGATGCGCTTGAAGCTGGCTACCGTCCGCTTTTACCCAGAGGTAAACATCCTCTGCTCGTCCTTCACTTGCATGTAATGCCGGAAAATCTTGATGTCAACGTACACCCGGCAAAGACGGAGGTACGACTGCTTAACGAGAGCGAGGTCACAGCCGCTTTGACGCAGGCGGTGCGCGAGGTGCTGGAGCAAAGCCCGGCCTCGCCGCAGGAGGTGCAATTTCCTGGCCCCGTGTTAGCCAGCCAGCGCCGTTTGCCGGGGCCGCGTCGGCGTGGCCTGCATGTGTCTGAGTCGGCGGAGGCTTACAAAGCCGAGGAGGCGCAGCCCGGCACGAGCGAGATCATCCGGCAATTGCGTCCCCTGGCTCAATTGCAACAGGCGATCATCCTGGCCGAAGCACCGGACGGTAGCCTCTATCTGGTCGATCAACATCGTGCCCATGAGCGTGTCATCTACGAACACTTCCGTCGCACCTATACCGGTCTGCGCGCTGATGACGTGCCTGTGACCGCGCATCTCTTGTTGGAGCCGGTGCTTGTCGAGATGAAACGCTATCAGGCCGAGTTGTTAGAACAGCGTCTCCCAATGTTGCGCGGCCTGGGCATCGAATGCGAACGCTTCGGCGGACGCAGCTTTCTCATCCGCTCTGTGCCGACCGATGAAGATGGCGAAGGTAGCGAACAACTGGCCGCGCACTTGCAAGAACTGGCCGAAAGCGCCGCCGAAGACAGCCCCGATTGGGAAGATCACTTACTCATCAATCTCTCCTGCCGCTCTGCCCTGCGCCGTGGCCGCGACCTGAGCATGGGCGAGATGACTACGCTCCTCAAGGCACTGGCGAACGTCACTGCCCCCGCCGTCTGCCCTCACGGCAGCCCCGTCTTGCTACACTACAGCCGCTCTTTTTTGATCGAACGATTCGGGTGGTAATACCAAATTATCTGGTATTACTTGAAAAAAATATCCTTACTTTGAGTAAAATACGTGTATCATAGTCCGTATGATCAAGGTTAGGAGGATTACTATGCAGGAATATGAAGCAACCGTGACGGAGAAAGGTCAAGTTACCATCCCGCAAGAAATTTGCCATCTTATAGGTTTGCATCCACGAGATAGGGTACGTTTTACTGTTGAGGGCGACGTTGTTAAGATTAGTTAGGAGATAGCGATGCGTTTTTTAGATACTGGTATCCTCTTGCGTTATCTTACAGGGGATGATGTAGATAAAGCAGAAAAAAAGCTCTTGCTCTGTTACTGCGTGTTGAAAAAGGTGAAGAGAAAGTCATGACTTCACCTCTAGTTATTTTTGAAACTATTTTTACTTTACAAAAGATGTATAGGGTACCGAGACAGAAAATTAATGAGCATGGTACTCTTGTGGGGAGCCATGCTCATTGTTGGGTGGACAATATTATTGATAAAAGCAACTATATAATTGATAGTAGCAAGTAAACAGTTGCCTCTGTTAGACAAATACAGAAATTGTGTTAGAAGCTTCCAAATCGCGGTGGCAACAATCAAACAAGCTGCAATTTCTAGTAGCGTTTGTGATGAAAGAGCCATAAGACTGGCGCTCCTTTCTATGATATGCGAGAACCATCCTATAATTCGTCATAATCTTCATATAGCCATAAATATCTCTTCTATTCGACTTTTCTAAATAGAGAACGCTTATCTGACATAAATTTTGCATTGAGAAAGTGTGATATGCTCACAAAGCCTCGTGGGGAGTATCCATTATTTATGGGTTCGGTTGGCATCTGGTAGCAAGCGCTGTCTCTACCGCGTGTAATAATTTCTTATAGTCGATAGAGGAAAAGTCGGTAGTGTCGAGTTCGTAGAGGGTGCCACCGATTTCGAGTGGTACGATGCGACCTTGCAGAAGAATGGGCGTGAGTTCGTTCAACGCATTGGCATCGACATGGCCGGGATGGCGCTCACTCGACCGGGCCATGAAACGCTGAACGAGAGTGGGGCCGTCGCAGGTGCAGAGAATCTGGAAGGCGGTAAAGGGGTGGCGCTGGTGCAGGCGGAGAAAATCTTCTGTATCTCGTGGATGCATAAAGTTGCTCTCGCTAATGAACGATTGACCGGCACGTAGTTGTACTTCCATTAGCGAGAAGAGGACGGCGATACTGGCCTTGCTGAGTTTACGCGACCATTCGCGGTCGCTCCAGCCTAAAGTGTCGAAGAGAATCTCTTTGATGGCATCTTTGCGTAAGAGCGGCAGGTGCAACTGGTCGGCCAGCCACTGTGCGATAGCGGTTTTGCCGGTGGCTGGCAGGCCGGTGACGATGATAACGAAAGGTGTGTGCATGGTCATCTCGTAAGTGCCTTCACAATGATCTCGGCCACAATCAGGAAAAGCAGGTCGAGGAGCAGGAGAACGGTGAGGGCGAAGTCGGTGTGGGCAGCAATCAGCGTTGCGATGTTTAGCACAGTGGACAGGTAGTGGGCGTACCAGCAAAGTACGAGCAGTAGAACGACCAGGAGAAGCAAGCCGCCGACCAGATAGCGCGCCCCATACCAGTCCTGGTGGCTGGGCCAGAGTTCTGAGGTGACGGTGAGAATGAGGTAAGGAGTGAAGGTCAGTGTCCACCAGGGCCAGCCGGGCTGCAGGAGATGAAGGTGGTTCTGGCTGTCGAGGGGTAAATCCCACAGATTATAGCCTGTAGCGGCCCAGTAGAGGAAGATCAGCATGGCGGTGCCACCGAAGAGCGGCGCGATACCGCTCAAGCCGTCACCGATGTAGCTCATGAGGCGTCCCTGCGGGCGCACATATTGCACCTCGCCCAGTTGCAGCGACTGGCGTCCGCCCTGTCTTACCACACGCCCATTGCTGCTGCGTTGTAGAGTTGGTTTGACGCGGAAGAAGGTAATACTGGTGATACGGAATCCGAATGGATAGAAGAGCAGGACAACAAGAGCGTGGCTGAGTTCGTGTAGAATCACGCCTGGAGCGTTGAGCCAGAACCAGAGCAGCAACCCGCGCTCACGCATGGTTGTGTAGCCGATGATATCGACGCGCCTCCGTAGAGCTTTGCGGGTCAGGCGCAGTAGCAGGAATAGCACAAAGACTCCGGCGATCAGTAGCCAGGATTGATACGGTGCTATTGCGGCCATCAAAGCTGTGTTATCCATCGTCCCTGCCATTCACGATTTATCCATGTCGCAATTTGTATTGTAGACGTTCGTCCAGGTAGCGTCAATGTGCGATTCTGTCCGGCTCCCGCTCATCAGTTTTATCATCCTCCTGCGCGGCCTTTTTTGCCTGCTCCGGCAAAACGTATTTTCGCTCATAGTAGAGGCCCCAGAGACCGAAGGCGATAATGGCGACAGAAAGCAGGTAGAGAACGCGACTGATGCCGAAACTATCGGCGATGATACCGATAAAGAGAATGATGGGAATGGAGCAGGCGCTGTAAAAAGCCAGTTGTAAAGAAATGATACGTCCTTTAATCCAGTCGGGCGAGAGTTCCTGCATAGCCGTTTGTGAAGGGATATTCACAAAGTCGAGCGCAAGACCGGCGGCGAAGAGAATAGCCATGATAATGATGAGCAATAGCGGATTGCCGTTCCAGTCCTGTGGGTCTAGTACGCGGAAGAGCCAGGTGATCAAGGGAGTAATTGTGGTGGCAATGGCCAGGCCCACAGTGCCGATAAAGATAGTGCGGGAAGCGCCGAGACGGCGCGTAATACGCGGCATCAAGATCGAGCCACCCACCAGTCCTACACCGGCGGGGGCGAATACGAGCGACATTGCATTGGGCGGGAAGCCCAGCAGGTTGGTGACAATCGGCGTGGCGATCTGACTGATGACCAGCAGTAGCACGCCCGCAAAGGAGAGTTGGAGCATGGAGAGAAAGAGTGCCGGGCGTGTGCGAACGAAGCTCCAGCCCTGCAAGGTTTCACCCCAGATGTTACCCATAACCTCAAGGGGTTGGGTGCTACCGGTGGATGAAGGGTGTGATCGGTGATCGAGCTTTTCAGCAGGTATGAGCGAGACAAGTAGGGCGCATAGCAGGTAGAGGAGACCGATAATGACATACAGTTGGATCACCGAATCGACGGTGAAGTGGTAGAGATGGAACGTGGGCAAGAGGGCAATCAGTACGGGGGCAAAGATAATAAAGCCTAGTGCTTGTGAGAGCATCAAGGTAATGTTAAAGAGTGAGAGCGCGGGCATCAGTTCAGACTCATCGACCAGTAGGGGGATGGACGAGCCTTCAGCGGGCGCGAAAACCTGCGCGATGATTGAGATTAAGAGCGTCAGCAGGTAATCGGGCAGCAGATTGTGACGATTGAAGAGGAGTGAGATGACAAAGAGGAAAGCGGCTACGGCCCGTAGACAGTTGCTTGCCCATAGGATACGGCGTTTGTTCATGCGATCAACAACGACACCTGCTGGTGCGCCCACTAGCACGGCGGGGATACTGAAAATGATAATGGCTAAGCCGATTAGCGTCGCTGAATGAGAGACTTCAGCAATCAGGACGATCAACGCATAGTTTGAGGCGTTGAAGACCGTCATCGAGATGAGTTGAGCCAGCCACAGGTATAAAAAATTCCGCTTTTTGAGCAGCGTGCGAAATCCCCCGCTACGGTTGACGCCAGTCATCGGCACTCTCCCTTATTAAATAGATATGCTATTATTATGCATCATCTCCAAAGAAGTCGTCTTCGTTCCGCTCGATGCGGGGGAGCCGCTGTTTGGTACGGCGCTCAACCTCTGAGCGCGGGAGCAGTACTCGCCGTCCACATTTCTCGCAGCGCAAGCCAATATCGGCTCCCAGGCGCACGACCTCCCAGTCATAGCCTCCGCAGGGATGTTGTTTGCGCAAGCGCAGGCGGTCACCTAGCGCAAATTGCATTGGCTCCATAACTTTTCTGCTCGCCCCACTCTCTTGTGTTCTTAACTATGTGCGATAAAGTCCATGTTCCTGAATATAGTGCTCAACCGCTTCTGGTGTCTGATACTTGATCGGACGCCCCTCAGCGACACGTTGACGAAGGTCGGTGGCCGAGATTTCCAGTTGCGGCGCTGGAATGACGCGCAGACGCTGCATAATGCCGGGAAGACGTGCCTCTAATAGATCATTATAGGCTGGTTCTTCCACATAACCCGGTCGTCGCACAGCCACCAGATAGTCAAGCTGTGCGAGAATGTCGAGCGGTTTGTACCAGGTATGCAACTCTTCCAGGCTATCCCAGCCGATCACAAAATAGAGTACGACCCCCTTTCCCCACTGTTGGCGCAGTTGACGCAGCGTCTCGGCGGTATACGATGGTGTTTCTCGATCTACCTCGATACGCGAGAGCGAAAAATAAGGGTTAGAGGCGATTGCCAGCTTCACCATCGCAACACGGTGTCGGCTCTCCGTCACAACGCGCCTGGGCTTATGTGGCGGTTTGCCGGTCGGGATGAACACCATCTCGTCGAGGTGTAGCACGGCCCGTGCTTCTTCTGCGATGACAAGATGTCCGTAGTGGATGGGGTCGAAAGTACCACCAATCAGACCGACATGCCGCGTTGCCGATGTTGTTCTATATTCTTCCAACGAATCAACTCCCCCTTAAGGAACAGTGTGGATGATTACACGTTACCCAGTGGCTCGCTGACCTCTAAATCCGCGTCGGGCAAAACTTTATGTAACGTATATATTACGTCTGAAATGACAGAAAGTTGTCTACTCGGCACCCAGAAGCGCACCTGCACGATAGCTTGTTTATCAGTGTTGTAGCCTTTGAGCAGCACCTGTGGCTCCGGTTTAGGTCTGACCGCTTCAAGTTCTTGAATAGCCTTGAGAATCTGTTGCGGTGTTTCATCTTTTACAAAATTCTCTTCGGCCAGTTTGGCGGTGATGATGACTCGCCTTTCCATATAGTGTGTGTTGTTGACAACAACGCCTCCGAAGACCAGCGCGTTAGGAATAGAGACCTCTTCACCGCTGATTAAGCGCAGGCGGGTGGCGCGCAACTGCACGTCCTCGACTGTGCCTGTATAGGGGACGGCCACCGCGCTGGTAGTGCTGATCTGATCGCCGATATGAAAGGGGCGTTCAATCAAGATGTAGAAGCCACAGACCAGGTCTTTCAATATATCCTGAATGGAGAAGGTAATAGCGACAGTAACAACGCTGAGAGCGGCCACAGGGACGCTAAGCGAGATGTTCCAGAGGGAGAGTATCCAGAAGGCGATCAATATCAGCGTGAGGATATAGAAGATACGTCCGATGAGGGTGCGCGTATTAATGTCGATGCGGTTAGTACTCAGGCCACGCATTATCACAGCCTGAATAGTGCGGGCTGCGCCGATGCCGAGCGCAATGAGTAGAAGAGTGCCGATGACCTCTCCGAGAAGAGCAGCGACATTAATATGTAATTGTAGTTGTAAACTTCTCCAGTAGTCGAAAAAGATTGCCGGGTGCCAGACAATTGGAATAGCCAGGGCGGCAATCAATAGCGGCACTATGACAATAAGCACACCAAGCGTCTGAATGATCCAGTTGTCGAGGACGGTGTTATGGAGCCGCCGAACCGCCTGACGGCGTAGCAGCCAGCCAATAAGCAGTGCGACCAGGATGGCCGCGATTGTCAGGATGATTTGTAATGTCAGGCTCATCGTCTCTATAATCTGTGCGTTGGTGGTGCTATTAAGATGTGATATGAAAAACATAAGACCGAACAAATCCTCATAGGGGCATTATACATCCTCAATCCTCTTCTCATCCACATGGCCTTGTGCCCAATAGTTTTTATCTCAACTGCTGTTTTGCTATCGAGCGCATTATATCATGCGGTTGCTTTTGCAGATGGTTGAGTAGCTCTTTTGGGGTAATCGGCTCTTCCTGGCTAAGCAGCGCGCAACTGGCGGCCAGGCGTCCTGTGACCTGAGCTGGGGAGAGACCGGCGGCGCGTAGCGGTTCCAGCCCCGTGCTTTGGGCGCGTTTCGCCATGCGCTGACCCTGCTCGTCGAGCATGAGTGGCACGTGTGCGAAGCGAGGCACGGGAAAACCAAGCAATTGGTAAAGGAGAATCTGGCGTGGAGTGGAAGAGAGCAGGTCGGCTCCGCGCACTATCTGGTTGATATGCATGAGGGCATCATCAACTACAACGGCAAACTGATAGGCGAAAATGCCGTCGGAGCGATAAATAACGAAGTCACCGACGGTTTGCTGCACGTGTTGCGTGATCGGCCCGGCGATTTCGTCAGTAAATGCAATCAGGCGCTCGTCATCCACGCGCAAGCGCAAGGAAGGGCGACGCCCGCGTGCTTCATAGGCACGGCGCTGAGCTGCGCTTAAATGGCGACATGTGCCGGGATAGCGCGGGCCTTCTTCGCCCTGCTGTGCGCTAGCAGCCTGAATTTCTGCTCGGCTGCAATAGCAGGGATAGAGCAGGCCGCGCTCCTGTAGTTGTTGAAGATAATGCCGGTAAATCTCTATGCGCTCACTCTGGGTATAGGGAGCATAGGGGCCGCCATAATCAGGCCCTTCATCCCAATCCAGACCCAGCCAGCGCAGGTCGGTCAGCATGCGTTCTGTTGCGCCGGGGCGGGTGCGTGGACGATCCAGGTCTTCAACGCGCAGCACAAATTGGCCGCCCTCTATTCGGCTAAAGAGCCAGGCCAGCAAGGCGGTGCGCAGGTTGCCCAGGTGCAGGTCGCCGGTTGGACTGGGGGCGTAGCGACCGCGTGTTAGCGATCTTGCCGGTAATGCAGACATTTCTCAGACCAGGGGCATGTATCCGCCACCATCGGTGTCTGTGTGGCGGGATAGACATCGAATTTTGCCAATAGCGAGACCAGCGTGCAGAGCGGCAGACCGACGACATTAAGATAGCAGCCATCAATACGTTCGGTGGGCTGAAATTGTGGATGCTGAATGCCGTAAGCGCCGGCTTTATCGAGTGGGTCGCCGGTAGCGATATAGGCGTCAATCTCTGCGTCGCTATAGGGGCGCATCAGGACCGGCGTGCTGCAACTGTCGCTGTATAACACAATCTGGCCATCATGCGCGGTGCAGACCACGACGCCCGTTATGACACGGTGCCAGCGACCGCGTAGTGCCTGTAGGAGTTCGCGCGCGTGCGCCTTATCGCGTGGCTTACCCAGTTCTTTACCGTCGAGAATAACGGTGGTATCGGCGGCAACCACGAGCCGATTAGCTGCTTCGGGCAGGGTCAGGGCCATGATGGCTTTGTGCGCGGCAGTCCAGACGCCCAGTCCCTCAACGGGGCCGGTGTAGTGCTGTTGCGCTGCTGTCTCATCAGTGGGCGAGATGCCGACGGTGTAGGGGAGACCAAGCTGAGTGATGAGCTGGCGACGACGCGGTGAGGCTGAGGCCAGCAGTAAAGGTAACAGGCTACTCATGCAGTACAATACTCCAGAATTGCTACACATTCGATATGCGCTGTGTGGGGAAACATGTCCAGCGGCTGTACCGAGCGCAGTTGGTAGACAGGCGCGGATTGTCCATGACAGAGGATGTCGAGATCGTGGGCCAGAGTCGAAGGTTCGCACGATACATAGACGATGCGTTTAGCCGGGTGACGCAGCAGCGTCTCCAATACGGAAAGCTGGCAACCAGCACGCGGCGGATCGATGACGAATCCGTCCAGGGG
Organism: Ktedonobacteraceae bacterium; assembly: GCA_034436045.1. Taxonomy (GTDB): domain Bacteria; phylum Chloroflexota; class Ktedonobacteria; order Ktedonobacterales; family Ktedonobacteraceae; genus H111-94. The sequence goes on along the minus strand of DAOTVZ010000282.1, from coordinate 854 downwards.
CATTGCCAGCGTGGGCAACACGTCTTCCACCTTGCCCTTGAGAATCTCCACGTTCTCCACGTGGCGCAGATTCCACTGTGCGTCCTTAATCGCGCTGGGTGACTCCTCAATGGCGATCACGCGCTTGACATGGCGCGCGAGCAGCAAGGCAAAGGTACCGACACCGCAGTAAGCATCCACGACCGTCAATGGTTGGTAGACTGGTGCGGCTGTTTCCTGCTCGTTGGGTGGCGTGAGTAAGCCGCGTAGTACCATCTGTATCATCTTCTCAGCCTGCACGCTATTCGTCTGGAAGAACGAGCTTGGGCGAATACGGAACGTTTCGCCACAGAGTCGCTCTTCCATTGTCTCGGCGCAAAGCGTGATACCTGTTTTGGCCAGTTGTTGCGCCACCTCTGGGGGTTGCTCAGGCTGTATCAGCATCTGATGAGTCGCTGTGCCATAGCGAATGAGTACCTGTGGACGTGGATTCACACGCTGGCTGACAATGTGCAGTGCCTGGTTAATCTGCTCGTGTGCGATGGGGCAGTGGCTGAGCGGCAGCACGCGATGTGTGCCTCGTGCTGTCAAACCCACCTGACCATTGCGGTTGACCGAAAAGCGCATGTGATTGCGGTAATGCCAGGGCTGGTCACACGGCACTATTGGCAGCATGGGCGGCTCAACAAAATGGCCGATCTCACGCAGTAGTTGCGTCACCATCTCCTGTTTCCAGGCTAGCTGTGCCTCGTAGCGCATATGTTGAAGTTGGCAACCGCCGCAGCTGCCAAACACCGGACAGGGAGCCGCAACCCGCAGTGGTGACGGCTCATGAATCTCACTGATCCAGACGCGCGGCGGACGCGGCTTCCAGT
>DAOTVZ010000281.1:0-5615 GCA_034436045.1 Ktedonobacteraceae bacterium | reverse complement strand
TTAGATGCCGCGATACAGGCCGCGATAATCGACCACTGCGCCGCCGTATTCGTGCCTGATCTTATAACTGATAACGTCTTGCGTGAAGTTCAGGCCGAAGAGTGGCTGATCCTGGATGAAGAGGGCGGGATTGACCTGGCCGCCGACGAAGCCGATCTCGATGGTATCGACCTCGCGTGGGTCACAGATCAGGAACCATTGTGTGGTGTTGGTCAGTTGCGGTGAGACGATGGGGGTCACGTAGCCCAGCATAGGATTGATGTCGTTGTTGGGGCTGCCCGGCACACCGGCGGATTTTGTGACGACCATTGCCGTCCATTCTAACTCGGCGGGCACGACCAGGAAGCGCGGACGAAGGCCGATGCGCTTGCCCGCGTAGTTGGTCTGCTCGCGCATGGTCGTGACACCGTTCTGCATTGCCGAGGTCGAGAGCGCCGACGCACCCAGGTTGTTGTGCGGCGCACCGGTAGTAAAGAGTGCGTTACCGTCATAGATGGTGGGATTGTTGGCGAGGAAGCCGTAGACAAATTCGGCCAGCGTATAGGCTGCCGCCACCGCCAGCTTGGTCGGAATCTGCTTGATGGCTTGTAGATCGTCATTCACGATGGTTTCGCGGGAAACAGTCACAAGGTTGCCGCGCTTTTGCGGTACGTAGGTGGCGGCGCTATCCGTCAGGCTGATGGTCGAGTAGGCCGTATCCTCGGCGACGATGGAGAGCGAGTTGAACGCTCCTAAGCGCACGCGGCTCTGCTGTTTGAAATCACGGATAGGTACGATGGTGCAGAATTTTTGCCACTCTGCTGGCCACGCCTGATAATCTTTAAGCAAGCGTTTGTTCATCGAGGTGCCAAGCAGGTAGCTGAACGAAGCGGTGGTGGTGTCGGCCTCGGAGATACGCCCGATGGGGGCGTGTTCGGAGACGCGAATGTTACCGAGCAGCGAACGATCAGAGAAGCTGCCCACGCTGCCATCGCCGGTCACGCGCATATAAGCCTCGCGGATGCTGCCAAAGGCGCGAATGTTGCCCAGGCGGGCGGTGTCGATCTCCAGATCAAACATGCGATCAAAGGCCGCCTGCACCTTCTCGGCCTCGCTAATCATTTGCCCGACAGAGGGTTTCTCATACGAGTGACCGCGAATCAAGCCCTGAGCGGCCAGGGCGGCCAGCACCTCATTTTGCGTGCTAATCTCGCGTTCCAGTTCTGCCGCCTCGACCACGCGGCCCTGAAAACGCTGACGAATGGCCGCGCGCACCGGCTCCGGCAACGACGATTCCAGCAGACGCCGTTCGAGCAGCAATTGCGAACGTTCGCGTTGCAATTCGTGCAGCAATGTTTCAAATTGTGCCTGCTCTGTGATGTGCTGCTCGTTGCTGTTCGTTGTTGGCGTTGGTGTAGCGGGAGATGGAATAGTTGGGGATGAAGGAGCCGCAGGTTCTGTTGGCTCTTGTTCGTGGGTAATGGGTTCCATTGGGGAAGCTCCTTGTGTGAATGAGTGGAGAATGTGCTGAATTGCGCCACCGGCAGAGGGGCGGGTGACGATATCGCACGAGTTGAGGGCGAGAATCTGGGTGACTTCCCTGGTCCTGGTGGCCTCATTGAACTGCCACTGCGCCAGGATATCGATGGAGAGGCCGACCAGGTTGGGCCGACCGAGCAAGCACGTCTCTTGAATGAGCGACCACAGCCAGGCGGCGTTCTCCAGGATATGCAGTGTTGCCTCGACGCGTGCCGGTTGACCCGCCTGCGCGGGTACATAGCGTGCGTCGTGGTAAAAGCCGACGACATCGCGGATGCTGCGTGCCATCTGGTTCGGTGTGGCGGCATGGTCGGCGTAAGCCTGCGCTCCCTCAACCAGTTGCGCGATGCTTTGCAGCGCAGCCTCGTCATAAGTGTAGCCGTTCTTGCTGGTGCCGCCCTGAATAATTGTCACTCGTATCGCGTGACCAGCATTTCCCACACTGGCAGCATCTGCCATGTCCTGTGTCTGTGCCAGCGTGGTCGCCTGTCCCTCGCTGATCTGGCCGTGCAGCGTAAGCTGCGTCTGATGCCGTTTGCCGTGTGCCATCGGCGTTAATCCTCGTCGCGCAGGCCGCTGAGCAGCAGGGTTAGATGACGCGCCAGCGCCGCATTATAGCGGCGCTGATCCATCTGATCTGCCGGATAGCTCTTGTCCGCCACCAGTTGTGCGAGTGGAGACAATGCGAGCAGTGCCCGCGTGTTCTCGTCCATCTCAGCCGGTCGCTCCATCGCTGGCAACGGGTCAAGCGCCGGTTGCATATCCGGTATCAAAGTGTCATGCTGGCTAAAGAGACTCTCCGGTGGGGTATTGATAATGTCGAGCGCGTAAGGCCGCTCGCTGGTGTCGTCGGGGGGTAACGAAGCAGTTTCGTTCGTGACGGTGTGAATGGTCAGGCCAGGAGTGGACAGGTCGGTGCGTTGCAATTCAGGGACGCGCAGAGCCGGTTTGCCGTAATCTGCTGTGGGATGGCCCTGCGGCAGGCGTGCCTGGGCAATCTGGCGCGGTGTGGGCACGCCCTGACTGCCCGCGAGATTGAGGTCATGAAAGGGATGCTGTGGGCTGGAACCGAGCAGGTCAAGTGTCTCTGAGGATTCAGCGCCTGCCCGCTCCATCGCGGAAAAATCTTGCATGAGTGGCTCCTGTTGAAGATGGAGTTGGGATACGAGGAACAGTAGAAGCAACGAGATGAGTGGTTTGAAATCATCTCTGCTATCAACTATACCTGCCCGCTTGCTAAAAGTCAAGAGGGAAATATGGGAGCCGAACACACGAACGGGGCTGGCTCGCCCTGGCGGTGCGTGATATTGTGCCGATAAGAGAAAGTAGGTAATCCTGGCAGAAAGTATAGATCAGGAGGGACTATGACCTCTTCTCTTAGACCACAATCGTTATCTCAAAGGATAAGTGGCACGGGCGCTGCGGGCTGTGAAGCGGAGCAAGATGGGATAACGACTCAAGCCGAAAGGAAGCAGGCGCGTTCGTTGCCTGCTGTGCTGACGCCTTTTGATATGGGCGTGTTTATCTTGCTGACGGTCGTCTTTATCTCGAACACTGTTGGAGTGCAATTTGGCGGGCCTGCGGCCTTTGTCTACTGGTTGCTAGGCACACTCACGTTTCTGGTGCCGACGGCGTATGCAACACGCTGGCTAATCAAGCGTTTCCCTGGCCCCAACGGCATGTATGCGCTGGTGACGCGGATAGCAGGTTCTCAATGGGCGTTTATGGTCAGCTTTTGTGCCTGGCTCTGTGGCACGCTCTCTACCGTTGCTGCTATTGAGGGCGGTGTGCAGTTTTTACAGGTGGTGATACCGAACTTAGCAATGACCTCACTCGCTGGCTTGCTGATTCTGAGTATAATCCTGGGTCTCTGTACCGCCCTGGCCTGCCTGCCCCTACGCTGGCTGAAGCGCGGCTTGCTCTTCGTCACCGTCTTCTATCTGGGCAGTATGCTGCTCCAGGGAGCCATCGCTCTCTGGTGGCTGGCGAGCGGGCATCGTGCGGCTATCGCGTTCAACGATATCCATGCCTGGCTTCCCTCTTTTAATAACGCGGGCGTGTATGGAATTGTCGTGCTGGCGCTGCTTGGTGTGAGTATGCCTTTTGTGATGAGCGGCGAAATAGCAGGCGGAACGGAGGCGATCAAACGTTCTGGTGATGCCGTCTGGTGGGCCACCGTCATCACGTTGCTCGTGTATGTTGCCAGCACTTTTGGTATCATGGTCGTCGTGCCAGCTAGTCAGGCGGGTCAGCCGCTAGCGTACTTGTTGATCCTGCAATCTGCGTTTGGGCCGCAATGGGCGATGCTGGGCATAAGCATCCCGTTCCTGGGCTATATCTCTATCACTATTCTCTATATCATTATGTTTTCACGACGTATGGTCGTCATTGCGAAAGATCATCGTCTCCCGGCAATGCTGCTATGCACTAACCGTATTGGTGTGCCGGTGCTGAGTATTCTCACGCAAAGCTGTATTGTTTTCTTTATCACGCTGATTACAATAGTCGCAATTCCAGATTTTTTTACCCGCCTGGTGAGCCAGGTCAATCTGGTCATCGAGGGATATAATATCCTGCAAGCGGTTGCTTCCATGATATGGATAGTCTACAGTATAGTGCTACTGCTGCTGCCTCTTATGGCGATATGGCGACAGAAAACGACGCGACCCACTAAAGCATCATATCTTTTACTGTGGGGTATGGCGCTTGTCGGTTGCCTTGCCGCGCTGATAGGTCTCTGGGATACGCTGTTTATCTCCTGGGTGCCATCGCTGATCCCTAATGGCCCCTGGAGTATTCTGATTGCAGGTATCACGCTACTTTCCCTGGCGGCTGGCTGGTTTGGTAGTGAAGTACCGCGCGTCTACGCGCTACTGAACTGGCAGCGCCGCATTAATCGTCGCGAAATCGAGTTGCGCAAGCAACTCCAGGAAGCATATGCGGAACAGGAGATTCTGGTATTGCAACAGCGCGAACTGCTGAACGAAGTAGATAAGCTCTACCGAGAGCAGGCCCTGGCGGCTGTCACCGACCCTGTCACTGGATTGCCCAATCACCGTGCGATCATGACCAGACTCGACGAGGAGTTAGCGCGGCAAGCGCAGCAGGGGGAAGAGGTACAGGGACGTTGTGCCGTCCTTTTTGTTGATCTCGACCACTTCAAGCAGATCAACGATACCTGGGGCCATCGTGCTGGCGATGCGATTCTGCGCGAGATCGCTGTTCGACTGCGTAATGCCACGCGGTCCGAAGATTTTGTTGGTCGCTATGGCGGCGAAGAGTTTGCGGTGATTCTGGTTGATACCGATGTCCTCGGTGCGAGTCAGGCGGCGGAGCGTCTGCGACAAAGTATTGCGCAATCGCCTTGCATCTGGCGAGGCGATGATGGCGAAGCATATATCGAGATACAGGTCACTGCCAGTATCGGCGTCGCGGTGTATGGTCTGCATGGTGTGACGCGCGAGGATTTGATCAGTCACGCAGATAATGCCATGTATCAGGCGAAACGCAACGGACGGAACCAGGTGCGTGTCGCCGATATAGATGTCCCTTGTACAGAGGAGATGTCACCGACTACTACAGACATTCATCCTGCCGAAGTTGGTACGGTTCATGCGCTGACGGCGGCGGCCTCCGCCCATGACAGGGACACGAATGAACATGCGCATAGAATGGTGCGTCTAGCCGAGGCAACGGCGCGCCTGCTCAACCTGTCCGACGACGAGGTTAACCTGGTATGCCTGGGGGCGCTACTGCATGATATTGGCAAGATCGGCATTCCCGATGCCATCCTGCACAAGCCGGGGCCGCTCACGGCGGAAGAGTGGACGGTCATGCGTCGCCATCCAGAGATTGGCCGCGAGATACTGATGCAGGCCGGTGGCATTTTCGCAGCGCTGGCCAGGATCGTGGTCGCGCACCACGAGCGCTGGGATGGTAGGGGCTATCCCACCGGTATGAAGGGCGAAGATATCCCGCTTGCTGCGCGTATCCTGACCGTCATCGACTCCTATGATGCCATGATCTCGCCGCGCGTCTACAAGCAGCCCATCAGTCCTGCCGCCGCCCGCGCCGAACTGCGCCGCTGTGCCGGTTCC
>DAOTVZ010000280.1:0-17953 GCA_034436045.1 Ktedonobacteraceae bacterium | reverse complement strand
TAAATCAGACATGATAAGTCGGACGTGATTATGAATTTTCACCATCGAAATCGGCGATCTCGTAGGGGCGTGATGAATCACGCCCTGGGAGGGGGACGAGCGAGCAGGGCGTGATGAATCACGCCCTGGGAGGGGGACGAGCGAGCAGGGCGTGATGAATCATGTCCCTCCGAGGGGGACGAGCGAGCAGGGCGTGATGAATCACGCCCCTCCGAGGGGAGGGACGGGTGAAAAAATTCATTATCACGTTCCTATAGAAAATATATGCAAGGATGACGTATGGAAAATTTGTGGGCACCCTGGCGAATGGCTTACATCACTCCCAAAACACCATCGTCGCCGGGGTGCATTTTTTGTACGCAGCCAGCCGCTCACCGCGACGAGGAGTACCATATCCTCTATCGTGGCGAACGCTGTTTTATGATGCTCAATCTCTATCCCTATAATAGCGGTCACCTGATGATCGCACCTTATGAGCATATCGGCACCATCGAAAAGTTGGATGCCGCCACGCTGGCCGATCTGATGGCGCAGGCGCAGTTGGCCCTCAAGGCATTGCGTCTGACCATGAAACCGGACGGCTTCAACATGGGCATTAACGAGGGCAAGGTGGCGGGCGCGGGCTTCGCCGACCACATGCACCTGCATATCGTGCCGCGCTGGGCCGGTGACACGAACTTCATGCCGGTTATTGCCGATGTCAAGGTCATACCAGAGCACCTTGATAACGTCTATCGCCAGTTGAAAGATGCGCTGACAGCGCTTAGCGGTAAGACAAACGGATAATAATTGAAAGTGCGAGTAGGCAGGGTGGGTGCGTGCCAGGGTATCCCCGGTACGTGCCACCCTGCCTGAATTGCTGATGCAGGTCAGAAAAGATGTAAAGTTGCAATGAAAGTGAACAAGGGGGATCGCATGCAACGGTCAATACTCGTTGTTGGTAGCCTGAATATGGATCAGGTTGTGCGCGTACCGCGTGTGCCGAGGGTTGGTGAGACATTGCTGAGTGCCGGTTCACTCAGGCTTGTGCCAGGGGGTAAAGGGGCCAATCAGGCAGTGGCGATGGCGCGCCTGGGTGGCACGGTCGCAATGGCCGGGCGTGTTGGCACCGACCCCTTTGGCGAACGGCTGGTGCAGGCTTTGCGGGCCGACCATATCAATACTGACCTGCTCGTTGTCGATCAGCAGGAGGCCAGCGGCACCGCCTTCATTTTTCTTACCATCGATGGTGATAATGCCATTGTGGTCGCACCCGGCGCGAATATGCGTGTGGGGCAGGATCGGGCGCAGATGCAGGCCATTCTGGCGACGCTACCTCAGATGCAGGCGCTGGTGCTGCAACTGGAGATACCGGTGGAGACCGTCAAGACGCTCATTGCCTCCGGTCGTCAGGCAGGTGCGATGGTAGTACTTAACCTGGCCCCTGCGCAGCCGTTGCCCAGAGAGGTGTTGCAACAGGTTTCGGTGCTGGTGGTGAATGAGAATGAAGCGGCGCTACTGAGCGGGCAGAGGGTCGAGACGCGCGAAGATGCCATCGTTGTGGCAAAGGTGCTACATGATTATGGCATTGCAACCGTCATTATCACGCTGGGCAGTCGCGGCGCGATTCTCGTCACGGACGATGAAGCGGGCCATACCCAGCATTTTTACCAGGACGCGCCCGGAGTGCAGACGGTCGATACTACTGCGGCGGGCGATTGCTTCGTCGGGGCCATCACGGTCGCCTTATGCGAAGGTCAGCCCGTGGAGGAGGCGTTGCGCTTCGCGGTCTATGCCAGCGCTCTGAAAGTCACGAAATTTGGCGCTCAATCAGGTTTACCAACACGGGAGGAAGTGCGTGCTACGTATTATTCTGGACACTGATCCCGGCATCGATGATGCCCTGGCCCTCTTTCTAGCCCTGGCCTCACCGCAAATCCGGCTCGAAGCGGTGACCACCGTCAACGGCAACGTTTCTGTTGAACATACCACACGTAACGCTCTGACGCTGCTTACACTGGCCGGTCGCACAGACATTCCGGTCGCACGTGGCTGTAGTGCGCCGCTGCTCCGTATGCCGATGAACGCGAGTCACGTGCATGGCGAGAACGGACTGGGCAATGTCGTCTTTCCGGCCCCATCTATGCAACCGACCAGCACTCATGCCGTAGACCTGATTATCGAGAAGATCATGAATGCGCCTGGCGAGATTACGCTGGTACCTATTGGCCCTTTGACCAATATTGCGCTGGCCGTGCGCAAAGAGCCTGCGCTTACCAGCCATGTGCGTGAAGTGGTGTTGATGGGCGGCGCTCTGCACGTGCCAGGGAATGTCACACCAGCCGCCGAGTTTAATATCTGGGCCGACCCGGAGGCCGCGCATATCGTGTTGCACGCGGGCTGGCCGCTGCGGATAGTAAGTCTGGATGTGACCACACAGGCCACGCTCAGCCGCGCGGATATCGAGGCATTGGCGCGCTATGATACGCCCGTCATCAACGCCATCCGGCAGATGATGGCCTTCTATTTCGAGGTCTTCGCGCCCACCTCCGGTCATGGCGATATTTTTCATATGCACGATCCACTCTGTCTGGCTGCTGCCTTTCAGCCAGACCTCATCACCTGGGCACCCGCCTATGTCGATGTTGAGCTACAGGGCAAGCTCACGCTGGGCCAGACCGTTAGCTATCTCGGACGCCACGATGCGCCCCCTGCCAACGCGCTGGTTCCGCTTGCTGTTGACGCCGAGCGCTTCCGACGCTTCTATCTCGATACCATTGCTGCTGTCTTTGCATAACAGGGCGGTTCTTTGACAGGGTTGTGCCGGTACGATATAGTATGAATGTCAGGAATGCCTTGAGACTCTGGCAGCGTTATCTTTCATAAAGTAGCATTTTCGAGCAGGATGCTAGAACTAGAGAAGTATATATTAAGGAAATAATTGCGATGGCAGAAATTAATGACGCGGAACTCATGGATGCTCTCCGTGAGTGCTATGACCCGGAGATACCGGTCAATATTGTAGACCTGGGCCTGATCTACGGAGTTGAGAAAGATGAGGAAACAGGGCATGTCCATATCACAATGACCCTGACGGCGATGGGTTGCCCGATGGCTGGTGATGTCATGTCTGAAGTGGAAATGCGAGTCATGCAGGTGGAGAACGTAAAAAGCTGCAAGGTTGATATCACCTTTGACCCACCCTGGTCGCCGGATCGCATGACCGAAGACGCCAAGTGGGAACTCGGTCTGGTCTGAGAGGCGTGACACAGGAGATGGCACACGGGGAGCAGGGCACCCTGCTCCCTCCTCTATCCTTGTTGTATCATATTTCTATTATATTTTTCCCTCTTTTCTATTGATCACTCGCATGGTATACTTTGCTCAGTTTTATTAGAGATTGAGCAGGTGATGCTATGCCAACAGCACAAGATAACAATGATTTGCGCGCCACGCTGGCAATCAGTCAAGTAGAGGCTTTAACCGGCACGACTCGTATCCTTACATTGCCTACGGGACGCACTGTGACCGTCACCGTTCCTCCTGGCGTCTTCTCCGGTCAGGAGATACGCCTCCCCGGTCAGGGGATGACGCAACCCGGTATGCCCGCCGGTACGCTGATCCTGACCATCAACGTTGTCAATGAAGAACAACCTGGCTCGCCTCAGCTTTCGCCGGAACAGGCTAACATGCCCACATTTGCCGCACCACTCTCCCCCACTGTGGCCGCTACCCCCTTCACACCTTATCCGCCTTCCTCTTCTACGGGAACAGAGCATGCTCAGCCAAAAAGCACCACGCAGCCGCCTTCGCTGGTGCCTCCGCCGCCGCCAGGCTATCCCAACAGCCTGAGTGGTACCGGCAATACCCCTTACCCACCGCCTGCATATCCCACACCGATGGCACCCGCACCACAGCCGCAGCCACGTTCGCGCTCAAAAACACAGACGGTCCTGCTGGTCGTTATCGCTCTCATTGTTATCGTCGGTGCGATTGGTCTCTACGCCGGTGTGGTCGTCCCGGCTCATAATCATGCAATGGCAACGGCCACCGCAGCGGCCAATCAGGCGGCAACGGCTCAGATTCAGACAGCCCAGGCCAACGCTACCAATACCGCCGATGCGCAGGTTTCGCAGGACCTCACGGCCACAATTACCGCCAATCAGACCGGCTATAATCAGATCATTCAAGGTGCGCCCTCCCTGAGTGACTCGATGGCCAGCCCGGACACCTATAACTGGGATACCGGCACAGGTTGCTACTACAGCAATGGAGCCTACTACGTCAAATCGGATCAGAAGAACACGTTCGTCTATTGCAGCTCGCCTCAGACAAATTTTAGTAACTTTGTGATGCGCGTGCAATGGAAGTTGCTCAGCGGCGACGGAGCGGGCCTGATCTTCCGTGCCACTCCCTCCAACGGCCACATGTACGAGTATCAGGTCGAAAGCGACGGCTCTTACGAATTGAATGTCTACACAGGTTCTAGCGGCAGCAACGCCAGGACGTTGCTCAGTGGCACGTTGAGTAATTTTAATGCCAGCCAGACCCATACAATGGCGATAGAAGCGAACGGTAGTACGTTAAAGATTTTTATTGACGATACCTATCTTGGTACCATTCTCGATAGCAGCTATAGCAGCGGGCAGATTGGCATTATCGCCAATGATGTTTCAAACACCACGCTCGTTATGTATACAAAAGTTCAAGTATGGAAGATATAGGTGTTTTTATGAGATTTTGTCCCTCGTGCGGAATCGAGCTTTCACCCAATGTAATGATTTGCCCGCGCTGTGGCGCGTCGTTGACGAATCCAGGCATGAATAATGAGCAGGCTATGCCACCCACCTTTGGCCCTTTGCAGGAGAACGTTTCGCAGCAGCCAGCGCCAACCATCAGAGACGCGCAGAGTGGTTTTCCAGCGCAAGAGCAGTTCAAAAGCAACACCACCTATGGAGTGCCGCCAATGCAAGATACACCGCTGTATCTCGCTCCTCCCCCTTATTCTGCCGGAGCCAGTATCCCACCTCCGTCTTTGCCACCAACGCAACTCGCTTATCCCGCACAGCCAGTGCAGCCCATGCCGCCCATGCAGGCAACGGAACCGATGCGACCGGGCAATTTCTATCCGATGGCCCCTCAGCCAGCGCCTGCCCCTCGTCCACCAGCGCCGCGTTCCTCTGCCTTGTCGCGGCCTATGCTGCTACTGCTAGGTGTGGTCGCTCTGCTGCTCGTCCTGAGCGGCGTCAGCCTGATCCTCTATGGCACCGTTATTCATCCTGCACAACTGCATGCCGAGGCCACCGCGACCGTACAGGCCGCCTTCACGCAAGAGGCGCGCGGCACCGCAACAGCGCAGGCCCAGGCGAGTGCAACGGCGCAGGCCCAGGCCAACGCCACCGCAACAGCGCAGGCGCAAGCTACGGCAGAGGCGCAAGCTACTGCAACCGCTATCCAAACTCTCTATACGCAGTCCACCAGTGGGACGCCTTCCTTGAACTCATCCCTGGCAGGGCAGGACGGCAATAATTGGGACATCTACGATACGACGGATGGTGGCGGCTGTCACTTCGTCAACGGAGCGTTGCAATCTACTACCAACACAAAGGGCTATTACACGCCATGTCTGGCGCTAAATAGCAATTATACTGATTTCGCCTTTCAAGTGCAGATGACGATTACGCAAGGCGATGCCGGTGGCGTTATCTTTCGCGCCAGCAGCGATAATGTCCACGAGTATCTGTTCCGTGTCTGGAATAATGGTGACTACGATCTCTTCGTTCTCAAAGATAGTAATAATACTACGGCACTGATCCAGGATCATAGCGCATCCATTCTGACCGGAGTTGGTCAGGGCAACGTCCTGACGGTAATTATGCGTGGCAGCACCATCTACCTGTATGTCAACCAGCATTACCTGGGCAGCGCCAGCGATAGCACGCTCGGTTCAGGCGCGGTTGGTGTCTTCGCCGATGCTCCTAGCTCGAACAGCACCACCGTGTCCTTCACCAACGCCAAAGTCTGGACGCTACAATAAGCATGGCTATTATTGTACCTGTAACAGAGGAAAAATATGAGGTACTGCCCTGCTTGCCTATCAATATTGCCAGAGGGAACCGATCTCTGTCCTGCCTGTGGTTTCCCTGTTTCAGACTCAGCGTCCGCCCAGCAGGAGAATACATCTGTTCCGTTCTAGCACACCTCCAACCTACACAGATCTGCTGGCTAGCGCGAACGATGTCTGGCAAACCGGTGCGGAGAATGGGCACTCTATCCTTGCGGGGGAAATTGGTGTAGGGGCGTCATTCATGACGCCCTGTGAGCGCATCGACGGGCGACCAGGGCGTCATGAATGACGAATCGACGGGCGACCAGGGCGTCATGAATGACGAATCGACGGGCACAAAAATCCCCTTAAAGGATGGAGACCCGGAGAATGGATCTGCATGTAGGAACGCTACAGCCCTATATTACCTGTCTGGATATCGGCAATCGATACACCAACTTCCTTTATCAGATACACATGAAGTTTCTTGGTAATACATGGGCGGGTATAGTTTTCCGGGCCACAGGCTTATGGGCGCAGCACTGCCATTCATACTGGCTTCAATCAGGACAATGCTTTAGCCGTGATAACGAATGATACCGGCATTGCGCTCTTCATCAACGGCCAGTTCGTCGATAGCGTGCAGGACAGTACTCTTACGCAGGGAATGATTGGCGTCTCTGCAAACACTCTTATCGGAAAACCGGCCGACGTGATTTTTAGCGATGTGAAGGTCTGAACACTATCCTAGATTATGCAAAATCCTCTGCCTATGTTATAATTTTGCTGGAAAGGTCAGATATAATAAAGACACATCACAGCAAAAAAGGCATAATGCAGTATGAGCGTGACACAGAAGAACGCAATGCACACTCCCTTTGCAGAAGGGCGTTGCCGCTGTTGCAATACCATCCTGCCTCCGCAGGCCGCCTTTTGCGGCACCTGTGGAGCGCGTGTCGAAAAAAAAGCCTCGCTTCTGTCGCCCACAGATGGCGAGATTACTGAACGCTATCGCCTCACTTCCCTGGTACGCCGTCGTAGCCATGTACAACTTTTTCTTGCCCGCGATACGCAGCGCCAGCGTCCGGTTGCGGTGCGCGCTATCGATCTCAGTGGTGTCGATGAGGTAAAGCGCGAGCAGGCTGTCGCGGTTCTCCAACAAGAATACGACCTGTTGCGGTATCAGCATATTCCTGACGTGATGGCAGTAATTGAAATGCGTCTGCACGATCAGCACTGCTACACGGTAGCAGGCTGGCCTGTTGTGGAAGGCAACGCGCGTTCGGCGCTGGAAGATGAGCGCGCCAACAAGCAGTTGCGCACGCTGCATGATGCCTTGCAAAGCGGTATCGGGCGACCGGGCGAGATACTGGCGCTGGCATGGCTCTATCATCTCTGTCGGGCCGTGCAGCGTCTTCATCAGCATGCCATTGTCATCGGCGATCTCGACCCGTCCGCCATTGTTCTCAATGGCGAAGGTTACGAGGGGCGTCCGACCCTGATGGTTTCGTGGCTGCCCCCAGCGCTAAGGAGCCTGTTGCCGCGTACTCCCATGCTGGAACACCCGTCGCACTTTAGCGCGCCTGAGACGTTGCTGGGACGCATGGATCCGCGCTCGGATGTCTATAGCCTGGGCGCATTGCTCTACCTGTTGCTGACCGGTATCGCGCCGGATGAGCCGACCTTACGCCTGCAACGCCCGTTACGCACGCCGCGTGAACTCAATTCTCGTGTCAGTCCGCAGTTGGATGCGCTGGTGATGCGCGCGCTGGCTATTGAAAGCGTTGAGCGTTTCTTCAACGTGAACGCGCTGGCGAAAGAGATTCGCCAGCTTTATAGCAAACTGCCAGGAGCCGACAGGCAGGACTTATTGGCGACGGATGATGCCCGCCTGGACGAGGAACCGACCGAGCCACCCGAAGATATCACCGTCTCGATTGTACCCTTGCGGGCTAGATTGGCAAGTCTGTATCTCGCGGGTCAACCGCAAGCAGAGGGAGCGGCGGGGGGTATGGCGACAGGTCGCTCTACAGCAGACAGAATCGTTGATGACATGCTGCCATCAGCAGCGAGGCATCAACGAGAAGGCGTGACCACCTCTGAGGATGCGGTCGAGGATGAACCAACAACGCATTGCGAGGCTGAGGAGGAGGAAGGCCCGGCACTCCAGACCGGCAAAGAACTGGTGACTCATGAAACCGGCGCTATAACCGCCATGCCGTCCTCACCGTTGCAGCGCTGGCGACAGCGGCTTACCGGCATCCTGCCTGCTATTAGCAAACCATCAACAGGCGCGGGTGACGAGCAGAAGGGCGAACAGCAGGCCAGGGCGGAAGAGCAACTTTCATTTTTCCGGCGCATGCAGCGTTTCTTCCTGGGCGAGCAGCAGCACGCGACAACGGCGGTAGCCCTGATCGAAACACCGTTGCGCGTGCAGCCTGACCAGGCATATGTGATCCGCATTCATCTCACGGGACGAGATACGCCACAAAAGAGTAGAAAGGAGGCCGTTTATGCCGGTCTGAGCGCGCTCGTCAAGGATGAGATCGTGCATATCGAGGTGCGCTCAGCCCTGTACCACAACTATGCTTACGTGGTGCAGCGCGCTGATGTGGCCCTGCCCGGCAGCGGCTATTCTGCCGAAGTAACTATTCCTATGCAGCCTCTCTCGCATAGCTCAAGCGGACGCCGTGAACGTCTGCACGTATTCTTCTCTGATGAATTGCGTCGCCCACTGTACGAGAAGCCCTTTGTGATTGAGATTTTTGTTTCGCCCCTCGTACAGTCTGGCCGCGAAGGTTATAATGTGCTAACCATCCCTGTGTAGGGCGGGGTTTGCCGCGTCCTACACCGATCTAGTTTAGCCGAAGAGGAAGGTAGTGCCGCCCATCATCGCATAGAGCAGCATAAGCAGCAGGCCCTCTAGCCAGACCAGTTTGCCGTCTCTGGTGATCTCGCTGAACAGGAAGGTTGCCAGTCCCAGCGTTGCCAGTTCGATGATGCTGAAGACGAGATCGAGCCGCTGAGGAGTCAGCAGGCTGACCAGCACCAGCACCGGAGCCATCAGCAGCGCGATCTGGATGGAGGAACCTGCCGAGGCGGCCAGTACCATATCAATGCGTTTATTCAGGGCCATCGAGATCGTATTGAAATATTCCGGCAGTCCGCCGATCAGAGGGAGGAAGATCAGGCCCACAAAGGCAGGATTCCAGTGCAGGAGGACCGTGACTGGCTCAATTGCGCTGACCAGTATTTCGGAAAGGATGGCTACTCCCGCTGTCGCCACTGTGAGCAGGATAATATTGCGCCAGAGCGAGGGCTTGCTGTGCGATGCTCTGGTGGCTGAGGCTGTTTCCGCCTTCGCAATAGTGGTGGATGTCTGCTGTGCCTCGTCAGCAGGCTCAGAGGGAGGTTCAGACGCCTGGGTAGTAGAAGAATGGGCAGTTTCATGTTCCAGGATGGCGTTGACCGTGTGGTCAATCGTGTGAAGCATACCGGTCTTGCCGGGAACGGCGCTGTTGACGAGATGTTGCCGATAGGCCAGCAAACGGGTAATAGCCGCCTGTGAGCGTGCGCCCAACAGCGGTTCTACCTCATCTTGTGGCGTCTCGTTGCGTTCACCTATGTGAAAAACGCTGTAGAGGATCGAGGCGATATAGCCGATGAGCAGCAGGATGGCGACAAAGTCCGAGAGTGCAACCCCGCGTTCAGTGACAGTGGGTTGGTGGGTATATTGAGCGAGGAGAATAGCGACGGTGGGCAAGAGCAAGCCGCCGATGCTCAACGCTAGCATCGAGGCATATTGCCCGGCAGGTTGCGTCGCAAAATTGAGGCTGCCATGCCGCAAACTGCCGACACAGACCGCAATGCCCAGCACCAGCAGCAGGTTGCCGAGAACGGAGCCGATGATCGATGCGCTAACTACATCGACCAATCCCTGGCTGAGCGCGAGAATACCAATAATCAATTCAGTAGCATTGCCAAAGGTGGCAAAGAGCAGGCCGCCAATCTGCTCACCGGTGTGTTCCGCGATCCCTTCGACCGAGGTGCCGATAAGCGCGGCCAGTGGTAGTATGCCAAGCCCTGCTATAATGAAGATAAGCAAGGGGAAGACATGAAAGAGTTCCAATATGGGCGCGAGCAATGTGCATATCAGCAGAAAATACATCCATCGTGGCATAAACAACTCCTCAGTGCTTCGTTCAGGGCACTAGCCTGAATGCTATTTGTTGTGTTCTGTAGTCGATAATTGAAAGGATTTACGGGTGATGGAACATTCTTCGTATGACGCCGATAGAGATGAGCAACACGCTTCCCCTACTACAACAATGGATGCGCATCAGGAGAATCGTGTGGCGCTGGAGCAGAAATCCGAAGAGTATGATGCGCTGGCTCACCGCTCAGGTTTGTTTCTGGATCGGGTTGATACGATTATCTATAGTGCTGTGGGCATCTGCTTTCTGCTCGCGTCCCTGTTGGCGCTAATCTACACCTTCTGGCAATTTGGCGCGGCCATGCTATTAGACCTGCCCACTAAAGCCGCTGATGCACGACCTGCTTTTATGGCCAACGCCATTGTCGATATGGTTTCCGGCTTGCTGCTGGTGCTGATTATTGTCGAAATCCTTAGCACAGTGATCCATTATTTGAAATCGCATACTACCTCGCTGCGCCCGTTTCTCTTCATCGGCATTATTTCGGCGACACGGAGCATTCTGTCAATCGGCGCACGTCTCTCAGTGACGAACGAGACGGTCTCCGGTGCGACCACCTCAGTCATCGAATTCAATCATTCGATGATTGAATTGGGCGTAAGTGCCGCCGTCATTCTCGCTCTCGGCATCACGCTCAAATTGCTTGGCCGTTTAACCGAAGAACACGAAAAATAACACCAGGTCGTTATTATCGCGTGAGAAACGCTTCCAGGCGCGTCTTGATGGCGGGCCATTCGCTCTCGATGATGCTGTAGTAGACGGAATGGCGATAGTAACCGTCATGCATAATCATGTGATTGCGTAGCACACCCTCTTTTTGCGCACCCAGTCGCTCAATAGCGGCCTGTGAGACCACATTGCGACTGTCCGTTTTGAACTGCACGCGGATGGCGTGCAGGACTTCAAAGGCGTGACGCAGCAGCAGATATTTGCACTCTGTATTGACGCGCGTGCGCCTGAACGGAGCGGCCAGCCACGTCGAGCCGATTTCCAGGCCGTGATCGTGGGGCATGATAGTAAGATAGCGTGTTGAACCGATGACACGCCCACTGGCCTGCTCGATAATGGCGAAAGGGAGCTGTTGACCGGCCTCTTGCGCCTGCAAAGCCTTTATAATCAACTCATCCATATCCGCGCGCGTCCTGGGTTGCGGAGATAACAGGTAGCGCCAGATCGATTCGTCGTTACTGATCGAGAAGAGTGCTGCGCTGTGAAAGAGACGGAGCGGCTCCAGGCGCACTGTCTCACCTTCCAGTGTCACAGGTTTCACTAACATCATTTTGTGTTCTGCTCCTGAAAACGATGATATTTGCCAATGTACCAGCGCACTGTGGCGACCAGTTCGGCATGGCTCCAGGTAAGGGGGGAAACGCTGAGCGGCTCGCTGGTGAAAGGATTGACCTGCTCGGCCATCACGCCGCTAGGCAAGGCGTGCGCGCGTGCCCATTCCAGGAGCGGCAATGCTTTGTGTAGATCGTCGATAGTTTTCGCCACTGCGATGCGATACTGCGCCAACCAGAGTGTGCAAATGAACCAGGGGTTGCCCTGCGCCTGCGACAGATCATGCGTTACCTGATAGTAATAGTCATTCTCGTAACGGGCCATACCGCCAACCTCGGTGTGTGCCCACAATGTCTGCTCCACGGCTTCCATTGTGCGTACCACGTGTTCATCATCGGCGGGCAACATACCAAACTGGAAGACGCCACAGACGCTACTATCAACGGTTTTATCTTTCTGGATGTTGCCCTGCTCATCAACAGTTATCATGCGCAGGAAATGGCCCGCCTCTTCATCCCATAGATACTGCAAGGTCGCGTTCTTGATCTCTTCCGCCGCGTGCTGATATTTCTGGGCCAGTTCGATCTCGCCGAAGATGGTGGCGAAGTTGGCGGAGGCGATCAGACCGGCATACACGGTCGCTGTCGTGTAGGTCAGAATGCCGCGCCGCTCTTCCCACAGGTCATAGGAGGGGCCGGGAAGTTTCGTGTGCGGCTCGCGGTAGTTGAGCATGAAGTTGGCCCCGGCAACCACCAGGGAGCGAAAATGCGGGGCGACAAACTCAAGATCGTGAAAACGGGCGTAATGCTGCCAGAGGCTATAGAGGACGAGCGCGGTTTCATCCTCTTGAATAGGCAATTGTGGTTTGCCATTGGCATCGACCCAGGGATGCCAGCTACTGCCCCACGAGCGGTCGGGATTATACTTATGCAGCAGGTAGCCGCCGGAGGTCATCACACTGGCGCAGAAATCATAGAAGTTGCGTGTGATCTCTGAATAGCCTGCGTGACTCAGGGCGTTGGCGACCAGCGCACCGTCGCGTGGCCACATGTAAGAGTAGCTATCCTCAGAGAAGTGTTCCTTATCGGCATCATTAGCGGCGATAATGGCCCCTCCCTCATCGATCTGTGTGCGTAAGACCAGCAGACTGCGCTTGTAAAGCGTGACCAGCGCGGGCGAGAGGTCGGCGAAGGTCTGACCCTCTTTGTTGACCCAACTGTGCCAGTAGTTGCGTGTGCGGGTGAGAAAAAAGGCGGGGCCACGCTCGCACACCATCGCATCCAGCCGTGTCACGGCGGCGAAGTTAGAGCCAACGGTTAACCAGTGGAAGACCTCGGCGGTGTCTCCTGCCTGCACATTTGGCACATGCAGGGCGATGGTGCCATCGATGGAGCCTTGTGCGATAGGGTTGCGACCCAGCACACCATCTTCCGCATCGCGCCAGGTGCCTTCCGCGCCATTGAATTCTTTGATGCCGGTTGCCCAGCTAGAAATGCCTGTCTTAACGGTATTGTTATATTTTACCTGCCCATTCATCAGGAAATAGCCCTGGTCTTTATAGGCGATCAGAACCTGCTGCCTCGGCGCATAGAAGACGGTATTGCCTTCGGCGGCATACCAGATGTGCCAATCGTAGTGAAAGAAGAGGCGCACCTCGCGCGGGTGGTCGGCTTGATTGGTCACGAGAACATGGCGTAGGAAGATGTCGCGGTTAAAATCTACAGCATCGTAGAAGACCAGTTGTAGCTGCAAGGCGGAATTTTTCAGTGTCACGTGCGTGACCAGGGTTTCGTCGTCATAGAGCATCTCGCGTTGCCAGGAGGGCGCGTCCAACCAGGCGAACTGTCCCTCGACCCACACGCCGGTGTGTGAGATATCGCCTTTGGTATGCAGTTGCTGACCAACATGGGGCCAGTAGATGTCGCGCACGTTGTAGCTTTTATCGAAGTTGATAAGCAGGCGTCCGTTGCCAACAGGCAGGTCTCTGGGCATGATAACCTATTCTCCTTTGCTTAATTATTGTGTCTGATTATAACACAACGGGAGCATTTGTCCCTTGCCCAATGACGGCGATACCGTTATGATACATTATAGTCAAAGTCCACTCTGAAATAATTGATCTTATCAGGAAGCTTCTATGAAACGCAGTTTATTGACAAGGTTACGTAGCAATGGGGTGTCCTATCTGCTGGGTGCGCTGCTGATCTTGCTGGCGCTGCCATTCTACCAGGATATCGTGATGGCTCCGCGCGGCTATGGTGCAGTGGTTGAGGGACTGGCAGGAGGCCACATGGCGGCCTATCTGCGCTGGATTGGCACCTATCCTTTCCAGTTTGTGGTCTATCGTTTTCTGCTCATTGTTGCCTTTGCACTGCTGTTGAGCTTTCCTTTCAGCCTCTCGCGCATCGTCGTAGCGCAAGAGCTGATGGCGCAAATAGAGCGAGAAGAGGAGCAGCGTGCGGTGCAGAGGGCGCGGAAAGGGGAGAACCGCGAAGAGAGTGCTGACGAGCAAGCGACGGATAGCAGTGATAGTGGTGATGATCTACCTCCACATCCCTGGCGGGGTAAGGGCTTTGCCATCACGGCGGCCTGGGCCGGTCTGATTGGCCTGATTCTCTATATCGCGGGTGCGCTCCTCAGTACAATCTACTTTTTCATTGTCGGCCATGGTTTTGCGCTGCATGCACCGTTGCCACCAGCCGTAGGGGTGATCTCGAATACCTTCTCGGTGATGACCAACACGGTCGGCATTGGTCTGCTGGCGCTGGCCTTGCTCTTCTTCGGTGCGTCTATTGCGCGTGGAGGACGCAATCTCTGGCCGGTCGGCTGGGTGCTTTTTGGCTATGCCGCGCTCGTGGTGGCCGCGCTCTTTGGCGGCAACGCACTCTCGGTTGCCAGTACGCCAGCAGCCGACCAGAGCGCGTTTACTACCCCCGCCATCCTGCTCTTCGGCCTGTGGATGCTCTGGTTCGGCATTATGCTGGTTTCCCTCAAACCAGAAACATCGTAGGGGCATGATAGCTGCCGATTCAGTTGACAACGTTCATTATCTATCATGCCCTACCTGTTCTACATGTCACTTGCATGGTCAAACATAGCCGGAGAGCAGACGATAGCCGGATCGCCAGCAGTGGAGCGCCTCCTGCGGGCGACCCAGCGCCTCCAGCACCGATCCCCAGAGCGTGTAGAGGTCGGTAAGATGTGTTTCGTGAACCTCGGTCTGAGCGCTGGTGAGTTGCTGATCGGCCTGGGCAAAATGTGTATTTGCCTCTTCCAGCAGGCGGGTACGCTGTTCTCCCTGAGCTTGCTGTGCTTCCATATAGCTAATCTTCCCAGCGGTATAGCAGGCCAGCGCGCGTAGGGCCGGGCTGATGTGATCGCCGATGGTTGCCAGGGCACGTTCGCAGTTCAGCCTGGCGGCCTCTACGTCTCCGGTGCTCAGGTGTAGCTCTGCTAGTGCTATGCAGGCACGCATGCTCAATGTCTCATCGCACAGTTCATTGGCGAGGTCAAGCGCGGTCTGTGCCTGGGCAATAGCCTCTTGAGCTTGCGCATTATGCTGGCAGATGTGGGCTAGCAGGAGATGCAAGTCGGCCTCCATCGGACGGTCGGCGCGCTGTTCGTAGCGGTGCAGCGCCTCCTTTCCATAGTGATAGGCCTGCTGCCAGGCGGCGTTGCTGCGATGAAGCTGGCAGAGACCGCGATAGATGATAGGTAAAGCCTGCTCGTCTCGATAGTGGCGGCTGAGGCGCAGCGCCTCCTCGAAATGTTGCATGGCAAAAGTCGTGTTACTGTTTCGCTGATGCAATGTGCCGAGACGGGCGTGAGCTTCAATGCGCACACGCGGAAGATGAATGCGCCGATCATGCAACAGTTTAAGACAGCGTGTCAGGTGGTCAATCGCCTCATCATCCAGGTGTAGATGCGCGGCAGCGATGCCCAGATACAACAGATGTATCGCTTGCAGCTCGCGTTCAACTTGCGGTAGTGGTTCAATTAGCTCACCACTCTGCAGTAACGAAGAAAGCGTCGCAAGGCCCTCTTTCCATTGATGAGTCTGCGCATAATACCATCCATAAAGATAGATCAGATGATTGCGAAGGGAGGCATCCTCGGCCTGCATCGTGCTAAAAATAGCAAAGGCTGTATCGCTCTGGCCCTCTTCCAAAAGCAGGCGAGCGCGATACAGGAGTCGTTGGATATCTGTGTTGTATGCCACAGCAGTACTCCAGAGTTGGTAGTTAAAACATGTGGCTGATTATAGCACATCTACTACGCTGGCATGAAAAAAGTAGTACTGTTTAGGCGCAAGCGCGCCTGTAGGGCGACCGCAGGCAAGATACCCGTGCGCAGGCAGGGCGCACCCGCCAGCGCTACCCTGTCGATGCGTATCCGGCTCATATTGTCGGACAAAAAAATAAACGGGTGATCTTGCTCCTCCGCCACCGCGCCCACAGAGTGGCGAAGAGATACCCGTTGCCAACAGTATAACGCAAACAGGTACCTTACACAAGAAGATGGCCAGAAGATAAGAAAAAAAGGTAATGACTAGATTTTTTCAATTTGCATGAGATTGGTACACATGGTACACTGTTGTGAAAATGTAAATGTGTAGTGTAGGAATTGGAGAACCCGATAGAGTATTGTATGGTCAACGAGGAAGCTGAAGCTAACCAGAGGAGAGGTGCTGTGGCTCGTACTTATCGCACTGGGGATCGTTTTGCCGGACGCCGGGTTGTTACGATTGGAGGTGGGTCGGGAACCTTTTCGATGCTCTCACATCTCAAGAAATATCCCTTTAATATCACGACCATCGTAACGATGTCGGATAGCGGAGGCAGTTCGCGCATGTTGATGGACGAATTTCGTCGCCAGTTGCCGCTGGGAGATTTGCGCATGTCACTGGTAGCCCTGGCGCGCAATGGGGCCTTGTGGCGCGAGGTATTTATGCACCGTTTTGAGCGCGGCAGTGATGAGGGGGGGGCGACGCTCAGTAGCCGGGTGGGGGGACACAGCCTGGGGAATCTCATCCTCAAGGGACTGCAAGATATTAATAACGGTGATCTACTGCTCGCCATTGAGGATGCGGAAGAACTGCTGGATACCGCCGGGCATGTCTTGCCTGTCACGCTGGCACAAACAACAATTTGCGCTGAACTAGAGGATGGCTCGACGGTCTGCGGCGAGACGGATATTGATACCAGGGGCAAGCATAATCCGGGGCCACTTTCACCTATCAAGCATATCTACCTGGAACCAAAAGATGCACCGGCCTGCCTGCAAGCCGTTCGCGCTATTCGGCGCGCGGATACCATTATTATCGGTCCTGGCGATCTCTACACCAGCCTGATCCCCAATCTGCTCGTCGCCGATATTGCGCGCGCGGTGCGTGAGTCTGAGGCTGAAAAGGTCTATGTCTGCAACCTGATGACCAAGCACGGCGAGACTGATCACTATAAAGCGTCGGACTTTGTCAATGCCATTCATACGTATCTGGGCGGGCGGGTAGATCGCGTGATTGCCAATAATGGTTCGTTTGCGCCGGAGGTGTTGCAGAAGTATGCCGAGGAACTGAGTGAGCCGGTGATTGCCGATCATTCACGCCTGACGCGCATGGTGCCAAATGTGGTGATTGCGCCGCTCAATCTGGAGGATGATCGTCTGGCACGCCATGACCCGGAGCGTCTGGTGCGGGCCATTTTCCCGCTCGATGAATACTAAACTATGCCGTGGGAATGCACAACATAGCGCATTCCCACCAGACCTCTGTACCTGTCAATACCAGTGGATAACAGATTAGCGGAGACCTCTGGCGATTTGTTCAAATTCCACCCGTGGGAATGCCCTCATAGTTTCAGTGCGTACACTGCCTTGAGCCAGAGTGTTCAAAATAAGACGCGCTACCGTTTGATCGTCGGGAGCCTCGGTGATGACGATGTAATCGTAGTGCCCCAGTACCAGATAGAACTCTACGAGGCGCGCCCCCACCTCTCTGGCGGCTGTATCGAACATCTGAAGTCGCTCAGGGGTATTTTTCGCTTCTCTGGCCCCTTGCTCGGTGAGATTCACCAGGGTGATGTAGGTCGGCATAGGTCACTCCTCCTACTTCCATAGGTGCTAACAACGATAGAACGGTGTTTGTAGGGGTTTCCACCTCCATTGTACACGCTATTGGCAACATAGCACAAGTACAACATTTAGCGGGGTCTCCATCCTTTGGGGGGGTGGCCGGTGTAGGGGCGTCATTCATGACGCCCTGTGAGCGCATCGACGGGCGACCAGGGCCTCTTTCATGACGCTCTGTGAGCGCATCGGCGGGCGACCAGGGCGTCATTCATGACGCCCTGTGAGCGCATCGACGGGCGACCAGGGCCTCTTTCATGACGCCCTGTGAGCGCATCGGCGGGCGGCCAGGGCCTCTTTCATGATGCCC
>DAOTVZ010000279.1:0-15068 GCA_034436045.1 Ktedonobacteraceae bacterium | reverse complement strand
CACGCCCTGACCCCCGTTGATTTGCGCAAGGGGCGAGATGAATCACGCCCTGACCCCCCGTTGATTTGCGCAAGGGGCGAGATGAATCACGCCCTGACCCCCCGTTGATTTGCGCAAGGGGCGAGATGAATCACGCCCTGCTGGCTCGTTAAGCCCCGCTCGTTAAGCCCCCGCAGGGCGTGATGAATCACGCCCCTACGGGATGGTGCCATTGCCTGTTTCGGGTGAAAAATCATTATAAAGACTTTATATAATAAAATACTATATTTAAAGTAAGAGATATATAAAATTATCTAAAATGATTTAACAATTTTTACATATTTTTCATTGTAGAGGGACATCACGCTCGCTTTGCAAAAGATTGACAGACACCCTTACTGCTTTACTGTTCAGGGGGGTTGTGTCTTTTTCACTTTTAGGATATACTTGATATATAAGAACGTAATTTGCAATCATGAGCGTAAGAAACACAGGCTTTTTATGCAACTGGCTGTTCCTGGTAAACGGCAACGCCGCTATATACCGCGCTACTTCGTGTTTCGGGGGTTTCATCTCTCCACCTGCTACCCCTGATCCTGCCCTATCCTCTTTTTGTCTCTCGCCCACAGGACGCACTCGTAGTGTGAGTAGTGCGCGCTTTTTTACTTTTAGCTTGCCATTCAAGCTGTAGATCGCATCACCTTTATAATTGTCTTCTTTAGGGAGTTCCACTAGCCGGGTATCAAGAACGGCAGGGCGACCGCGAGGGATCGCTCCCACTCTGCCCGGATAAGGTGAGAGCGATCCCTCGCGGTCGTCTTGCTGACTTTTTACAAGAAAGCTTATCTCATGGGATAAGTGACCAGATCACAGGCGAGCGGGTGACTCAGCGCTGAGTGTAACCGACGCTAAACCGGTAGGCGGGCCGGGAGTGGTTTGGCCTGACCGTCCGCATCACGAGAAAGGATGTTTATGAGTACCGATGGATTACTCAAAGCTCTCCATGATTCACAACGTTACCTGGACATCGTTCACAAGCCGCAACTGGCGCGCGATGAGGCGGAGTGGTTGATCGATACCACCGTCAACAATTTCGCCCGCTACTACAATAGCGGCTTCATCGAGTATCGTAAATCGGTCGCCGAAGCTGGCGACTTCGCCGCCGTCGAATGGACGGGGCGCGGCGCGACCTTCAGGGACGCGCTGGGGCGTGAATATATTGACTGCCTGGGCGGCTTTGGCCTCTTCAACCTGGGCTGGGCGCATCCGAAAGTCGTTGCCGCCGTACAGGCGCAGCTTGCCAAAAGCCCCTTGCCCACACAAGAGCTGCTTGATCCTCTGCGCGGTATGTTAGCGCACCTGCTGGCCGAGATTACTCCTGGTGATATTCAATACAGTTTCTTTGTCAGCAGTGGGACTGAAGCGGTTGAGGGCGCTATGAAGCTTGCCAAGCTCTACACTCGTAAGAGCGGTTTTATCGCGGCAGTGCGCGGATTTCATGGCAAGACCACCGGCTCTCTCTCTCTGACTGGCAAGGCCCTCTTCCGGCGTCCGGCCATGCCTCTCTATAATAATGTCTATCATGTCCCCTATGGTGATGCCGATGCCGTTGAGCAGCAGTTGCGTATCGCGCGCGAGGTCGGCAATGATATTGCTGCCGTTGTTATGGAGCCGGTGCAGGGCGAGGCGGGCGCAATTGTGCCGCCGGACGACTTCTGGCCCCGACTGCGCCAGCTTTGCGATGAATACGAGGTGCTACTGATCGCCGACGAGGTGCAGACCGGTATGGGACGCACCGGCAAGCTCTGGGGTGTGCAGCACTGGGATGTGACGCCCGATATCATGTGCGCTGCGAAGGCGCTCGGTGGCGGCGTAATGCCGATTGGTGCGTTTATGTCCACTCCCAAAATTTGGAGTGTCATGAACAGCAATCCTTTTATTCACACGACGACGACCGGGGGTAATCCCCTGGCTTGCGCTGCTGCCATTGCTGCCATCAACGTCACACTGGAAGAGGGGATTGTCGAGCAGGCGGCGGAGAAGGGGGCGTACTTTATCACGCAGTTGAAAGAGATTGCTGCGCGTTATCCCGACGTTTACGCAGCTATCACCGGTAAGGGCTTGCTGATCGGCCAGCATTTTGTGAACGATGATACTGGCTATGCCATTGCGTCGGGCCTGTTCCGACGAGGTGTTCTCATTTCCGGTACTCTAAACAATTCGCGCGTCGTTCGCGTTGAGCCACCATTGATTATCACACGCGAGGAGATCGATACCATCCTTAATCGCCTGGAGGATACACTGCATGAGCTGCACGCCAGCATCTCTACGCCTTCAGTCCCTGTAAAGGATACACGGGAAACGCTGGTGAAAATCAGTTCCGATACAGCTTCTGCCGTCGCATAGTAAGTGAGCGAAGGAGCGAATCCTGTGCATATCATCGTTCTTGGCGGCGCGGGTGCGATGGGGCGTGTCACGGTGCGTACTCTGAGCGAATATGACGATGTTGAGCAGATTACGCTGGCCGACTATCACGAGGAACGTGCGCGCGAAGTAGCCGCCGCGTTGCGATGTCCGAGCATCGTGGTTAAACAGATCGATGTGACCGACGAAGATGCGTTGGCACACTTGTTGCGCGGAGCCAGCGTGGTGCTGAGCGCGGTGGATTACATCTACAATCTACCGGTCTTACGAGCGTGCATTCGCGCGAAGGTGCATTATGCCGATCTGGGCGGCCTGTTCCACATGTCGCGCACGCTAATGGCGCTTGATGCTGAAGCGAAAGAGGCCGGTATCACCGCTGTGCTGGGCATGGGCGGCACGCCGGGCATTACCAACATGCTGGCGCGTCTGGCTGTTGAGTGTCTTGAGCGCGTGGAGAGTATCAAAGTGCAGTTGGGCTGTAGCGATAACACACCCTCAAGCGCGCCTCTGGTCGCACCGTATTCCATTCGCACCATCCTGGATGAGTTCACCAAAGAGCCACAGGTGTTTCAGGATGGGCAGTGGTACGCCCAGGCCCCGCTCAGCGGACAGGAAGAGATCGACTTTCCGCCACCGGTCGGGCGTGCTACCGCCATTTACTCGTTGCACTCCGAGTGTGCCACCTTCCCCGTCTCATTTCAGGATAAAGGTATCCGGTACGTCTCGTTCAAGATTGCCTTCCCCGGCGACTTTATGAGCAAGCTCAAGTTCCTGGTCGATCTCGGCTTCGGCAGCAGCGAGCCAATGACCGTGCGCGGCGTGAAGGTTGTGCCGCGCGAGGTACTGGCAACGCTGCTGGAACGTTTTCCGGCAGAGCGCGCCGAGCCGCAAGATTGTGATGTCCTGCGTGTCGTAGTTGAGGGCGAGAGCGGCGGGCAACGCCAGCAGATCATCAATCAAATGATCGTGCTGCCCTATCGGCGCTGGGGCATCAGCGCTGGTGCTTTCGATACCGGCATGCCGCTCGGCGTCGTTGGTCACATGCTTGCCAGCGGCGAAATCAGCGAGCGCGGTGCAATGGGGCCAGAACGCTGCGTTCCCGTCGCCCCTTTCTTCGCCGCTCTGGAGCGCTATGACCTGCACGTGGAAACAAAAATAACGGAAGGCAACGTGTAAAAGGGAGTGAGAATTGCACAGCCTGGATGTGATAAAATTAGAAGAAGGAATCCGCCTGTGATAAAATATTCGTAATTATTTCCCCCTGTCTGCGCGAATAAGTAACGAAACAGGTGGATCACTCTACGAAAAATTATTTGGCCAGGCAAATTTGTGAAAGGGGTCATTTATGAGCGATTACAAGCTGCTTATCAATGGCGAATTAGTTGGCAGTAGCACGGGCAAAACCTATAGCGACATCAATCCCGCGACCGGTGCTGTGATCGCGGAGATACCGGAAACCACGCTCGATGACATGAACCGCGCGGTGGCGGCGGCGCGCGCAGCTTTTGATGATGGGCGCTGGTCTGCTTTGCCGCATGCCTCACGCGCCGCTATCATGGAGAAACTGGCCTCGCTGATCGAGGAGCATTTGAGCGAGCTAGCGGTTCTCGAATCGCAGGATACCGGCAAGCCGATCAAACTGGCGCGCGATAGCGACCTGCCCTTTGCGCTCGATAACCTGCGCTTCTTCGCGGGTGCGGCACGGCACCTCTCAGGTCTTGCTGCCAGCGAGTACACGGGTGGGCATACCAGTATCATTCGCCGCGAGCCGGTGGGTGTGGTGGCCTCGGTCGCGCCCTGGAATTATCCCTTTATGATGGCGATGTGGAAGCTTGGCCCCGCGCTTGCCGCCGGTAACTGCGTCGTGTTTAAGCCCTCGCCGGAAACACCACTGACTGCGCTCAAGCTGGGCGAGCTGGCCTTAGAGGCGGGTATTCCGGCGGGTGTCCTCAACATCATTGCGGACGGCCCGGAGATCGCGCCCAGTCTGGTGAGCCATAAAGATGTCAATATGGTCTCGATTACCGGCAGCACGCGCAGTGGAAAGTATGTCATGCGTGCGGCAGCGGATACCATCAAGCGCATTCACCTGGAATTGGGCGGCAAGGCCCCCTTTATCGTGTATGACGATGCCGATATTGAGGCGGCAGCCAACGGCGCGGTTGTCGGCGGCTATGTCAACTGCGGACAGGACTGCACCGCCGCCACGCGCATCTACGTGCAGGACAGTGCCTATGACGCCTTTATACAGTCGTTCATGAGCAAGGTCAGGCAGATTCGCGTCGGCGATCCCGGTAGCGAAAGCACCGACATGGGGCCTTTAATCTCGGCACGCCAGCGCGAGCGTGTTGAGGGCTATGTCGAACGGGCATTGCGCGATGGGGCCAATATTCTGGTCGGTGGGAAACGCGCCAGCGTCCCCGGTTTCGAGCAGGGCTTTTTCTTCGAGCCAACGGTGATTGCCGAGGAGCGCAATGACGCTGAGATCATGCAAAACGAGGTCTTCGGCCCTGTCGTGGTCGTGAGCCGCTTCAAGACTGAAGAAGAGGTGCTGGCGAAGGCCAATGGTGTCGTGTACGGTCTGGCGGCCTCGGTCTGGACGCGCGATGTCTTCAAAGCCATGCGTGCGGCTAACACGCTTAAATTTGGCACCGTCTGGGTCAACGACCATTTGCCGCTAACTTCGGAGATGCCGCACGGTGGCTACAAAGAGAGCGGCATCGGCAAAGACATGTCCATGTACTCGTTCGAGGAGTATACGCAGATCAAACATGTCATGATTGAGTTGAGCGGCGAGGCGCGCAAAGGCTGGCACTACACCATCTTCGGCGACGCTGAATAGACTACAGAGGATGTGACGAACATGGAAGATACGACCTTCAGTATGCTATTTACAGGGGATAACATACTGAAGGTCATATCTTTTAGATTTGAAGCGTCTCTAGCAGCCAGCGCGCAGTCTCTTCATTGGGTGCCAGAGCCAGTTGTGTTGTGAGCAGCCCCAAACTTTTTGCATCTTTTATAACGGGTAACTTTTTTTGAGCCAGCGACTGTAATTGAGGAAAACGTACTTCGACGATATGTAAGGCGGCCTCCTGTAAGCTTGCTATTGCGGCTTGAGCAGTTCTGGCTTCTGCCTCTGCCTGAGCTTTGGCAGTTCTGGCTTCTGCCTCCGCTTTCGCTCTGAGTTCTGCCTGAATTTTGGCCCGCAGTTTCTTCTCAAGTTGGGCTTCAAGTTGGGCCTCAAGTTCGGGTAATGCTTTGGCGATCCCCTTTGTGATACCTGCGGCAATTTTCTTTTGCAGATAGGGGTCTTCCTCTAATAATTTGTCTAACACGCTCATTTCCTCCTGAATTGCTTCTTTGTCATCAATAGCGACAGTATCAGAGCGACGAAGCAAGACTCCTAGCCACCTGAGTTGTTCACCTAATTTGGTTTCATCATCCTGGTAATATTGTACCATTTCCTCAAGTGCTTGTGACAGGAGTCCTTTGTCCACATTAGCCATCGTTGGCAACAAGGGATACATGCCGACCACATGCTGTTGTAAGTACTTACTAGCATCTTCTTTCCATAGGGCAATAGTGTGGAAGTGAAAGGTCACGATTTCCCGCTCTCCACCGATTTCATGATAGGGTGACTGAACAATAGAGGTGGGAAAGAGATAGATGATGATAGAGAGAACTGGTAGATCGTATTTATAGTGCAAGTAGGCATGATAATTCAGCAATCTGGCACCCATGCGCGGGTTAGAACCCGACTCAAATTCGATGTGGAGAATATAGTTGTTCCCTTGATAATGAATTCTGTAGGTGCGATCTACACGTAAGGGCGTTCTAATAGCCTCGATAGTAAGGGTTTCGAGATACTGAGCGCCGGGGAGAAACACACCGATGGCTTGCTGCTCGTTGCCTTCAAAGAGCGATTTCATGAGATTATCATATGGTTGTTGCTGTACGAGTGGTGTGGTAGTGTGCTTATGTGGTTGCCTGGGGGGAATAGTTGTGCGGTGACGTTTGCGCATAGTGACCTGCCCTCCTAACCTCAAAGATGGTATGAGTCTAGCAGAATAACATGGTTGAGGTGAAGAGGAGATTTCTTAACGGTTATGACATGTCGTAGGGCCGAACACATCCTTTCTGAAACGGCTCTCAAGATGTCAGGCTTATAATATAATGATGTGGTAATCGGCCTATACGGAACCGGGGATAGAACACGACAATGAAACTGGCTCTTTACTGGTCCTACGCGACGCGCTCACTGTTGCGCGGTGGACAACGCACGGTGCTGGCGATGTTTTGTGTGGCAGTTGGTGTGATGGCGATTGTGGCCTTGCAACTGGTAGGATTGAGCGTGCAGCAGGCGCTGGTGGGCAATGTGGTGGCCGCCAATGGCGGCGATATTCGCCTCAACGCCAGCCTCGTGCCGCTTCGTCCAGGTGACATTGCCTATATTGATAAATTGCGTCAGCAGGGACTTATTTCAGCATATGCAACTTCCTATACCTCGGCTGGCAGTGTCACATTGCCTTCGGGTGATCTAGTGAATTTCGATCTGGTGGCCGTCTCGGCTAATTTTCCGCTCGTCGGTCAGCCTCATTTTATCGTGCCCTCATCCAGTCTGAGCGTGCAGTCTATCGTGCGTGAGCATGCGGTAGCGATGAGCGCACATGTTTTTCAGGCGCTGCACGCGCATATTGGCAGTAAATACCAGGTAAAGTTGCTGGATGGACATATCATTCCTGTGATCGTGGCAGCGGAGTTTCAGGAAAGCGGGGCCTATAACGGGTCGCAGGTGCTGATTTCACAAACGGCTATTGAAGAGATGTACGGTGTGAAGGGCGTTGACGCGCTTGGAGCGTATGATACTGTCTACATTACTGTGTCCGCTGCGCACTTTCAGGGCGTGAAAAATCAATTGGCGCAGCACTTTCAGGGCGTGCAGGTGATTACCGCGCAGGATTTGCTCAAACAACGCCAGCAGCAGGTGCAGCAGATACAGTTGTTCTTGCGCATCATTGGTCTGCTGGCCCTCTTTATCGGCGGCATCGGTATTATCAATACCATGCAGGTTCTGTTGCGACGACGGCAGGTCGAGATCGCTATGCTCAAGACGACCGGTTATCGGCGCGGCGACCTCTATGCGCTCTTCGGCCTGGAAGCCGCGTTACTGGGCATCGTTGGTGGCGTGGTTGGCACCGGCTCAGGTGTTGCCGCCAGCTATGTGGTGGGCGCGGTTGTTGGGCAGGCTTTTCAACTTAGCTTGCCAATAGTGTTGGACGCGACCACCATTGGCTCCGGCCTGCTGATCGGCCTTGCGACGACGCTAATCTTTGGCCTGTTGCCGATTGTGCAGGCCAGTCAGGTGCGTCCGCTCGTGGTGCTGCGCGAGAGCCATGAGGGTATGCGTGCCTCTTCGCGGCTCGTGACGTTGTTGCTGCTGCTCCTGCTCTCTGTGCTGTTCGTGATACTGGCAGCAATTATCTTACAGAATGTGCAGACGGCGCTACTGGTGGTCTATGGCGGCGCGCTAGCGATTGTCATACTGGCGCTCGGTTTGAGCCTGTTGATCCTGGCGATCTCAAAATTGCCGGTGTATGAGCGTCCACAACCGCGCATGTTGTACTGGCTGCTGGTTGCGCTGGCGGCGATTGTGCTTGCCGCGCTGGCCTTTGTCGGTTTAAGCTGGCTTGGTAACTTCATTCGAGGCGTTGCCGCCGATTATGGTCAGGATACGCTGGGGCTATGTGCCTTGATCGCGCTGGGGGGCCTGGGCATTATGCTGCTAGCCAGCGCGCTAGTCTACGGGCTGGCGACGCTGGTGAATTGTCTGGCCATGTTTTTGCCACGTGGCTGGAAAACGCCGGTAATGCTGGCCTATCGCAACCTGGGGCGTCAGCGTGTGCGTTCGACCACGACATTGACGGCGCTCTTCGTTGGCGTGTTTGCCATCGGCTTGGTGCTGGTGCTTGGGCAAGGCGTCGAAAATACCATTACCAGCACGTTGAATCAGCTTTTTACACGCAACGTCTTCGTGGTTGTGCAGCCAGCGCAGGTGCAGAGAGTGCAGGAGCAGCTATCCCATGTTTCGGGCATCGACACCAATAAAACCATTGTCAATCCTGTCGTGCAGCAGATTTATCCGCTCTTCGTGGCCGGTAAGGACATCAATACCGTATTGCAGAGCATTGATAGTCACTCGCTATTAACCAAAAGCGCCGTTCTGAGCGATATGAGCGATATTGAAGGCTTTGCGCTCGCACAGGGTAAGAACAATATCCCTGATCTGGTGATGAGCAATGGACGCAATCTACGCACCTCTGACGCGGGCACGAATAATGTGGTGATGAATGCGCGCCTGGAGCTATATCCTTTAAATTTGCGTGTCGGCGATACGCTGATTGTGCAGAGCGCGGATGGTAAGATCACGCGACAACTGACCATCGTAGGTTTTTATGATAGCTCTGACCCGACCAAAAATTTCAACTTTGCCGCCATTCTGGCCGATCAGCAGGTGACGCAGCAATTGGGGGATGGACATGTGCTGGATGTCTTTTCACTCAAGGTCAATCCCGACCAGATACCGACGCTCAAGCGTCAGGTCAACAAGGCAGTGCCCGGTGCCTTTGTGATTAGCGTGGTCGATATCGCCGGTATTATTGATCAAATACTGGCAAATGTCATTGTCATGCTCACCACGCTGGCCTCGCTGGCATTGATCGCGGGCTTCGTGATTATCGCCAATGCTGTCGCGCTGGCTATGCTGGAGCGACAGCGCGAGATCGGCATCCTCAAAGCTTTGGGCTACACCAGCCGTTCTGTGCTGGCAACGGTATTGATCGAGCATGGTCTGCTTGGCTTGCTGGGCGCGCTGGTGGCGATGTTGCTGGTCACGAGCGCAGTGACTGCCTTGAGCCGCTTCGTTTTTCAACTGCAACTCGGCGTCAGCGCATGGCTGCTTGTGCTGATGGTTGCCGCCACTGCCCTGCTCACCATGCTGATGGCCCTGCTCGTCTCCTGGCAAGCCGTTCACGTGCGCCCATTAGAGGTCTTGCGCTACGAGTGATTCTGAGCGTGTATAATACAACGTGAAATTAAGCTTGCTGGAGAGGACGATACGATGCATCTGACGATTAAACCGGTTGATCTTACCCTGACCACTCCTTTTCGCATCGCGCGCGGCGTGCAGGATGTCTCGCCCAATATCATTGTTGAACTCAGGCATGAGCAGTATCCTGGTCTGGTCGGATTGGGTGAAGCTTCGCCAACCGAATATTATGGCGAGACACCGGCAGGCGCTGCGGCCTGTCTCAAACTCTTTGCCGATCACCTGGGCGATGACCCGTTCGCGCTTGAGGAGACGATGAGCCGCCTCGATCATCTCGTCGGCCTCAATCCCTCGGCCAAAGCGGCTGTTGATATGGCTTTCTATGACCTGATTGGCAAGATTCTGGGTGTGCCGCTCTATAAACTGCTGGGGCTGAACGCGCAGCGCACGCCGCAAACATCCTTTACCATCGGCATCGATAGTCCCGCGCAGATGGCGAAGAAGGCGCAAGCAGCGCGTCAGTATCCCATTCTCAAGATTAAGGTTGGCACAGGTCACGATGTAGAGACGCTGAAAGCCATCCGCGATGTCTCTTCCGCCACCATTCGCGTCGATGCCAATGCCGGTTGGACGCCCAAAGAGGCCATCAAGACCATTAACGCGCTGGTTCCTTATAATATTGAGTTCGTGGAACAGCCGGTACCGGCGCATGATCTCAAGGGCCTGAAGCTGGTGCGGGATAACGTGCCAGTGCCGATTATTGCCGACGAAAGCAGCGTCACCGTCGAAGATATTCCGCGCGTGGCCGACTGTGTGGACGGCATCAATATCAAGCTTATGAAGTGCGGTGGCATCAGTAACGCTCTCAAGATGATTCACACGGCGCGCGCACATCATTTACGTATCATGATCGGTTGCATGATCGAAAGCTCGCTTGCCATTACGGCGGCGGCCCATCTCACGCCGCTGGTCGATTACGCCGACCTGGACGGCCATATCCTGATTGACAATGACCCCTACGAAGGTGTGCAGATCAAGGATGGCAAACTCATCCTGCCGGAGGAGCATGGCCTGGGCGTGCGCAAGCGTGCCGACGGTGCCTGATTTTCTAACTGATCGATGCTTTCAGTCAGGATAGCGGGTGAGGGGCCGCGCGCGAAGAACAAGATGCCATCGTGGGCCATATTAGCGATAAATATTGAATCCCGTTCTGATATCTACTCAGCGAAAACGAGCTACAATGAACGTCTATTCAAACAGACTATATTACTATAGCTCTTCGTGAGCTGGTTTATGAATTGAAAGGAGACGGTCATGCAATCGAACGCTGGAGATCCTACGCGGCGCTTTAGTAGATCGCTACCCGCCAGTGCGCGACCCATTGTCCAGCATCGGTTTGAAGAGTCGGCAAGACAGGCCCCACAGTCGCTGCCCACCCCAACCGGAGCGGCCCCCTATCACCTTTCGCTTGAGCAGGTGCTGCCTGCTGCGGCCATACAGACCATTCAATCGGCGGGACGCCTCGTATTTCATATCGTGGGCGATGTTGGCGGTGTTAAGACACCACAGGATCAGGAGATCGTTGCTATGCATATGGAGCAGGATCTGACCACCACGGACGCGAGCGCGCGACCTGCCTTTTTTTACTGCCTGGGCGACGTTGTGTACTACTATGGACAGGCCAGCGAATACTATGCGCAATTCTATGAACCGTATGCGCACTACGCAGCCCCTATCCTGTCCATTCCGGGTAATCATGACGGTGACATCGATCCCTCTAATCCGTCCATCCCTTCGCTGTCCGCCTTCGTCGAAAATTTCTGTGCGACGGAGCCGCACCTGTCGCTTGAGGCGGGCGATAGTGGACGCGATACGATGACCCAGCCCAATGTTTACTGGACGCTGGAAGCACCCTTTGTGACGTTCGTCGGCCTGTATACCAATGTGCCGGAAGGCGGCTGGATGGATGATGGCCAGATTGCCTGGCTACAGTCTGAATTGAGCAGTGCCCCACAAGATAAGGCCTTGATCGTCGCTATGCACCATCCGATTTACTCGATGGATATCTATCACAGCGGTAGTGCGTACATGGCCAATATTCTCGATCAGGCCATTCAGGTCAGTGGACGTATCCCTGATGTCGTTTTCGCCGGTCACGTCCATAACTATCAGCGCTTCACCCGCCCGCTCAATGGACGCGACGTGCCGTATATCGTCGCGGGGGCCGGGGGCTACTGGCATTTGCACTATATGCAATATGTCGATGGCGCGCCTATCCAGCCACCATACCCGGTGCCGGGTGAGGATGTGACACTGGAAAGTTACTGCGACAACTATCATGGCTATATGCTGATGCAGGTTGACGGACAAACGCTCAAAGGTCAGTACTACACCGTGCCGCGACTGCAAGGTTCCTGGAATGCACCGGCTCAGTTGCTCGACTCCTTCACGCTCGACTTGCACACGCATAAGGTGCAATGATAACAAGCGTTCCGCCGCACCCTGGCTATGCTATAATAGGCAACAGACGGCCAGGAACCGCCATTATCATAAGTGTAGAGGGGAATTGAAAAGTAAAAGATGCCAACACGTGCTGATGCCTATGAGTTGATGACTGCGCATGTCAAAAACGAGAATCTGCGCAAACATATGTACGCTGTCGAGGCGGCGCTGCGCTTCTATGCCCGCAAGTATGGTGAAGATGAGGAATTATGGGGCATGACGGGCCTGTTGCACGACGCCGACTACGAGGAATATCCCGACCTGCGCGAGCATACCCGCGTGCTGGCGGGCTGGCTGCGCGAGGATGGCTATGACGAGCGTATTATTTACGCCATTTTAGCGCACAACGATCTCAACCAGGAGACGCACCCGCGCAATAATCTGCTCTCAAAGGCGCTGTACGCCTGCGATGAGATCACCGGTATGGTCACCGCAACAGCCCTGGTTCGACCCAATAAGAGTGTTATCGGGCTGGAGGTTTCGTCGGTGCGCAAGAAGATGAAGACGAAGGGCTTTGCCGCCGGGGTGAATCGTGAAGATTTAGTGCGCGGAGCCGCCGAACTGGGCGTTGATTTAGATGAACATATTGCCTTTGTAATTGAGGCCATGTCCAGCATCGCCGATACGCTTGGTCTTGCCGGAACCCCAACAATGATAGGCTAATGCAACGACGACGAGAACAGCAACAGCAGCAATCAAAACGTGTTTTCACTGCCAGCGAGGTTGCTGAATTTGCGCATTGCCCCCTGGTCTGGTGGCATGAGCAATTTGAGCCTGCCGCGCAAGCTGATAACGAGGAACTTTTTGCGCGTCTGGTGGAACTCGAACACGAATACGATACTCAGGCCCCGGCCCTGCCGGAGTATCAGATGATTGAGCAGTTGTTGTTGCGTCGTGGCGCGTTCGAGCAAGATCGTCAGCAGCAACAGGAGCGTGAAGATGGATCGTCGGAGGCGGAAGAGCCGGTTGAACTGGAAGAGGTTGAGGAGGAGCGTGTGCCTGTTGCCTCTACGGGACGGCTGATGCGCCGTCTGTTCTGGCTGGCGCTGGCAGGCATAGCGCTTGGCCTGTTGCTCATGGTGGCCTCACTGGTGGTGCGATAAACATGCTGAACGGCCCACTTTTTCCCGGTGGCTTGCTCCTCTTCCTGCTGGCCCTACTCTTGTTAGTGTTATTGCTCAATGAGCGGCGCGCACAACAGCAACGGCTGGTGCGGGAGCATCAGCGCGAACTGGGTTTACCGGAGGGCGAGCTGGTCTATGAGGATGCCGATGGACAGGGCGAAACGCTTTCTTCGACCGAGTATCCCCTGGTGGGCAAGCCGGATTATATCATCAAGTCACCCGACGGGCGGCTGGTGCCGGTGGTGCTGAAGCCGAACGTGCGGGGCGTGACCGCGCCGTATCCCAATCACGAGATACAGGTCACGGCCTATTGCCTCATTCTCGAAGACTACTCCGAAGAGCCACCCACACACGGTCTCTTGCGCTATGCCGATACCGAAATTGTCATCGACTACACGCCCACTCTGCGCAAGAAGGTCATTCGTCTGCTGAGCGAGATGGAGCGCTGTAGCGCACAGCATCCGCCGCCGCTGGCCAAACAAAAAGCTGCCAAGTGTCGTGCCTGTCCTTTCCAACCAGTCTGCCCCGTCGGACGTGGCAAATAGCTACTCGCGTACCGGGCACAGATTCACGAGGCCATCACCCATATTGACCATTGGCAGGTCGGTGGTGCCCAGGATGAAGCCGTCATAAGGCGCGAAGACCTGTTCGACAACCTCAAAGGTGCGCAACGAGTACGTAGAGCCGAGCAGATCGCCCTGCTTGACGAGGTCGCCGCCTTTGACCTCTGCAATCCAGATGCCACCGTAGCGAGCGTAGACGCGGTTGAGATGCGAACCTGCCAGCGTGACCTGCGGTCGATCCGGCGGCACAACTTCACCCGCAAGCATGCCAAGATGCTTCAAGACATTCATAACGCCGCGCACACCCAGCGCGATGTGTGCCTCTTCAAAGTAATTGTTACCGCCCAGCTCTGGCGTAATCGCTGGTATGCCATGCGCGGTGAGGGTGTTACGCAACTTACCCGTGAAGCGTGCCTGCTGCAATTCGCTGTTGACCTCTTCTTCCAGCAGGATGTCGAGCGCGAAGACCTCGGCTAGCTTGCGGCTGACCTCATCGCCACGCCCGTAGACCACGTGCAACAGGGTATTGCTGTTGGCGGTGTGCAGGTCGATGACGTAGTGCGCGTGGCGAATGACCTGCTGATAGAGACTATAGGCAATCTGCTGGCTCGACATACCGTTCTGCTTACCGGGCCAGACGCGATTCATGTCCTCATCGTCAAACGGGTTGCGGCGCTGGCGCTGCACCATGCCGGGGCCATTGGTGACGGGAACGACCAGCAGGATGCCCCGCAACTGCTCTGGCGTTATGTTCTTCACGACGCGGCGTAACACCTCGATGCCGTTCACTTCATCGCCATGGACCGCAGCCTGCACGTAGAGCGTTGGCCCCTCTTGCGGGCCGATGATAACATGCAGGGGAGTCTGTAGTGGTGTACCGTCAGCAAAGCTGCCATGCTCGACCAGTCCTGCCGCCTTGCTACCCGCCCCCAGTTCGAGGTTGCCGAAGCGCCAGTGCCGTGCTTCCCAGGGCCATGCCTGCTGTTCTTCAAATACCATGAAATGCTCCTTTGCCAGAATGACTGAATTCGACATTCTCATCATATCACCAGTAATCCCGTAGAGACATGATTATGAATTTTTTCACCCGAAATCGGCAATGGCCTCATACCGTAGGGGCGTGATTGATCACGCTCCTTGCCCCCGCCTGCTGTATCTCTGCAATGGTCTCATGCCGTAGGGGCGTGATTGATCACGCCCAGCCCCCGCCTGCTGTATCTCTGCAATGGCCTCATACCGTAGGGGCGTGATTGATCACGCCCAGCCCCCGCCTGCTGCATGTCTGCAATGGCCTCATACCATAGGGGCGTGATGAATCACGCCCCTACGGAAACGTTTGTCGTTGCTCAGGGCGTGATGAATCACGCCCCTACGGAAACGTTTGTCGTTGCTCAGGGCGTGATGAATCACGCCCCTACGGAAACGTTT
>DAOTVZ010000278.1:0-2946 GCA_034436045.1 Ktedonobacteraceae bacterium | reverse complement strand
CTGGCTGTTTCATCCATCTGGGCAGGTTGAGCAGCAGACGCCGCGCCAGCCCCTCAACGAAAGGTTCGTACATGCCGCGCAACTGCGCCAGGCGTTTCTCTGTGGCCTCGCCATCCTTGAGCATCAGGCCGACCTCAGCAAGCTGCGCGCGTAGTCGCACAAAATCTTCGTGCGGAAGGCGATTGCCGTCCTTGACGGGGGGCGTATCCAGGATCAGGGCCAGGTCAACAGCGGCATGACGCGCGATGGCGAAGGTAAATTTGATTGGCTTGATCGGTACTCCCTCGATGCCCGCCAGGATCAGCGCGCAGGTGTCCAGGACAGTAGTGATGGCTCCTAACCAGGACTGGTCGGGGTGCTGCGAACGGTAAAAGATCAGCACATTATAGGAGATATGGCTCTCCAATATCTCGGAACACCAGTGCTCCCATTCATGCATGTATTCAATAATTTTACTAGTATTGCCTGCATGTGTGTGTCTTCGCAATAGTTCACCCGCACTGGGCGGCGAGCCTGCACGGGCGTCGAGCAGTGTGATACTGGCCTCGCGCCTGGAAAACGCTTGATAGATCACTGGCAAGTAGCCGATGACCAGAGCCAGGAAGGCGAAGCCGGTACCGGCCTCGATCACGACCAGCGCACGCGCTAAGCCGGAGATCGGCAGGATATCGCCCAGACCGAGCGTGATAAATGTGGTACCGCTCAGGTAGAGGTAGGTACCAAAGTCGCTTGCCGTGCTGGTGGTATTCAGTTGCGAGTAGAGACCCCACTGAAGACAGGCATAGCCCAGAATGAGCAGTGCGGCCCACAGGATGAGCAGCAGCACCAGCGAGAGCGGCCCGAACAGCGCCAGGTAGTATTCGCGCCGGTTGCCCGCGCGCATCTTACGCGCCGGGAGCGACCATAAGGCCCAGGTCAGTATATAGAAGAGCCGCGCCAGGCGGAAGCGTCGTGCAACGCGGCGTGGCAGAATAATCGTCTCAAAACCATCCTGCAGCGGAATGTAGATGAGTAGAATGCCGAGAATGGCAACGAAGATGTGCATTATGTGCATCGGATACTCCATAAGGATGCGCAATGTCCCACTGACATTGTCCTATTGCTCTTATTATTCACATCTTTGTAGAGGTATGCAAGGGCGTGATGAATCGCGTCCCTACGAGATGGGCAGTGAGATCACAAACGTAGAGCCTTTGCCTTCTTCGCTTTCAACGGTGAGTTTGCCGCCGTGATATTGGACGATCTCGTAAGCGATATAGAGGCCCATGCCTAAGCCAGGGATGGTTTTGTTATCGACGCGATAGAACCGATCAAAGATGTGTAGTTGCGCAGTTTTGGGGATGCCAATGCCATAGTCACGCACGGCGATATGAACGCTCTCTGCTGTGCTGCTGAGCAGAATATCTACGCAGTTGGCCTGGGGAGAGTACTTGATGGCATTGGTGATAAGATTGATAATCACTTGGCGTAGACGGTCTTTGTCGCCGATGATAACGGTCTGCGTGGCTCCCCTGACGTTGAGTCTGTGCGTGCGTGTGCTGGTTTGCAGCAAGGCGGTCGTTTCACGCACGAGGGCATCGACATCGACCGGACTCCTATCGTATTCTAAGTGACCGGCCTGGATTTTCGAAACATTCAGCAGGTCATCAACCAGTTTCGTCAGCCGATCAATTTGTACATCTATCATGGTGAGGAGCGTGATCGCCTCTGTCATAGCTGCCTGCGTGAGTTGCTGGATCAGCACTTGTGTCAGACCTTTGAGCGCCGTGACGGGGGTTTTTAGTTCGTGGCTGGCCATGTTAATGAAATCATCTTTGCGCTGTTCAAACTCTTTACGCTCTGTGATGTCTAGTATCAGAATGCTCAGGCCCTCTGAAGAGGGATAGTAGCGGAGCGCAAGCCAGCGCTTCGTGAGTGAATCGTAGATTTCGATACCGATGGGGTGATTTTCCTCGATAGCGCGCTGTGCTTCAACATAGAAGCGTGTCCCAAGACGTTCGGGAAACGGCCCCCCCATATTCTTTCCGAGTAATTCGTCGCGTGCTTTGCCAACGATCTCCATGCCTTTGCAATTGACGTAGAGACAGCGCCCTTGCCTATCGAACATATAAATTCCTTCGTTGAGGGTATCAAGCAAGGTAAAAGGATAAGGGATGTTATTCGGCTCTATCATCTGCATCCTGGATGACTCCTTTTGTATTGCGATATCACTAACCAGACTACGCCCTTTATGCTGGTTGAAAGCGGTGGAAGCGGACTATGTGAAAGCTACAGATGTTGAAGAGAAAATACTTCCTCTCAGGAATACGGTAGATATTGTGGATGTTAATGTTGCCCTTTGTATAAGGGATATGATACATAGTATATCATATCGCACTCGCGAGGTTGGGAAAGATATCCTATCCATTCTTTTCGTGCAGTTCCTTGCGTATTTTGCCAGTGATTTCTGCTCTTTATGCTATCTACCACATGATAAATGCTTGCTGGTTTATGCGTGATATGATTAAAATATGTTTTGGATAGGATAGATGATAGAAGCCATATCTGCTGCGAAGGGAATGGGACCAATGAATTTTTATAATTTTCCAAAAAACCGTTCCAAACCTATTGACAAGAAGCGGAGACAGTGATATTATTCCTCTTGCGCCGGACGGAAGAACCGAACGGCACGAAAAGAGCGAAAATATCGCTTGTGAACTTGAACAACTGAAGAGTGGTAAGGAAACAAGACAGTAAAATGTCTCTGTCAGTTCAGAGCAAGCTTGTCATGATCCAATGAAGAACGCATATCTCGTGAGACGAGATTGCAGATAGAATGTTTGGATGGCGAGTTTGATCCTGGCTCAGGACAAACGCTGGCGGCGTGCCTAACACATGCAAGTCGAACGCTCGCTTCTCTTACGGGAGGAGCGGGAGTGGCGGACGGGTGAGGAACACGTGGATAAC